>NZ_JAMYOL010000023.1:0-83880 GCF_040319815.1 Mesorhizobium sp. M0854
AACTCAATGTGAAGATCGTCTGCGCCTTACCGGGGCTGACGACCGGCTACGGCCCCAGCCACCAGGCGACGGAGGACATCGCGATTTTCCGCGGGATGCCGAACCTGACGATCATCGACCCTTGCGACGCGCTCGACATCGAACAGGCCACGGAGGCGATCGCGGACTACAACGGGCCGGTCTACATGCGGCTTTCGCGCGGTAAGGTTCCTGTCGTGCTCGACGAAGACGACTATACATTTGAAATCGGCAAGGCGCGAATGCTGCGCGAGGGCGCGGACGTATTGTTCATTTCCAGCGGCCTGATGACCATGCGCGCGCTGGAGGCCGCGAAGGCGCTTGAAGCCGACAGGATCGGCTGCGCCGTTCTGCACGTTCCGACGATCAAACCTCTGGATACGGAGGCGATACTCGCTGCCGCGCGCCGTTCGGGACGGCTGGTGGTGGCGGCGGAGAACCACACCATCATTGGTGGCCTTGGCGAAGGCGTTGCCGCGCTGCTGATGCGCGAGAGAGTGACCCCAGTCTTTCGCCAGATCGCCCTGCCCGACGAGTTCCTCGACGCTGGCGCGCTGCCGACGCTTCACGATCGCTACGGGATCTCAACTTCCGAGCTCGTGCGCCGCGTCCGCATTTGGAGCGAATGAGAAGTAAGAGCTCTCCCCACACAACAGTTGAGTCATCGACCTTGACCTTGCCCCTCTTATCTAATCCGGTTTGAAGTTCGTTCTGGCCCATCGAGAGGACCAGGACATGAAACGTAGCCGCTTCTCTGAAGAGCAGATCATCGGAATTTTGAAGGAACATGAGGCCGGGGTATCGGTTGCCGATCTGTGCCGCAAGCACGGGGTCAGCGACGCCTCGATTTACAACTGGAAGGCCCGCTTCGGCGGGATGGATGTCTCCGAGGCTCGGCGACTGAAGGCTCTGGAGGACGAGAACACGCGGCTGAAGCGGCTTTTGGCCGACGCCATGCTCGACAATGCCGCGTTGAAGGATCTTGTGGGAAAGAAATGGTGACGCCCGCGGCCAAGCGGAAACCTTTCCAGCGACCAGATCGATCAACTTCAACGCCGACTGCAACGGACCAGGCGATCAAGGAAAGGTGCATCATGAAGCATTCGCGGAGCCGACAATAGCCGACGCCATTCTCGACCGGATCATCCACAACGCCCATCGCATCACCCTCGAAGGCGACAGCATGAGAAAGCAAAAAACACCGCCGCCCTTGACCGGCGCCGAAAACGGCGAAATCAATCGCAAATGACTTCAACCAGGCAACCGAGCGCCGACCCCATCCTGCTGTCCGCGAATTAGTGAAACTGCTGTCCGCGATTTAGCGGAACGACTGTCCCGTTTTTGCGAAATACGCACGTCCGACGCAGCTTGCGTTGACAGAGGCGGTTTTACGCGCAGTTGCAATAGCACTTCCGCCGGCCTATTTTTGTGGAGTTCAATTGTGGTTCGGCCAAGGGCGCTTTGGGCGCCGGACCGGCCCCGTGTAAACCTCATTAAAGAGAGACGAACCCTGCCATGGAAGAATTCTTATCGCGCATCGCCACTGGTGCCGGCATCGGCCCGGCTCTCGCAGAGAAGGCCGTTGGGTTAATGCTGGGTTTCCTGCAACGCCACGCGGCCGACGGTCCCGTTGCGCGCATGATCGCGGCCATTCCCGGAGCTTCGGAATTAGTGGCGAAGTATCATGGCAACGACCCAGAGGGCGGAGGCGGCCTCATGGGGCTCGGCCAGCAATTGATGAGTGAGGGTCTCAGCATTCTAAAGATCGCCGCCATCGCCAACGAGACGATCGCCTTCGCCAAGGAACATGCCGGCGACGAACTCGTGGACGAGGTCCTCAATTCCGTTCCTGGCCTTCCCCAGTTCGTCTGATCAGCGGCAGCCGGGGGCGCATGACCTCGTGCGCCCGTGCTGGCCCGTCTGCGCAGGTAGGCATTCTCCGCCGAGCGCTCCGTACCGATCTCGCCAGACCACCAACCGCCGGGCACGCGAAGCGAGCGTTGGAGTACTTCATTCGTCTGTCCCAAAATCGACCGCAGGCGAACCGATGTGTATAACTTCCGGCGGTAAGGGTTTATCGTGAACGCTTTCGATGAAGCCCGCGAGATAAGCAAACGTATTGTATTTCTCAAGAACCAACCGCTTCGCCTCTTGTATTGCGCCGCGACGCTCCTTCCAGAGGTCCGAGTCGATGATTTCTTGAATTTTTTGGATTACGTTCTTGTCCTCTGGGTCAATCAGAACCATTGAGTCGGAAGGGAAGAACCTCGTGATTGCCGGGCTGCCGTAATAGATCGGCATTGTTTCAGCAACGAAGCAGTCCATAAGCTTCTCTGTAAAATAGTAATCAGCACGAGTATTCTCGAAAGCTATACTGTAACGGTACGGTGCGAGTGCGTCCCATTTATCTCCAATCAGCCGAAAACCTCGGCCGAACAGGTCAAAATCGAGCTCCTCTCTCAGCCGTTCCAGAAACGCCAGCCGATATCGATGCCCTTTAAGCAGGGCGATGTTACTGGTAATCCATGAGAGCCGAAGCGGCTTGTCCACGACTTCGCTGACCAGAAGTTGGTCATATGTCTTTGTTACAGACCAAGACCGAGTGATAGGTGGAGACAAAACGAATCGGCGCTCTGCATTCTGCCGAGCAGCCAGCTCTGCGTCAGACGTCAGGACGATGGTATTTTTCCCTTGCCCTTCATGAAATGCGCGATGAGCTTTCGTCGGCGGTTCGCCGATTGCAAAAATTGTCCTGTTTGGACTCGCCTCGATATCAACAGGGAGCCCAAAAATAGAAGCAGAGTTAAAGACAATATGCCAATCGGGCGCGAAGGATGTCCTGCGTACAAAAGCGACATTGTTCCAGATTCCACTGCCCTTTGGAGTGAGATGGTGGATTGCATCATCCAAAACGCCCCAAGAATCCAGACATGTAGCAACAATGGGCGCCGGACGTTCCGTCAACAATTTGGTCGACAAAGCAGTTCCACCCCATTCACTTCCGTTGGACCGGGAGCAACTCGTGCATCGGGCGCAAGACCTCTCTGCGCCTGAAATAGCTCGCGATCCTGATCGGTATCAAACACACGATTCTGTGCGACTTCGCGATTCTGTGCGACTTCGCGCCATTCGACAACTCATCTCTAAGACCGCGGGAATCCCTTCACTCGTGAAGGTACTCAATCGCCATTTCGGATTGCGGTAAGATTGGGCAGCATAAACCTTCCGGGACCCGCTGTCGAGGCAATTGTCGCTTTGCACCTAACCAGGTTCTTCCTCACTTTGTGTGGTGATCAGGCCGGTTGAGTGGCAGCATGCGTGCCCTCTAAAATATGGAAGTTGACTACATTCTTATTATCAATCGGGATATACGACCAGTTTAGAGGCGGCTCGCCTCTCACAGGCGACGTTTGCAGCGGCGACGGCAGATCGAGATATTGGCGGGTTGATGCCGGGGCTTTGTCCGAAATCTGTGGTCCGATTTCGGACGAAGTGACGGTCAAGATGTCCGAAACATGCTACGAATTTCGGACAAGCTTCACACACAAAGCGCCGCGGCTTTGCCCGACATCATCGATATCGTCATGCAGATGGGCGATGCCGACCTAGCCTCGTCCCCTCCCCTTCCAGCCATTGCCAATCCCAGCCTGCCTGCGCATCTTGAGGCGCTCGCCGGCCGCGCGCGCGATTATATCGAGGCGGCGAGTTCGGCCAACACGCGCCGCGCCTACGCAGCCGACTGGAAGCATTTTTCGAGCTGGTGCCGGCGCCAAGGCATCGAGATGTTCCCGCCCGATCCTGAGGTCGTCGGGCTCTATATCGCCGCCTGCGCGTCAGGTACGGCCACTGGCGACAAAAAGCCCAACACCGTTTCAACCATCGAGCGCCGGCTTTCGTCGCTCTCCTGGAATTTTGCCCAGCGCGGCCAGCCGCTGGACCGCAAGGACCGGCATATCGCCACGGTGATGGCTGGCGTTCGCAACACCCACGCCTCCCCTCCCCGGCAGAAGGAAGCGATCCTGCCCGAGGATCTGATCGCATGTTCGAGACCCTCGACCGCGGCACGCTGCGTGGTCTGCGCGACCGCGCCATGCTGCTTTTGGGTCTCGCCGGCGGCCTTCGCCGATCCGAAATCGTCGGCCTCGACGTCGGCAGGGATCAGACCGAGGACGGGCGCGGCTGGGTCGAGATTTTTGCCGATAAGGGTCTGCTTGTCACATTGCGCGGCAAAACCGGCTGGCGCGAGGTCGAAATCGGCCGCGGCTCCTCCGACGCCACCTGCCCTGTGGTCGCTCTGCAGACCTGGCTAAGACTGGCGCGCATTGCGCACGGACCGCTGTTTCGGCGCGTTGCTGGTCAAGGCAGAGCCGTCGGTGCCGATCGCTTGAACGACCAGGAGGTCGCACGCCTGGTCAAGCGCACGGCGCTCGCCGCCGGCGTGCGCGGCGATCTGTCGGAGGGCGAACGGGCCAAGAAATTCGCCGGCCACTCACTGCGCGCCGGCCTCGCCTCGTCGGCCGAGGTCGACGAACGCTATGTGCAAAAACAGCTCGGCCATGCCTCCGCGGAGATGACGCGAAATTATCAGCGCCGGCGCGATCGTTTCCGCGTAAATCTCACCAAGGCGTCCGGGCTCTGATGCCCCCGTTTTGTCCGCTGGGATGAGGCGGTCAGATCTCAGGCGATAACAATTACCTCATCGAGCACAGCGAGCGCTGTGTCCAGACTATCGGCGGCCGACGCTTCGTAGTCAGGCATGATCATCAACTGCGTTATGGCACGGCCCACAAATTCCGGGTTTAGCTTTTCCAACCGATCCTTGGTCCGGGAGACCTGTTCCGGGAATGCGCGCAGATTGAAGCGAACAAATGACGAGGTCTCTTATCCCCGACACGAATAGCTCGCGATCTCATCGGGATTTCCCTTACCGCCATAGGCAGCTTGAGTGGGATAAGCGCAGATCGGCTGGTGCTTGCCGGGGAATGCCTTGCTGCCAGCCGCGAGAGAATCCGGAGCCTTGTCTTGGTTTATCCAGCCCTCGATGGCGGCCAAAGGATCAAAGTCGTCGAAGGCTTGGCCATCGCCGCAGTGGGTCATCCCCGGGATTATGAACATGCGCACGAAACGGCGAGTCGCTTCCAAATCGCCGCCGCTTGTGACCTCGACGACTTGCTTGTACCAGCGCACCAGATCGTTGGCTGAGAAGACCGGATCGGAAAGTCCCTGAAACAAGAGCAGCTTTCCACCGTGGGCAGCGAAGCTGGCGAGATACGTGCCGGTCGCATCATTGAGCTTGGCCGTATCCGCAACGCGTGCCGGATCCTTGTCGAAGTCGAACTTCAGGGGGTCAAAATTCGGCGCCGGGGGCGTCATGAAGTAGTATTGAAGCGAGCGGGCTCCCAGAACGATGTTATTTGCATCCGACTGGGAAGTGGGGGAATTGCCCAGCTTCCACATTCTCCAGTCCGCGCCCGCAACGCCCGTATCATATGGCCAATCGCTGTAAAGCTTTTCGCCATCGGAGCTTTCCGGACCCGCGAACGCGCGGCTCATGGCCTGCACTTGACCAGCCGTGAGGCAGCTGTCCGTCTTATCGCCTTGGCAGGACAGGACCTTTGGGTCGAACCGGCACTGCTGCCAGGCGTTGATGACGCCATCCTCAATGCCATCGCGGGCATCACAGGCAGCGAGAACCGCCTTGGCGACGATGTTCAGATCCTGCTGGGAGAAGGCGCGGGACAGAATGGGATGGCCGGCCTCATCCTTGGGAGCGATGCTCATGTACTGGCGAGTATCCCAGGCTTCGGCAATGTTGGCGGCACTGAGACGAAAACCCGGGCTACCTGCAACAATGCCGTCGAACTCGAGCGGATATCGCTGAGCCGCTATCAACGCCTCACGACCGCCATTCGAGCATCCCATGAACACCGACTTTTTCGGAGCCGCCCCATAGAACTTTGCAATCACCTGCTTCGAGACCGAAGTGACTTTGCCAATGGAGGCGTACGCAAAATCAATGCGTGCGGCTTGATCGACCCCGAAAGCCGGATCGGGGCTTGGGTGCCCGCCATCCATGCTTACAACAGCGTAGCCGCGCAAGAGCCCGGGAGCCGCGGTCGAGTTCCGGCAAGGAATGGTCCCGACGGCCGGCGCCAGGAAGCCATCAACTGCGCCGCCGCCCTGGAAAAGGAACATGTCGTTCCAGGTCGTCGGAAGACGCACCTCAAACCGGGTGCCATATGATCGACCATCGACCCCCTGGCGTTTCCCGATAACACCTCGGACAAGGCAGTGCCCGCCCACTTTTACCGCCTGAGGCGAGGCGCCGGTGAATGCAGTGAAGGGATCTGCGGGGATCTCCTGCGGCTTTTGAAGGCTAGCCTCGGTAAAGATCACGCTTGGAATTTTGAGCTTGGCGATGGACCGGCACGCCTGATCCGACGCGTTTGCCGCCAGTGCAGGCGCACATACACATATAATCGCCAACATCAGTGCCAGCGTGCACCCGCGGTCCCGCAGCTTGAGCCCGTTAGCCAAGAACATACCCATCCTCCCTGGATGCGCCCGATAGCCCGAAAGCTGATCGCATTGGTAGCTAGTTGTGAGCTTTCAGTAGCTTGTCCATCCGGTCCGAACCGGGAAAGCTGAGATTGTCGAAGCTTCAGTGACTCCAGGGGGACCGGATGAACATCCATAAGAATACCGGTCTGACGCCGCTCGGTCGAGAGTGGATTTTTTGCGCCTGGGCGCGCCGGCAGCACCTCGGAGGTGTTGCCGCCTGATCCGCAGACCGTCGGCCTCTACATCACGGCCTGTGCATCCAGAAAGGTTACAGGAGACAAGAAACCAAACTCTGTGGCGACGATCGAGCGCCGTCTCTCCTCCCTGGCGTGGAATTATACGCAGCGTGGCGAGCCGCTCGATCGAAAGGACCGCCATATCGCCACCGTGCCCGCCGGCATCCGTAACAGCCACGCAAAACCGTCTGTGCAGAATGAGGCCATACTTCCCGAAGACCTGATCGCCATGCTGGAGACGGTGCTCCGCAAGACCCATCAGGTCGCCCCAGGCCAGAGCAACCGGCTCGTCCCCGGGGAGGACGAAACGGTCGACCACTTCGCTTGTTCGACTTGTGTTCGGGCGACTTATCCCGGCTTCTATGCATCGCGCTTCGGCGCGGCGAGCTTTGTCCAACGCGCCAAGCCTTTGAACCGAATCGCTGTAGACGGAAGTCGCGGCGAGCTTCGCGTTGTTGATCGGAGCATCGAACCAGGCGTCGTATCCGCGGTATCCACCCCATCGTCTGTCGCGCAATCTGTTGGCGAGCGCGTCCTCAGCCGTTCGATCGCGGCCGTCTTTGCCGCAAACTATTATATGGCGGCCGCCGATGCCATTCGGGCGCGCAATATCTCAGGGGTTGAAGGATCGTCGATCAGTTTTCCGATGTCTTGGCGGGCCGCGATGATCTGCACATGACCCTACAAAGATTGCGCGTAGTAGGAAATACTGGTGCAACTGGTCACCCCAGGCGTCAGGATAATCGTAGAACCAATCGAACGAATGCACGCATCGCGGTTTGCCTACAGCACTGCTCTCCTGTCCCGATAGCGCAAATTCGCGGTTACCTCCGGCCACGAACGGTCGGACCAATTTTATTTGTAGGTTAGACCTTCGTCCTCGGCAAGATTGGCCAAGCGATGACTCGCTGCTGAATTGCCGGCCCGCGCGTGATGAGCGCGAAGGCGTCAGGTGCCCCCGCCGTCAAGACTCAAGCCGCAACGTAATCAGGCGGGAGTGCCTTCCGCTAGGTGGGGATGGACTGGCCGCCGAAGTCAGAAGCAGCAAGCCTGGAGCATAATGGAAGACCTCGACCATGTGAAACAGGCCGTGAAGGGCGACCTAGCCTATTTGCAGCCACCTGCTCAAAGCCGCGACATGAAGCCAGCCGCCAGCCTGCTAGTTCGACAGCAACCGTTCAGCTTGCTGCCGCCGACCGCTTGAAAACGATGGTCACCTTCGTCCCTTTGTTGGCGCTGGACTCGACGGCTAGCTGCGCCTTGGCGTTCTCGGTCAGCGATCGCGCGATCAGCGCTCCGAGCTTGCCTGGTTTGGGCCACACCTCGCCTTCCGGCAGGCCGATTCCGTCGTCCGCCACCATAACCCGGCAGCCGTCGCCATCGACGACGCTGTGCAGTGTTATCGTGCCGCCATCGCGGCCCCGGAACGCATGCTTTAGTGAATTGGTCAGCAATTCGTTTACGACCAGCCCGGCCGGCATGGCGACGTTTATTGACACGGGATATGTATCCACCTTCATATCCAGCCGGATCCCCTCGACTGCATGCGAGCTCATCACCGCGGACGCGATCTGGCTGAGATAGACGCCAAGATCGACCTCCTCCTTCGGCTCGTCGGCCGTTAGCGTCTGGTAGAGGATCGCCAGAGCGTCGACGCGACCGGCGAGCCGCTCAAACCGTCTCCGGTCGGCCTCGGTCGCGTTGCGGCTTTCCAGCCGGATCAGCGCGGTGATCATCTGCAGGTTGTTCTTCACCCGGTGCTGCAGTTCGCGCAGCAGCGTGTCTTTCTCGCTGACACGCTCCTCGGCCGAGCGCTGATCTCCCGCCTCGCCGTGAGCCGATACGTCGACCAGGGCCACCAGTCGGAAGCAAACCTTACCGTTGTCGTCTTCGATCACGTTGGAATAAACGTCGACGATCGCGGGTTTGTCCTCGCCGCGCTCCAGCCTGAAGGTGCCGACCAAATCGGTTCCCTCGACCACCGCCTCGGCTAGCGGCCTGTCCTTTTGCTGATGGAGGCCCGTGCCTAAAAGGGCCGCCCAGTTTTCTTGGGTGAGCCTGGCGGCCATCAGGCCTGAGAGTTTCTCGAATTCCGGATTGGCGTAGACCACGCGCTCTTCACCGGCAAGGTCCGAAACGGCTATGGCGATCGGCACCTGGTCGAGGAATTTCTTGAACTGTTCGCTTTCCAGTGCGGTTGCAAGGTCAGGTGTATCAAGTAACTGCTCGACCGCCTCAGCCTTCTCTGAATCCGATGTCATTTGCGCGCCTGTTCTGTGCGGATGATATCAACAATGCGGCGAGCCCGCCATCGCCAAAACTGGAGCTGCATCTCACGTTTCGCATCACGCATCTGACAACCAGCTCTGCATAGCGTAACGGCCGCACGTCTAGCATTGCGACCGGCCGAAGGAGAGCGGCAAGGATCGGCTACAATCCAGGTGCCTGGAATGTCGAAGCGACCGGTCAAGTGGGTACGCTGCGGAAGATCGATAGAGCAGGCATTCAGGGAGAATGAGTTCGCGTGCCGGCCTCGGCGATACGTGCCGACACTGTCAACCTCATGACCGCATGCGGGCTGAAAGAGCAGCGCTTCGCTCCAGCGGTAATTCAGGCCGCTAGCTGCCTAACTGCGGCAAGCCCATCGATCGTGTATGTTGAGACGCTATTGCCGATGCCTAAATATCGAACCCGTCATGGCAATCGTTGTGACGGGAAGCGCTCGCTTATGGGCTGTGCTGGAATGCGCATGAAGTATACGCCTGTGCGCCGCTTCGTTGATCTCTTGGCCTTCGAGGAAGTCGTCAATCTCATCGTATGTGAGACCGGGACGAGGTTCTCCAGGTCGGCGGTCGGGATCTTTTCAATAAGATCAGACGGAGCGCCCAGACACACTGCCAAGGCGCGAACTCTGCGCTTGCTCAGCCCGGAAAAAGGAAGAATGTCTGCGGCACCATCGCCGAACTTGGTGAAGAAGCCCATCAAGGCCTCGGCTGCTTCGAAGCGACTTCTGAAAAAGAAGTGTGGGTTTGCTCTCATACCCTTTGCTGAAAAATGTTGTCATAGAGCGCATGGAATGCCACGCGCTTCGAATCGGAGTAGCCATCCGGGAAGCCTGAAGCCCCTTTGAAGCGCATGTCCGGCAGCTATTCATAGCGTGGATGACTTTGATCGAAACAAACGATTTCATAACTCTTCGGAAATCTTGCATGGACAAAAGCACGTCCGCACCGGTCACCCATCCAAAGGAGAAAATCTTCCATGCGCCCTGACGTGCAGTGGAGGTCGTGCCGAGAAGTGAGTTGCAACTGGCCGATCATGTCGGCGGTTCGACGCTAGTCGTCCCCAATGTTCCTGAGCTGCGAAGTCTTGCAGGCGAGCCAGCTGCCCAGCGCGATTCTGCTTGTGGCGGGCTTTTTGCCGCAGGCAGTCCGCTCGTTTGGGCAGCGGATTGGAGACCCGGCCGGCAGCGCTACCATACAACATCAGCGCACTTTACATCTACGCGGTATTGCCGGGCTTCCAGTCGGTGCCATGTTTGGCCGACGAATGACGCGATGCGGCCTCCTGCACAAGCGAAGGAGTTATCGGATGTGCGACCGGGAAGCAGGCGGACAGTGCAGCACATGTCAGTCGCCTGTGCGACGGTCTTTCGGGGAATGAAATCGGGCCAGTTCACGGCGCGGCATTATTCGTCAACAGCCGCCCCTTCGCAAGGATATAGGCAGCCCGCGTCACAAGTTCGTGCTGCAGATGAAAACGGCATCGCCGGCATGCAAGTCAGCAGCCGCTCAAGATTCGATGATCCAGCCAAGCTCTCGGCGTCATGGAATGGCAGGCGCCACGATCGAAGCATCTCATGTTGATTCAGGCGGACCCTTATGAGGCGTTCTTTGATGCCGGTGATGCCTGACAGGCGGTTGCAGCTGCAAGCGACAACGCGGCCTATTTAGTTGGAAACGGTCTGAGGCAGGCCAATTTGGCTTGCCCGTCACTATGTGGAGAAAGAAATGCTGTGTCTAGGAATTAGCGGCGGACTTGACCAAGTCCATGAAAACCGATTCGAGCTTCGGAACGCCTTTATGCACGATGGCGCCGCGGTGCTCGTCCGAGACGGACGGGTGATAGCAGCCGTCGAAGAGGAACGCCTCAATCGGATGAAACACTCCAACAAGCTCCCAATTCGTTCGATTCAATACTGTCTGTCAGCGGCGGGGGTTCAGCTCAACGACATTGATCGTGTCGCGCTCTACGCCAGCGAGCCCTATGCCAACGCCATGCTTGAAGGTATGTCCGCATCCCACCCGGACATTCTCTCCATTCCGTTGGATGCTAAAACGTTGGTGCAGGATCTGTTAACGCGTGAGTTCGGCACTAAGTTGGACAGTTCGCGTATTTCATTCGTAAGTCATCATCAGGCGCACGCCGTGAGCGCCTTTGCAATGTCGGGCTTCGAACAAAGTCTCATTCTAGCGATTGATGGCTCTGGTGATTTCCTATCGGGCCTCTTGGCGGTAGGGTCTGGCACAGAAATTACGCAACTCGAGGCTTTCCCCGAGAACAATTCTCTTGGGCTGTTTTATCTCGAGACGATCCGCTATCTCGGCTACGGCTTGTTCGACGAGTATAAGGTAATGGGACTCGCGCCCTACGGCGACCCCGCTCCCTATCGCGAGCTCTTCGAGCAGTTCTACGAGCTCTCCGCCAACGGCGGTGGCTACCGTGTTCACCTCGACCGCATCGGTCCGGCGTTGCTCCGCAATATCGAGGTCAGGCGAAAGGGAATGCCCTTCACCCAGCAGCATCGAGATGTGAGTGCGTCACTGCAGGAAGCGCTTGAGCGGATCGTGTTCCACATTCTCCGGCATCACCGTGAGGCCACCGGCATGAAGCGGTTGTGCCTGGCGGGGGGGGTGGCCCACAACTGCACGATGAACGGTAAGCTGCTGTATTCAGGGCTTTTCGAAGACATTTTCGTGCAACCCGCGTCTCACGACGCTGGCTGCGCATTGGGAGCTGCGCTGATAGTCTCTAACGAGATGGGCCGCCCCGCGCCGTGTGAGCGACTGCAGGGGGTCTATTGGGGTCCTGATCTCGGGAGCGAGCGCGCCGTGCAACAGGAACTGAATGCATGGGCCGGACATCTCGAGGTTGAACGCTCTGATGACGTGGCAAGCAGTGCAGCCGACTGGATCGCCAACGGCGCCGTGATCGGCTGGGTGCAGGGTCGTTCGGAGTTTGGGCCACGTGCGCTGGGCAACCGCAGCATTCTTGCCGACCCTCGGCCCGCCGCAAACAAGGACCGGATCAATGCGATGGTCAAGAAGCGCGAAGGCTATCGGCCCTTCGCGCCATCTGTGCTGGAGGAGGATGCGAGCGAATTTTTCGACCTCCCGGACGGTAGGCACGAATTTCCATTCATGAATTTCGTCGTTCGCGTGCGTGACTCAAAGCGCGCCTTGCTCGGTGCCATCACGCACGTCGACGGTACCGCTCGCCTGCAAACAGTATCGCGCAACGCCAATCCCGCGTACTGGGAGGTCATCAATGCGTTCAAGAAGCGCACAGGCACTCCAATTCTGCTCAATACGTCCTTTAACAACAATGCCGAACCGATCGTGGATTCGGTTGCAGACGCGATTGCCACCTTTCTGACGACAGAGCTGGATGGACTTGTGGTCGGGCCCTTCCTGGTAAAAAAGCGGACTGCAACGCTGCAGGATTGGACTGCGCTTGCGGTTTCGTTGCCGCCCTATGTGTCCCTCCATCAAACCCGCGCTTACAAAGCGCCAGATCGTCGGGAGACTCACTGCGAGATCAGCACGACCCACTTCAGCAGTGACAGTGTACGAATTTCACACGACTTGTTTAATCTGCTGATGCGGATTGAGGGCGAAGCCGTGTTGGGAGATCTCCTCAATACAATTGCGCCGGATCAGGCTAAGCGTGAAGCTCTGATGGAGGGCCTGCGACGGCTGTGGGAGCAGCGCCTCGTTCGATTGCATCCCTCACAAGCTGCTCGCATGGATCAAGACTGCGATCAAACGCTGGACCAGCATAACAGGCTCTCAGCGTGATAGAGGTGCCGCTATCCAAGCTCGGCGAATAATGGTGTTCATCGATGCCGCCTGCCACCTCACCGCTGGCAGGCAGTCGACTTCATCACAGGGTTGATTCGTCCACTTCACCTTGGACGACCGGACGCGCAGAAAAAAGCGGCTGCGGCGGGTCCTTGCTAGCGACCGTGATGCGGGACCACAGCGACAGGGCGTGCCCGAGACGGTCAATGCGGCCGGCGGTGTCGTCGCCGGCGGCGACGGTCGCATTCAGGATCAGCATCGACCAAAGAGCGAGGCCACTGCCGTTATGCTCCGAGATCTGGGGACGGCGGCTTGGCGATCACCGTCTACTCGGCGTTGCCGAACTCACTGCATGCGAGACCGTGACGAAGCCCTTCACATTGCGGGTCGGGACATAGCTGGCTTTCTTGGCGCGCTACCATCGCTAGAGATGCAGACTTCGCCCAACAGCTCCTGCTGGAGCGCGGCTTGGATCTGATGGCAGAATTCTTGCGGAGACGCGGACAAAGTGGGGAGCACTCCAATCTACACACGCGTCACTGGGCTATCAGTGTTGACCGTATAATTTTCGGAATGGCAATGGCATATTTTACAAAGCACGACGGCAATCAAATTATATACCGCAGCTGGGAAGAGCCGGAACAGTCAAGCGCAAGGATGAGAATTTTGGTCCTCAAGCTTGATCATGTCGGCGACTTTTGGATGTCTCTAGGGCCTCTAAAGGACCTTCGTCAGCGTTTTGCGCATGCCCACATTACGCTGGTGGTGGGAAGCTGGAACATCGCTACTGCAAAACAGTTCGACCTCGCCGACGATCACGTTGCTTTTGACTTTTTTCCTCGCAACCCAAAAGTCAAAACGCGCAAAGAAGCCGCGGACATAAGGCCGCTGCTGACCGGCGAGTTTGATCTTGCCATTGATATGCGTGTTCCGGAAGAAACAAGGCCGATCTTGCTTGAAGTTCCCGCCAGGCACCGTGCGGCGATAGTTGATCCGTACAGCATGCATCAGATCGATATTGCGATAGCGCCATTCAATCTGAAACTGCGCAGAACCATTTTCTACAAGCTGGTCCAAAAAATAGGGCTTGCTAACAAAATCCCCCGTAGATGGCTTGATTGGTTCATTGACCGTAAGCAGGTGCGTCTCCAGCATGTGTCAGAAATCCTCCTCTTTCTGGTCGCAAAGGCAGCTGCCTATTTCGAAAGCGGAGCGGGTCACCCACAGAATTCGACTACAGGCAATGCCCCGATTGTCGTGGCTCCGTTCTCCAATTCCAGCCTGCGAGATTGGCCGATTGAAAGTTTTGGCAAAGTTGTCGCTGCTCTTTCGACCCGTGGTGAGGTGGTCCTCGTTGGCCGTGGCGAATGCCTGGAAGCGCTTGAGGAGGTTGCGAAGATAGCTAGGGAACGTGGGGCCGCGAACATTCGGACGGCTGTCGACTTGTCAGAATTGGAATTCAATTGTCTCGTGAATTCGGCCGCCCTCGTCGTTTCGAACAATTCAGGCACCGGCCATGTCGCTGCCCAGCTTGGCCGCCCTACTATCGGCATTTTCACGGCGTCACATCTACCGGAGATTTGGGGGTTTCGAGGTCCCTTGGTCAGCATGCTTATGAGTGTTATTGAATGTCGCGGATGTGGTCTGGACCAAGTGCGGCATTGTCCGGTCAAAGTCCGATGCAAGTTCGACATCACGCCGGATCTCGTGATTGCCGAGGTAAACGCCTTGATGAATCATTGTAAGGGTACGGCACAAACTTAGTGGCTCGCGGTCACCACAACCGCGATTGCCCAGCCCTTGTCGCTGATTCAATCGCTACAATCATCTAAAGGCCGAAATTCAGAATCGAATCGACTTGTTCGAAGGACCGCAGTGGCGATGTCACATTGGCCGACAGGTGGCATAGAGCGGCGCCTGAGAATGAAAGTGCCGCCGCCCAGGCTTCATAGCCGTTCCTCCTTTGTGGCGTGACGGCCCGAAAGTCGCCATCGCGTCAGATGTTCATCAGCTTCGGGATAGCCGGGGCTCGTCCGGCGACAGTCATGGCAGCGACTTCGCTTCTGGACCCGCTCATCCGGCCGCCAAAAACAAATGCGCTTTCTAAGCCGTAATTGATCCGCCGGAGCTGACCAAAGCCACCTTGCTCTGGGTTGCGGCAATGGCGACTGGGGCGAGAAGCCGAGAAGAACCGATGCGGCGAGAAATCCTGAGACCATCCGCCACGAGACGTCGCCAGGGAACGTAGTATTGCGTTCCGCGTTACACTAACGTATATACGTCCGCAGCACAGGAGCGCGCCATGGCCACCACACCCACCAGGAAGGAAGCACCCGTCTCGATGCGGTTTCGCGACGATGATCTCACCATCATCGACCGCGGCGCGGAGCTGCTCGGCCTGTCGCGCACGGAGTTCATGCGGCGCGCCGCGCTGCACGAGGCGCAGGCGGCCATCCTCAACGAAACCGTCATCCGCGTGTCCCCGGAAGCCTATGACGCCTTCATGCAGGCGATCTCAGCCCCGGCCGCTGCGCCCCCGGCGAAGGCGGCCGAGCGGCTGCGTCGGTCCCCGCCCTGGGACCGCTAGGTGGCGCTTTCAGGCATCGAACTCCTCGACCACGCACACCGCCTCGACAGCTTCGATTGCGGCAAGCCGGCGCTCAATGCTTGGCTGGCCGGCTTCGCGCGAACGAACCAGGCCCGCGGGTTTACCCGCGTCCTGGTCGTTCACGACGAGGGAACAGTCGTCGGGTATTACGGCCTCGCGCCGGGCGTGATCCAGCCAAATAGCGCACCGCGCGCCATCCGCACCGGACGCCCGCCCGATCCGATCCCCTGCCTGCTGATCGGACAACTCGCCATCGACCACCGCTATGCCGGACAAGGCGTCGGTAGCGGCTTGGTCAAGGACGCGCTGTATCGCTGCGTCGCCGGCGCCGACATCGTCGGCGGCCGCGCGGTGGTGGTGCGGGCGATCGACGCCGAGGCAGAGCGCTACTGGCAGAGCTGGGGCTTCATTCCCGCGCGGGACAATCCGTCGGTGCTCATGCGCTCGATCCAGGACGTGAGCCTCTGGCTGGCCGACAAAGGCCACTAGCTCCGCGCGCGTAGCGCCTCCGGAAGCGGCAGGTCTGCGCGCCGGCCTGCCGCCGACCGGGCTCTAGTTGCGGCGTCCCGCCGCTCCCCGAGCCGGCTTCGCCGTCTCGGCGTTCGGGTGACCCCTCACGCAGGGCCAGAGGGAGACGGCGGTCAGAGCGAGGGAGCCCTGGAGAGAAGGGAAAGTCATGATGTCGATGATATTCATAGGGGGTTCACGCGAGATATTTGAGCTGACGGAACCTGCCATCGCTCGGATCCGCCCAATCGTTGTTGCCGTGCACGGCGTGCTGATTGGCGACGCGTCTGGAGCCGATGCCGAGGCGCAGGGCCTGCTCGCGGGCTACGGCTACAAACATGTCGGGGTCTTCCATGCGGCCAAGGAACCCCGCAATGATCTGGGCGACTGGGCTGCCTACCGGGTCCCGTCTCCTGAAGGTGCTAGAGGATACTGGATCTACGCCGCCAAAGACCGGGAGATGGCGCGCGCCGATTTTGGGATGATAGTCTGGGACGGCGCATCACCCGGCACGGCCGTCAACGTGCTTCGGCTCGCCATGGCGAACAAGCCGAGGTCATCTACGATCTGGCCAGGGGCAGCATGGCGACTACGCACCATGTCGTAGACTGGTGCGCCATTGCTCCGCGATGCCGGTCCAGACATTCGGCGCGCCAAGCCGAAGCCCGCATGACGCGAGGCGAGCGCCTGGCGTTGCCGGGATGATGTACGCGCGGTCCCGGCGGGTCCAACGCGATAGGCTTGATCCGGCCCCGCGCCCCCAACTCCACTTGTATGAACGGCCGGGGCCGGCCCTTTTCGAAACCGGCTCACCGCCGCGTGGCGTTGTGCAGGATGATTGTCTTGACCCGTCTCGCATCTGAAGCGGGTGCAAGCCTGCCGCACATGCCGCTGCTTGGTCATGCGAGGCATCGCTACCGTGGGGCGTGGCGTTCGCCGATCTCCAAACCGCTGTGCCGCCATACCGAACACGCAAGGCGGTTTAACCGCCAGGCTGCTGTTCAAGGTATTAACGACGCAGGCGGCATGACCGGCGAGACTGGCGGGGTAAGCAGCTTCCATCGATCCGGCGGCATTGCGGATGTGGCTGGCGATGGCGGCCTGAGTTCTTGTCCATCTGCCGCATAGCGGGTGGTCAGATGCTGGTCGCGTTTCCGGCGAGCCGAAGCATTTGTCTCTCAAGGTCACCCGTTGGAAATCCAGCACCAGCGGCTTGTCGGGACAAGATAGTTGCTATTGGGATTTGGCCGCCGCAACCGCGAGCATCGCTTCTCCCATCCCATTGACGCCTCGGGCATTCAGCATTTCACCAGCGTTCTGAATGTCGCGCACCTCTTTGTTCTGGCTGAGTTTTGATTTACCAACCAGGCTGGTGATCTCGATTTCCAGGGCGACGATCGCCTTCACCATCGTGTCAATGAAGTCCTTCGGCGCGTCGCCCATCTTCCACGGGGCAGGCTGCGAGGCTTCATGCATGTGAGTGAGCTTCGCCACGTTACGGCGCACATAGCGCTCATCATCCCGGACAGTGATGCGTGTCCGTGGGCGTGGACGACGAGATAGTTCCACGTCGGCGCCTGGTTATGGAATTCATGCTTGCTTGGACCAGTTCGGCGAGATGTAAGCGTCAGACCGTCGAGCTCGTCCCGGACCGCATGGCGCTACGGCGCCACCTCCAGCCCGGCGAGACAGTCGTCATTGTCCGTGAGGGTGACCGCCCCTCTATGGTGAGAATATTGATCGCCGGCAACTTATGGCGCCTGCCGACCTCAAATTCGTTGAAGTCGTGCGCCGGCGTGATCTTGACCGCGCGGCTGCCTTTCTCCGGATCAGAATACTCGTCCGCCACCACCGCGATCCTGCGGCCGACGATCGGCAGAGGATGAGGTTCTTGCCGACAAGATGCCGGAAACGCTCGTCGTCGGGATGCACCGCCGACCGCCATATCGCCCAGCATCGTCTCCGGGCGGGTCGTCGCCACGGTGATGAAGGTTTTAGGATTTTCCGGATCCAAAACCTCGCCCTCGACGGGGTAGCGGAAATGCCAGAGATTGCCGTTGACCTCCTGCTGTTCGACCTCAAGGTCGGACTCGCGGTCAAGAGCTTCGGGTCCCAGTTGACAAGCGCTTGTCCTTGTAGATCAGGCCTTTCCTTGTAGAGCGTGACGAACACTTCGAGCACCGCCCTGGACAGGCCCTCGTCCATGGTGAAACGTTCTCGGCTCCAGTCGGCCGAGGCCCCAGCCGCTTCAACTGGTTGAAGATCGCGCCGCCGGATTCGGCTTTCCACTCCCAGACTTTCTCAATGAACTCGTCGCGCGTCAGGTCACGGCGGTGGATCTGCTTCTCCATAAGCTGGCGCTCGACCACCATCTGCGTGGCGATGCCGGCGTGATCCATGCCGGGCTGCCACAGCACGTTCTTGCCGCGCATGCGCTCGAAGCGCACCAGAATGTCCTGCAGCGTGTCGTTGAGCGCATGGCCCATGTGCAGCGACCCAGTGACGTTCGGTGACGGGATGACGATGGTGAAGGCTTCCGCGCCCTCCTCGGCGCCTGCGCCGACACGAAACGTCTTTTGAAGCGTATTATGTTTTTTGTGCATAGACCAACGAGTTGAACGGCGGCCCCATAAATCGCCGATGTGATAGGTCGGGCGAAGGCGTCCACCAGCTCGTACTTGTCAAGACGATGCCACCCTTGATCTTGCACCCGCCTCCGATACCAGCGATGCGCTGCGTCGTACGCTCATGCCTGTCAGGATGGGATGGGCGCTGCTAGCACCGTGGCAGTTTGACAACCCGGCCATCGGGGCGGTAGCACCGTCCAAGGCCAAGAGTCGCAGGGCAGACCGCACCCCATCGGGCTGCGCGACCCAGACCAGCTGACGCCCAACTGGCACACTCATCGCGCATCAGCACCGTGGATGCGACATCTACTTTGTTGCGAGCGCGATATCGGAACTTGGTTGTGACGCAGCTGTGCGTAAGCGCACCGCTGTCAGCAAGTGAGTGAGCGAAAGAACTACGTGGTGGAGGTGAGAAGTCATGCGGCGTCAAGATTCCCCGCCCTTTGCGGCAAACACACTGATCCCTCTTCAGAATCCGGTCTTTCGTTCGATCTGGACAGCCACGCAGATATCCAGCCTTGGCTGGCTGGTGCAGAGCGTGGCTATAAGCTGGCTTATGGCAACGATTTCAGCCTCCGATCTGATGGTTGCGCTCGTGCAGGCTGCATCGACACTGCCCGCCTTCTTCTTGTCGATCCTTGCTGGAGCGATTGCAGACAGCTTCAGCCGCCGCGGCGTGATGCTTGCCGGACATTGCCTGATCGCACTGGCATCCACGGCGCTGGCTCTCTCTGTTGGACTGGGCTTTGTCAGTCCATGGCTGATCTTGGGACTGAGTTTCTTGGCGGGATGCGGCTTTGCCTTGAATGATCCAGCCTGGCACGCCTCGGTCGGCGACATCCTGGAAAAGCGCGACATACCCGCTGCAGTGACACTGATGTCGGTGGGGTACAACGTGGTTCGAAGCATAGGACCGGCGCTTGGCGGTGTAATTTTGGCTTTGCTGGGCCCCCTTACGGCTTTCGCCTTCGCTGCGCTGACCGACCTGGTCCCGTTGAGCGCTGTACTGCGCTCCAAGTGGCAAGTTCGCTCTTCGCCTCTTCCGCGCGAGCGGATGACGACGGCCATTCATGATGGCATGCGCTTCACGGCAATCTCCTCGGAGATCAGAGTGGCGATCGTGCGTGCAACCCTGTTCGGGCTGTCAAGCATCTCGATCCTTGCTCTGCTCCCCCTCCTGGTTCGCGACCAACTGGCGGGGGGGCCAATTGTTTACGGCGTCCTGTTGGCCGGCTTCGGCACAGGCGCCTTCATCGCGGGCATTGGCAATAGCTACTTGCGACGCATCACGTCCCAAAATCGATTGATCACGTTCGCGTCCGTTGCTTGCGCAACGTGTTGCCTTTTACTGGCTCTCACATCATCGGTGGCTGTAGCAGCGATCGCGCTTGCAATCGCTGGCGCAGGCTGGGTTGTCACCTGGACCGGAACCGACGTGTGTGTGCAGTTGGCAAGCCCAAGGTGGGTCGTTGGTCGCACCCTGTCGATCTATTACGCCCTGACCTACGGCGGCATGGCAGCGGGCAGCTGGATCTGGGGTGCTGTCGCGCAGAACTATTCCCTGACGTGGGCTTTGGAAGGTGCTGCAGCGGCGCTGTTGCTGGTTGCAGCTGTGGGAAAGCTATTGCCGGTCCGCCTATGGGAGGAATCGGATCAAGGGGCCTTCGACTTCAGGCCACCAGAACTGGCCCGCGATTTGAAGCCCAGGAGCGGCCCGATCGTGATCAAGGTGGAGTACTCGATACCCGAGGAGAATATCGAGGAATTTCTGAGCTGCATGCGCGAAAGGCGGCGCGTTCAGAGCCGTGCCGGTGCGCGGGACTGGACCCTCCAGCGCGATCTTCAGAACTCGACTCTTTGGACCGAGACATTCCGCACGCCGACATGGACGGACTATCTTCGTCTAAACCATCGGCTAACGGTGACTGACAGGGAAGTAGGCGAGCGCCTTGCCGCTCTGCAGGTCGGTGATTCTCCTCCTCGTCTCTCACTTTCGATTGAGCGGTCGACAAGCCCCGCCCCCGGCAGCCAAGTCCAGCCTGTGCCCTTTGTATCGCGCCCGTAAGGAAACCAGTAACTTTTCTGGGTTCGGACACGGGAATGGCCGAGACCTACTCCTTCTTTCGTCGGGTCTGCCCGGATTGCCATACGTTGCAGCCGGTTAGGCGAGCATGAGGATTTGTGTGGCACGTATGTCCACCACGGGCCCATGTCCAGCCCCACCGCCTCTGCGGCCATCAGATCGGCTTGGGCACGGGTTCAGGTCGCCTGTCCCCCTGCATCGCGGCGAGCAGCGGGAGCAAGGGGGGCGGAAGGGTCTCCCCGGTCTGCAGGGAGCGCAGCGGGCAGACGGAGGAATCCGCCAGCGGCGGCTTGCTGGGAGAGGGCCGCGCGCCTCTTTCCCCTCCCTGACAAAACGTGCCGCCAAGCACGTTCACGTCGGCGCAGCCGTGCCGCAGAGGCGGCCGCAACAAAGAAGGCCTACAAGGCGGAAGCATCGAAATGTTCGCCAGCGGGACCAATTCAGTTCGGTGCTGGAGAAAGCGATTCAACAGGGCGGCCATGGGAGCGCCAGCATAGCGCCGCTGTCAGGCGCGATGCGGACCGACAGCCCCGGCGAAGGGCGCTGATTGATCGACCGAAATTGGATCGGGTCATAATCCATGAATTTTTCACGATGCTTCAGCACGCGCGTGGATTTGTGCATTTAACTGCAGCGTCCAGGTGGTCCGGTGGAAGCGCGCCCGGGGCATCTTGGAACTTATTTGATGCAGCCATCCAGGACTGCTGCATTGCCACAGCAATGGTCACAACCTGCTAGGATCCGGACCCATAAAGGGATTGAACGAAGCCGCTGACGCGTCATTTGGTGCGTGGGTTTGCGGATGACGCTTCTGTTTTGAAGGATTGCGGCTGTTGAAGCGCAATCTTGAGAACAGGAGTTTGAGAGTTTGAGATGGCCGAGTTGAGCCCTCTTCACCGACGCATGATCGAGGACATGACGATCCGCAATCTGTCGCCGGCCACCCAGCGATCCTACGTGCACGCGGTGGCCAAGTTTTCGCGATATTCGACCGCTCGCCGGACCGGCTCGGCCTGGAGGACGTTCGCGCCTCCCAGGTGCATCTGGTCTCTACCGGAATCTCGTGCCCCTCCCAGGCGCTGCGCCAGTAAAGCGTCGGCGAGCCAGCATCCGACGGTGCGTTCGAAGCGATCTCATTCGGCGGCCATGATCGCGCCGGTCACCATGCCGCAGCGGAAAGCTGCCGAGCTCGTCTGGTCAGGTCGCTGACCGCCTCGTCGTCGCGGGCGACGATCGAAATCTTCCCCACCGCAGCGAGGTTTCTCCCGTTAGAAGATCCTCAGCGGGATGGGCTGCCAGTTCACGCCCGGTCAACAGCATCCGGCCCGCGGGGTCGACCTTGTCTCCCGGTCGTGTGAGCAGAAGAACATCGCGAAGTGCGGCTTCATCCTCGACGCCGCGAGCCTGCTTCGCCGTACCACGGCCGCCGAAAGCCCTAGGCGCTGTCACCAGGCGCCAGCCCACCTCTCTAGCTGGCGGACCATCTCATCGAGCGCGCCGATGGCTGCACCGTCAGTGATTGCAATGTCCTCAATGCGCCGCAACTGTTTGGGTCGGGGGCAGCCCTGTGCAACCAGGCCGGCACCGCCGCGTCGGCGCGGCTTCCGTGGCACCGGGAAGAGTGCCGTGGTGGCGCAGGAGGGTTTTGGCTCAGAATCATGGAACACGATGAATCATCGCGGCGCATTTTGTAGAGCGAACGATAAGTCTTGCACGACCAGCCATTTATCCCTCGCGAGATCAATGCCGCGGGCAATTAGCAGGCGAACTCCGTCCGGACTGAGTACCTGTTTCAACGCGGGCAAAAGAAGTTGTGTAGCCATGTCACGAAATGCTTGGTCCGCTTCTCTGCCGGCCGATGGTCCATGAAATCCCCTCTGCACGCACGACGCCGGAAACGTCCTTGCCGATATGATGCTCAAGCACCGGCCGCCATGGCACCAGCGTGAACTCGCGCGATTTCTCGATGACAGCGTATTTTCCGCCGGCGAGCTCGACGGAGCGGCGGAGCGTGCCTTCTATTCGATCTCCACTCTGGGCTTCAGAATAGGGCAGACCGAGTTCGTTCGACAACTGGCCGGCCACGCGGTTCAACTCGCGTTGGCGCAGCATCGAAAGCATGTTGGCGCGATAGACGATCCGGTCCTGCTCTTCCCGAGCAAGACCTTGCGCAATCAGCCACTGCCGTCGGCGGCCTTGCGCCTCTCGGACATCGCGGCCGAAACCAGAGCTGTGCAAGGCCTCCGGTATGTCGGAAACCAGCTCTCGATCGAGCCAGGTGGCGCCGTCGAAGCTGACTTGTTGTTCCAGCGGCGTCGATGAGAGCTTGTCAACCGTGACAGGCTCGGCCCCGGCCCGCTGACGCTCGTAGTCAGACACACGGTCGAGATGATCCGGTGCGACGATCCAGGTGCCGTCCGGCTCGCGCTCGACACGACCGGTCGCCCGGCGGATCGCCTCCAGTCGCCGCGCGTGCGTTTCGGCAAAGCGTTCGGTGGCCGACGGGTCATGCTTGAGATGGATATCGATGCTGTAGCGCCCGTCATGGGCCGTGGCGATCTCGGCAATTGTGCGGTCGACTTGCCTTGGCCCGGTGTCCCTCGGCGTGACCCGCACTATGCAGCCCTCTGGCGTCGGTTGGGTGGCCTCGCCTTTGCCGATATCAACATAGTGGCTTTTGCCGTCCACGCCGTCGACGACGAGGTAATGGCGGTCAGTGATTTCGTCGGCCAGGCCGCGCGCAATGATGCGGCCGACGACAGGCTGCATCTGCTCTGCAGATCGATCATGGACAACATAGTCGGCGGCACTGCGGGCGAGCCCCTTGCCGGTCAGTTCGCGGTGCATGGTCTTGATGATGTCGCCCCGCTCGCCGATGCGGCGCAGCGTCGCTTCAAGCTCGCCATCAAGGCGCCAGCGGCCCGAGCCGACTTCCTCAGCCAGACCCATCCGCTCGAGCTTGCGCAGGCGGCCCTGGTGCAGCGTCTGGCGAAACGTGTCTCGGCTGGCCGGTGAGACATGCCCCTCATGGTCGCGCATGCGGAGCAGCTGCCGATCTATGTTGGTGAAGCGTTCCCGCTCCATTTCCTGGCGCAGGCGTTGCTCGATCTCGCGGTCCGTTCTCGGGCCAAGGTCGAGGCTGACCAGCTCCGCCGCCCGTTCACGGATTCCAGACGAGATGTAGTCCCGCGCGATGACGAGGTTTTCGTCGCGGTCGTCCTTGCCGCGGACGATAATATGGGTATGCGGATGACCAGTGTTGAAATGATCGACGGCCACCCAGTCGAGCCTAGTGCCGAGGTCTTCTTCCATCTGCGCCATGAGGCGCCGCGTGAGCGGCTTCAAGTCATCATACTCGATGCCGTCTTCAGGGGCGACGATGAAGCGGAACTGATGCCGGTCGCCATCGGCACGATCGATGAAGGCCTTGCCATCAACGCGGTCGCTGTCGGCGCTATAGAGCTCGCCAGGCTCGCCTTCGCGGGTGACGCCGTCGCGCTGGAGGTAGCGAAGGTGTGCACGTGCCCCGTCAACACCCTTGCCGGCCAGCTTGACGATACGCGCCTTGACGACGGCGCGCCGCTGCCGAAACGCCGCGTGGGGGTCGCGCGCTCTGAGAACGGCGGCAGCAGCCCCGCCGCGCCCCGCCCGGCTTCCGATGAAGCGGCCACGGCGACCGCTGCCGCCGCCGGCTCGGTTGATCGCGGCGCGGATCTGGCCGGCGAAACGCTTGCCTGCCTTCGAGCCGCGCGATCCGATTTTGCCCAGGCTCGGCTTGAACTCTTCATCCTGCATTGAGCCTCCTAGTAATCTTAAGCAATATCAGAGGTTTGTCGGCAGCAGCTCTCCTGACGCTGAAGGCAGCCTCCGTGGAAAACGATGTGCAGACAAAGACTTCGCCGCCTCCAGGAGGCGATGCCTTTATCTTGCCTTCCGCGGACCTGCCTCCCTGCCTCCCTGCCCCGCCCGACCCACGGTACCCCTGCCCTCACCTGCGATCCGGCCGGCCTGACCTTGCTCGCTCCGATCCGAGCGGCACCACGATTTGGCCATTCGGATCGGTCACGGAAACACCGTTTCGCAGGAAAAACAGCGACTGCCCGGACGGGATTTCCGGCGCTTTTCCGGAACGGGATTTGCCGGTGAACGCGTCCATGTCGGCGGCCGCGATCCCCGCCGCCTTGAGCTCTTCCAGATACGAAACCGTCTCGCTGGGCAGCGGTCGCCCACGCTGCAAATGCTGTTCGTAGCGGTCCGGCCCAGCGTTATAGGCGGCAAACAGGCCGGGAAAGCCGAAGCGGTCATACATGGCGCGCAGATAGGCAGTGCCTGCCAGAATGTTGTCGCGAGGGTCGTGCGGATCGGCCCCCAGGCCAAGCTCTGCGCGCATCTGCTCATAGGTGCCGGGCATCACCTGCATGAGGCCAATGGCGCCGGCGTGTGAGGCGATCGGCCGTCCATTCAGCCTTGTCTGCCCCCGGCTTTCGGCATCCATGACGGCATAAATCCAGGGCTGTGGAATGCTGAAACGCCGGCTTGCCTCAGCTACGTAGTGCTGCCATCTTGCCAGCTGCGGACCACGGGAGATGGCGACCGGCTGAGCGTCGGTCGCGGCGGAACAGGCGCATGGCGCTATCGCGACCATGCCCAGCATCAGGAGGGTTACTCGGTCCATAGCGGCACCAGCCCCCCGACAATATTTTCGGCCGGCACCGGCCCGAAATAGCGGCTGTCGAAGGAGTGATTTCTATCGTTGCCGAGCAGGAAAAACTCGTCGGCGGCGAGCTTGCGGCAGGCATTCCACCAAGGCAGCGGACGGTGCTGCGTGTCGGTTGCCAGCCGGCGCGCGACGATCTCGCCGCCGATGATGATGGCGTCGCCGAAGGCGCAGACATGCTCGCCAGGCAGCGCGGCAAGGCGCTTGACCAGCGGCACATTGCTGGGCAGATAGAAGCGTTCGGCGGCGAGATCGGCGACCGGTTTTGGCGGGCGGACGAGCACGAGATCGCCACGGGCCGGCGATCCGGACGCGACGCGATAGAGGCCGACCGGCGCACTGGCCGAGGCGTTCCACACCAGCCAGGGCGATGGGTTGTCGAAAGCGGCGAAGCCGATCAGGCCGAGGCCTATTGTGGCCACGGCGATCGTCTTGCGCGCCCGAACGCGCCGCAGATGGCTGCCGATCAGACGGATAGTGGGACGCCGGCTCATGAGCGGCCTCCCTCACCGGCCGAGCCGGAATCATGCCCGGCATCCTCGGGCCTGGTCTCCTGCGCGCGTCCCTTCGACCAGTCGTCGAGCTCGTCGATGTGATAGCGGACATAGCGGCCGTGCTTGCGAAATTGCGGGCCGCCGCCTTTGAGCCGCATCTTCTCCAGCGTGCGCTGGGACAGCCCGATATAGAAGGCCGCCTGCGCGGTGTTGAGAAACGGACTGCCCTTCTTGGCACGGGCCGCGCGTTCGTTTTCGTCGTCCATGATGGTCCTCGTTTTGCTACGGACAAGCGAAGGCGAGGATCGGCGAGCGAGATCGTTTCGGGGACGGGCGAAGAGTGGGGGGCGAGTTTTCGCCGCCCCCTCCCGAAAGAGCCCCGCGCCGGTTGCGGCGCGAGGCTCGAGGCAGGCGGTTCAGTCGACCGGGTTCCAGATGATGGCGTATGTGTCGTCATCATCCTGGCCGGCGGCGCGGCCGAGATTGGCGTAGAGCTTGCGCGGGCCGAACTCCGGGGCGGCAATCGACAGGCTCACATAGTCCTTGCCGGAGGTCTCGCCGGTGCGGATCCAGCCGGCCCCTACTTCGACCCCTTGCGTCAGCACCCGAAAGTCGGGATGGGTGTCGGCGCTCTTTGCCTGATTGGGCACGATGTCGATGTCGGCGCGGACGCTAAGCGTCTTGAGCTGGCCCTTGTAGCCGCCGTTTTCCTGTTTGGTGACGTATCCGATCGCGGTCATTTTCAGTCTCCTTTTGGTGCTCGCCGGGGACCATTCCCCTGCGATGGCGGACCGTCATGGGCGCGTCCGGACCGCCGGAACCGGGACGGCCGCAGCGATAGCGGAGGACCCGAGCGGACAGCTTTTTTGAAGCGAAGCGGCGCGAGGAAGCCGCCGCAGGCGGCGGGGAAAAAAGCTGCTGGCGAGGGTTTCGGGCGGGCCGGATCCGCCCATAGGTCGTCAAGCCAGCCGCAGGGGAATGGTTCCTGAGACACATGGAGACAGGTAGCGCGATCGGCGGCGCAACGAACAGGCGGCAACGCAGGGCGCCGGCTGCGCGGGCTCTGTCGGCAACCGGATCGGACAATTGGCCCCATGCGCCTGGCGCCTCAGCAAGCAACCCGGCGCGGTGCAGGGCTGCCGAAACGGGCGCGAATTGGCGTCGGGATTTCTCGCGCGCGGCACTGGCTCGACATGACGACCGATCGGCAGCCGGCACGGTCCGGAGCGGCGCGCGCGACCTGAGCGGCGGTAATCGAGAGAACCGCCGCTCGGGCCCTGATCGATTATTCGCGGACGAACAGCGGCTGTACCTGTGTCCACTGATCGGCGGTGCGGAAGCCGCCGCGGCTGGTGTAGCTTTCGGCCGGGAATTTCATCCAGCGCGGCAGCCAGGTCTCGACCCTGAGGCGGCCATTCTCGCCCGCCAGGAAGTCGCGGATGATCTTCTTTTGCGTCTTGACCTTCTCGGCGACATTGCCGTCCGCGACCAGCTTGCCGCCGACCTCGGCCAGCATCGAATTGGCGATTTCCTTGTCGCGCAAGAGGTCGAAGAAGGCATCGTCCGGTTGCCACCATGTGCCCATATCGACGTTCAGATGGTTGCCGAGCGCCTCGATGACGGCGCTGCCGGCTGCAAGCGTCTCGGCCATGACAAGGGTGAGAACGCGCATGACATCGTCGTCGCAGAGCGCCAAGAGGCGCGCGAACACGCCGGCGATAGCAAAGGCGTCGCCATTGCCGCCGGCGACCACGCCGTCCTCATCCGGTGATCCGAGCAGGGCCAACACTTCGCGCCGTTTTTTGCCGAATGCAGCTTCAGCCTTGCAGCCGGCAAGGCTGGCAGTCACCGTCTCGTTGACTGCGCACTGTGGCTCACGGCGCACCTGCCACAGGCCGGAACCGGTGACGGCGTGCGCCACCACGAGGCGCAGCGCCACGGCGGGATGGTCGAGCATGGCCGCACGCACGGCAGCATGGCGATGCAGATCGACATAGTTCTGCATCGGGCCGGTGAGTTCGGGGCGCGGCGGCTTGGCGGCTGTTTCTTCTTGCTCGCCGCCCTCGCGGGCGCGGCGGGCTTGCTTGCGTGACAGCCAGCCCTCGTGCCACTCGACCTCGCCGCGATACGTGACCGCGATGAAGACCTTGCCGCCCTTCTTCTTCGGGGTCTTCTCGTGGTCCCATGGGTGGAAATACTGGCCCGGCTCCAGCAGCACCACCTCGCTCCAGCCGTCGTTGAGATAGGTGTCGCGTCTGGCGGCAATCGCTTCGTTCTGCTTTTGCCAGAACAGGTCGGCATCGGCGAAATAGCTGTCCTCGCCGAACAGGTCCGAGGTGATCAGGCCGGGATACTCCTCGATGGCAAACAGCGCCACCTTGGTGGAAATCGACTGGCCGCCGAACAGCCATTGCTTCAATTGATAGCCACGCGGCGCGTATTGATCGGGATCGGCACAGAGTGCCAGCCAGTCCTTCTGCTGCGCCTTGGACGCCATGGTGAGATGGCGCACCGTCTCGGCGTCGATCTCCTCGCGGCGATAGGCTTCGCGGATTTTGGGCAAGAGGTCGCCAAGCGCCAGAATGCGTTTGACCTTGAGGTCAGTGATGCCGAAGGTCGCAGCGATGTCGGGAACGGTGCGGCCTTGCCTGACGAGCCGCGAAAACGTCTCCCATTGCGAGACTTCGTCAGGATCGAGGCGGGCGAGGTTTTCGATCAGCGAGGCTTCCAGCGCATCGGCGTCGTCACCGTCTTCCATGATGGCGCAGGGCAAGGGATCGCCTTCGCCGCGCTCGTCGGCAAGCGATTTGGCGGCGAAATAGCGCCGCCTGCCGGCGACGATCTCGAAGGTTTCCGGCTGGCCGTTCGGCCGCACAAGGAGTGGCACCAGCACGCCGCGCGCACGCACGGAGGGCAGGATGTCGGATATGTCGGGCGCGCGTTTTCCATGGCGCATGTTGAGCGCGGAAATATTGAGCTGATCCAAGGGGATGTGGGCAAGCTGCATGGTTACTCTCTTTCGCTTTGGTTGAGGTTGTCCCGCCGCAGGGGGCGAAGGCCGGCGGGGCGGGACGGTTTTTGCCCCTATCGGCGCTGCTGTTCCGCCGTGTCGGGCGGAAGCTCGGAATGGGGCTTTGAAAGGGCGTCTGCTGCCTGCCGCAGAAGTCGCTCGGCCTCGGTGATGTGGCCGCAAATGCGGGCGGCTTCGGCATAGACGGAGAGCGGAAAGCGCGCCTGGAAATGCAGGTCGCGCTCGATGCCGAGGCCAAGCGGACCTTTTGCGGGTGCAAGCTCGGCCAGACTGACGTTGCCGAATTCGGGGAAGCCGAAGCCGAGATCGCAAAGGCAGAACAGCGTGTCGCCATCGGCGTCGAGTTCGGTCAAAAGCCACGTGGCGGCACCTGTCGGATTAAACAGTTTCACAACGGGAAAATGGTCGATGTCGGCGTCGGCGGTGCCATTGGCTAGCAGTCGTGCGCGCAGTGGATCGGTGATCAGGATCATGGAAAGACTCCTTGTCAGAACAGGTCGAGTTGATTTCTGCTGGCTTCATCGAAGAGGCCGATATCGAGCGGCTTTTGCGCCGCGCGCGGACACATCGGCGCGTCCATCAGGAGGGTGAGCCGATCGCGCGTGGTGATCGGCCGGACACCGGGAATGAGCATCTGCTCGCCTTGCGGCGTCGGCTCGCTCGCGGTCAGTTGAGGATCGCGCATCGTCATGCCGCAATCCCTTCCTGCGCCTCGCCTTCGGCATCGGCCTGAAGGCCAAACAGGAAATCGGCGGCCTTGGAGGCAAGACTGGCGGCACGGAAGATGGCGCGGTTGTCCTCGCGCAGCACCTTTAGCCATGAGCCGACGTAATCGGCATGACGCACGGTCGGCTCGATACCGAGATTGCTGCAGACGAAGGCGGCAGTGATTTCGGCGACCAATTCTTCACGCGCGTAAGCCTTGGAGCCGAACGAGCCGGAGAGGTCGCGAGCAAGCCGCGTTGGGTGGCCGGTCCAGTGGCCAAGCTCGTGAAAGCAGGTCCGGTAATAGTCGATCTGGTGATGGAACGCCGGCTGCGGCGGCACCTGAATGTGGTCGCTGCCCGGCATGTAGAAAGCGCGATCGCCGCCGACCCTGAAATCCGCACCGCTGGCGCGAATGAGCGTCTCGGCCTGCGGCACGATCTCGCACTGAGGCAGCGGCTCGGCGGCGGCATAGAGGTCTTCCGGAAGATTATCGCACTGCGCGACATTGAAGACGGTGAAGCGCTTCAAAAAAGGCACGGCCTGTGGTTCATCGCCCTCGTGGCGTGCGCGCTCCTTCTCGTCCTTGGGGACAAAGCGGTCGGCATGCACGATGGTCGTGCCGCGCTCGCCCTTCCTGACATTGCCGCCAAGGACGAGCGCCTGCCGGAAGGTGAGCCAGTTCTGGCTGGGATAGCTGCGCTCGATGACCGCGCCCCACAGGATGAGGATATTGATGCCGGAATAGGTGCGCCCAGAGGATGCATTCCTCGGCAGGCCAAGGCCTGCCTTTGCGCTGCCCCATGGCTTGACCCATGGCACGGTGCCGCGCTCCAGTTCGGCAATGATGCGGTCGGTGATCTCCTGATAAAGGCTGGCGCCCGGGCGCCCGCCCTTGCCTGCGCCAGCCTCTGTGCTGGCACAACGCTTGCTGTTTGCATGCATCGTCTCATCCTCCGCTCGCCAATCGCCGCGCCTTTCCCCGGAAGCGGGGTGGGCGGCGAGTCGCGACCGGAAAGGCCCGCCGTGGGAGGCGGACCGCATCCGAAGGACCGGAACGAAGAGGAGGACCCTGAGCGGCACGCGAAGGGTTGCGGGCTGCCGCGGCGGGCCTAGAAGGGAGTGCCGCCCACCCCGCGCCACCGGGAAAGGCCAACAGACAAACCGCGCCGCCCGCAAGGGCGGCGGCCGTCACAGCCCGAAGGGCTGCCCACGCCAAGGGGCGAAGCCGAATGGCCGAGACCGCCTGAGCTTGCCGAAGAAAAGCGGGCTCGGTTCACGAGCACCTGGTGCGCGTCGTCAGGCGCGCGGGCGCCCGCCAGGACAGATTTTTCGCACGGATCATCGTCAAGCGCCGCAGTTACGTCGAGAAACTCGACGACATCGCCGCCGTGCGCGCGGCTTCCTACGAACAAAGCCAGCGCTCGCCTTTCAACAGGTTGAGGCGCGTGTCCCAGTAATATTCCTGACCGGGATCATGATAGACGCGCTCGCCCGTTTGTGGCTTATATTGGCTTTGATGATGCAGCCGACAGCGGCAGGGTCGATTCGAAGGCAAGAATGCCAGCCAGGAGTTGTCCTGATAGCGATGGTTGCCCACGCCCCTTCCCTCCGAAGAGAGAATGCGACGTTTGCGGCCTAGAGTCTACAAGTCGGGTCTAATTCACCGGTCCTGTTCCGAACCATTGAATGAACGGCGCATCCTTCCCCGTGATATCCTTCACCGTCTTTAACAGCGCTTCATGGGTGCGCTGGAGAGCCAGGTAATGGTTGCTGGTAGGTGATAGAAGCGGCTGGACGATGCTCTTGTGCAGCCGTTCCGCCTCCGCCAGAAAGCGCTCGATTTCAGCCTGTGAAAGCTGCTTGGAAAGTTTGGTCCTAGCCATTGCGATCTCCGTTGAGGAATCGCCCCACCTAGGATTATCATCCTATACCGGCATGGGTTGGTAAAGACCCACCCGCAGCGGAATGGCAGCTTGCCGAAGAAAAGCACGCTCGGTTCACGGTACCGGCGCGAGCCGTTAGACGCGCAGGCGCCCGTTAGCCCGCAGGCTGGACAGAATCTCGCACGGATCAGCGTCAAGCGCCGCAGTTAAGTCGAGAAACTCGATGACGTCGAGACGCCGCTCTCCACCCTCGTACTTGGCCACGAAGGATTGGGGACGATCAAGCTTCTCGGCCACCTGCGCCTGAGTCAGGCCTTTGGCCTTGCGCAGGGAAACCAGCTGGGCCAGAAACCGCTGGTGGCGGGGCGATCGAAGAGACTTGGGCATGTAGGCGAACCGGTCGGGTAAAGACCGGATCAGCGACTAATCCCGGTTTCGGATTATCCCATTTTGGGATATTCTGCGGACGCTCAACAGGCGAGGTTCGCAGGCATGAATCGATCAATGGGAACAGATGAGACTCGAAACTCAACTCTGTGCGACGAAGTCCCCTGGTCGGAGAACCTCACGAGCTACGACAGGGAGCATTTCACGATCTACCTGCGGATCCTGGATGCCTGCGCCGACAATGCCAGCGAAGAGGAGATGGCCGATCTCATTCTCGGCATCGACCCGTCCCTTGAACCGGTCCGCGCCCGCAAGGCTCTTCGCAGCCATATCGACCGGGCGAACTGGATGGTGACGACTGGCTACAAGGAACTGTTCGCCGGCTGACGCACAGCACGGATAGTCATGCTCTTCAAACAAGGAAGTTCAGATACCCGCCATTCATGAGCGCACGGCCGCGAGAGACGGCGCGGCGGGAGCGGTCACAACTGGTTCGCGTGCTGTTTGACTGCCATTTCCAGTGCTTGGCTCAGAGGCACAGCCTTGGAGAACAGGAAGCCTTGAGCGGTTCGGCAGCCAAGCTTGTGCAGGGTTTGCCGATCCGCCTCTGTTTCGACGCCCTCGGCCATGACCTCGATCCCGAGCATGTTACCGAGATCGATGACCGATTTGACAAGCAGTCGGTCCTCTCGGGACTTGGCCAAGCCGCGAATGAAGCCCTGGTCTATTTTGACCTTGCGTATCCGACTGTCCTTGAGCGATGCCAACGTAGAAAAGCCGGTGCCGAAGTCATCGAGCGCGATGGAAATGCCCGCATGTGAAAGCCGTCCGAGCTTTTCATCCACTCTGTCCGGGTCCACCGGGGATTCTTCGGTAATCTCGATCTCGAACATCGTTGCAGGGAGATCTCTTGCCGCCAGACCATCCAGAACCATGTCGTCGATATCGCCGGCTTCCAGTTCGCGCGGTGAAACATTCATCGCCACACGGAGATCACGACAGTCAGCTTTCACCAAGCCGTCGATAAAAGCACAACAGTCGGCGAATACGGTTTGCGTCAGCAGCTGAAGCATTCCGGTTTCGCGTGCAGCTGTGATGATTTCGGGTGGAGAGATGGCACCATGAGTCGGATGGGACCACCTCAGCAAGGCTTCAAAACCGACCACGGCCTCGGTGTCGAGTTTCACGATCGGCTGGAACCAAGGTTGCAAGCTTCTCGTCTTTATCGCCGAATGAAGGTCCCGTTCGACGGACTGGCGGCGTTGCAGTTCCCTGTCGAGTTCGGCATCGAACAGGCAAAATTCGTTCCTGCCACGACGCTTGGCCGTGTAAAGGGCGATATCCGCCCGCAACAACATTTCGGTCAGGCCCGGGCTTTCCGCCAGGTATATTCCTATTGATGCCCCGACACGGACGGACGCGACCTCGATATAGGGTCGGGCAATTTTGGCTATGATATTGGAGGCGAGATCACTGGCAGAAAGCGAAACCCTCGTTGAGGGAAAAAACAGCACGAATTCATCGCCGCCGATACGAGCGAGCGTTGAGCCTTCCGGTGCTTCCTCCTCTATGCGGCGGGCGATCCTGACAAGCAGTTCATCACCGGTCCTGTGACCGTAGGTATCGTTGACGGATTTGAACCCGTCCAGATCAACCAGCATTGCCACGAAGGGACCATCCGCGGTCTCGAAACGTCCGATTGCGTCTTCGAGGCCACGCCTGTTGAGAAGGGCCGTCAGGTGGTCCTGCCTGGAACTGGCCTTCATCTCCGCCGCAAGCCGCTCGGCCTCATGCCTCAGGCGGCTCGCTTCGCGGAACCGTGCTTGCCCAACAAACGAAGCTCGAACCAAGCCGCCCATGAAGAGCAGAACGGTAAAAGCCAGAATGTAGTCTTCAAAATTGCCTTTCGCCAAAAGGCAACCCACCGTGATGAGGAGCGGAGGTGTGATGAAGTTGATCGCCGCCGCGGCATACGAACTGCCGTATGTAACCGCACCAGCTGAAATGCCCGCCAGAATGACCAGATGCAGCGGTGCTTGAGGTGTCGTGTATCCAACAGTCAGGACGGCCAGGAAGGACCAGGCAAACCCTGCCAGAAGAGCAAGGATGCCAAACCAGCGAAGCCGCGGCAAAACCCCCACTAAACCGTCATGGCGCCCCGTTTCCTTTAGCTGATAACGCGCGAGTGCAAGGCGGGCGGCATTTATCGCATTGACGACCAGGAACCAGATTGCAGCGGCAAAGCCGCTGCCAGAAAGGGCGTGCACCGCCCAAATCAGGCCTGACAGGATACCGCTTATCGGCATCGACACGAAGAGGCCGGTCCTCAGGTCAGCAAGCTGATCCTGACGGATTTTGGCCTCCAGCGTGTCTGCTTTCTTCGGGGCCATGGACGGACCAGCTTGCTCCCATCGTTGTTCGCGAGGACAAGCTTACGCAGGCCCACTGAAGGACGGGTTAACTATCCAGCGGGGGTAACCAGTGCGCTCACCATGTCTTCGGGGCGCACGTCTGCCTCTTGGCCTTGCCGTCTGACCATCGAGCTCTTGCCCGCACGCGTGCCTTGATCCGAATCATCCCAGGATCGGCAACGTCACCATGGAAGCAGCCCTGCCAACGGCATCAACGCGCCCGGCGAGACAAAAGGAAGCCGGGCCGAGATAGCGTTCCAGAGCGGCAGCGCTGCCTGCGATTCACCGCCTGAGCATGGCCGAAATACCAAGGCGGATAAAGGGAAGATATTGGGCAAAGCGAAGCCCTGCATGTCTTGCAAGCCGTGCCGCCGGGTGCTCGCCTGAGTAGAGAGCGACAAGTGCATTCGTAGCATGATAGAGCGGTGCCGCCGACAGACGCAGCCGGCTTTCGTATCTGCCGAGTATGTCGGGATCAGCAATGTCGCGGCGCTCGCGACATGCCGCCAGGATTCTATCGGCGAGTTGCTTCTGGCCACTGAGGCCGATGTTGAAGCCATGCGCGGTCACCGGGTGCATGCCGAGGGCAGCATCGCCGATCAGTGCCGCACTCGGAGCCCAGAACTTGTGCGCCCAGGTCGTGACCAGCGGATAGGCATGGCGGGTGCTTGCCAAGGTCATCTCTCCGAAGCGTCCTCGACACCGGCTCGTCGATTCCATGAGGAACAAATCGTCGTCGAGAGCAAGCAGTCTGTCGGCCTCGCTTGAGCGCAAAGTGAGAAGCAGCGACGACACGCCTTCCATGAGCGGCAACATCGCTATCGTCTGATGGTGATCGAACCATTCGACCGCGATCTGGTGATGGGCGCGCTCGTGCCTCACCCGGCAAATCAGCATGGAGTTGCCAAGCCGATTGATGTCGGCGCCAATGCCGAGCAGGTCGCGCGTCGCGGACAAACGCGAATCCGCTGCAACGAGCAGCCGAGCGGCCAATTGCCTGCCATCAGAGAGCGTTATGACTGCTTCTTTGTGGCTGGTTGTTGCATTGACGACCGAGCGGCCGCACAGCAGCTGGGCATGATCCTGGAAGTGGACAAGCTTGAACAGGGCGTCGCGGATCCGACAATTTGGGACCAGAATTCCGAGTGGTTCCCCAGATCCGCTGGGAGAATCGAAGCTCAGGGCGAAAGGGCTCGATCCGTTGAGCACGCGCGCGCCTTGTAGCGGTGATTTGTCCGAAGCGGGGATGGCATCCCAGGCGCCGAGCTCGCGAAGGATTCCAACCGATGCGTGGGTCAGCGCGATCTCGCGACCGTCGAAAGCCGGATTCGCCAGGCTTTCGAGCGACTGCCGTTCAAGCACTGCCACCTTGAGTCGGCTCTGGGCAAGCGACGCGGCGAAGGAAAGTCCGACCGGCCCGGCTCCGACCACAATAACGTCGAATCTATCGACAGAGCCGGCCATCAGCGTGCCGCCATTGCGTCGGCTATCTGCGACGAAGGGCACTGGAACGCATCGCAATCGATCCACGGTTTGCGGCTCATCTCCCCAAGCGTCTCCACGCGACCTAACCGTCCGTTAGACATCCGTTCTCCGTTCAAAAATGCTCAATGAAACCATGCCTATGAAGAGATAACCCTGATGTGGATCAACCAGGCTCGATAAACGCGGCAACGGCGGGTTCACGGTCGACTGGTCGACCGCCACGCCATGGTCTGGTCAGGTCATCATGGAATGGCCGGCTTCCCGTTCGGTGCGGCCCTTTCCTGGCCGAAAGTTCGGCAACGTATTCTGGCTGATCCGTTCGCACCCGTCGCGCGCCGAAATCGGCATGACGCGAAGCAACCGCGGAAAATATTCGAGCGAGTCCTCGCAGGGCAGGCTGGGTCAACTGCGTTGCTCGTCGCGGTCGATCAGGATCCGCTCGGCGGCGCCATCGAGATCTTCATATTGGCCGCTCCTCAAGGCCCACAGGAACCCCGCCAGCCCAAGCGCTCCGAGGAACAGGGCCACAGGTATGAGGTAGGCGAGCGTCGTCATGAGGATTGTGCCAGTGCGCCAATGTCCGAGCGCCTGTCATGTCGGGCATCTTGCACCGATGCATTTGACACGAAACCTTGCAGACGTAGCGCATTGCCGATGACCAGGAGGGACGAGGCGGACATCGCGACCGCCGCGATCAGTGGCGTAACGTGCCCCAGAATGGCGACCGGCACGGCGATGCCATTGTAAACGATCGCGATGGCGATGTTCTGCCGGATCAGCCGTCCGGCCTTCCGCGAAATGTCTAAAGCAAGTGGGACCGCCAGAAGACTTTTACGCAGGAACACGAAATCCGCGGCGTTGCGACCGATATCCGCCGCCGTGGCCGGAGCGATCGAAACGTGTGCGGCGCCCAATGCAGGCGTGTCGTTGAGCCCATCGCCGACCATCAGCACCTTGTGGCCAGTTCGCGTCAATGCTTCGATGTGTTCGACCTTCCCGGAGGGAAGCAACGAGGGAACGAAGCGCTCGACGCCCAGTGCTTCCGCGACTTCGCCGCAGGCAGCCTCTGTGTCGCCCGACAGCATCTCCACCGACACGCCGGCGCCGTTCAGTTGCTCGATGGCCGCCTTGGCATCGGCACGCAGCTCATCCTCGAAATCGAAAGTCGCGACAATGACCCCGTCCTTCGTCAGAACGGTTCCGCCATAGCCTTGTTTGCCTTCGCCGCCGATCCGAGCTTTCCACTCACGCCATCCGCGGCGACCCAGCCGCCAGGTACTGCCCTCGCCGATGGCTTCGATGCCGAAGCCCGGATGCTCGCTGACGGACGCGAGTTTCGGCTGGCCGGCAAAGGCTGCATTGCCAGCGATTGCCTTCGAAAAGGGATGGCGGGAATGCGCTGCCATCTCGGCCGCCATGGCGAGCATCGTCGGATCGATGGACGGCGCATTGATCAGCCTGGGCAGTCCGAGCGTAAGCGTGCCGGTTTTGTCGAACAATGCCGTGTCGATCCCCGCCAGGCGCTCCATGGCGGAGCCGTCCCTGACCATGACGCCGCTTTCAAACAGCCGCCGCGCAGCGACCACCTGCACGATCGGCACGGCGAGACCGAGCGCACACGGGCATGTAATGATCAAAACGGCGATCGCGATTGTTGTTGCCCGGTGCCAGTCGCCGGTCGCCGCCATCCAGCCGAGGAACGTCACAAAGGCGGTGAGGTGGACCACGGGGGCATAGAGCGCGGAGACGCGATCGGCGATCCTGCGATGGCGGGCGCGGCCGCCCTCTGCCGCTTCCATCAGCCGAACCATTTCGGCCAGGAAGGAATCCTTCGCGGCGGCCGTCGCCTCGATGGTCAGTGGACCGGTGAGATTGAGTGTACCGGCCTGGACCTGCGCCCCCGGGCCCACCGTTCTGGGCGTGCTTTCCCCGGAAACCAGGGAACAGTCGAGATCCGATGCCCCGCCAATGATCCTGCCGTCGATGGGCACCCTCTCGCCAGCCGCAATCAAGAGCTCCATTCCTGGTTCGATCTCGCCAACCGGCAAGTAGTCGCGCGAACCATCCTCGCGCAGCACCATGGCGCCGCGCGCCGCCAGCCGAGCCAGTCCGTTCACGGCCGTCCGTGCCCGTTCCCGCATCACGTGATCCAGCGTGCGGCCGATCAGCAGAAAGAACAGCAGCGACACCGACGCGTCGAAATAAGCATGGTCGCCATGGTTGATCGTCTCGTAGAGGCTCATGGCGTAAGCGAGCGATACCCCGACCGCGATCGGCACGTCCATGTTCATGCGGCTGTGGCGCAGCGCATTCCAGGCCGAGCGAAAATAGATGCCGCCGGCGAAAGCGAGCGCAGGAATGGCAATCAAGGCCGAGACCCAATGGAACAGGTCGCGGGTCGCGCCTTGCGCGCCGGACCAGACGGAGACTGATAGCAGCATGATGTTGCCCGCCGCAAAGCCGGCGACCGCGACGGCGCGGATCAGTTCCGAGAGCGTCCTGTCCTTCCCGTCAGCCTCGGGATCGAACAGGTGCGCGCCATAGCCCAGCCGTCCAAGTGTGGCGACGAATGGCGGAACCTCGTCGCCGCGCCACCGGACCGAAACACGTTTCGTTGAAAGATTGACACGAGCGCCTTCGACGCGATCCAGCTTACCGATCGCCGTCTCGATCGTCTGGATGCAGGCGGCACAATGCACGGCCGGCACCGAGAGGTCGGTCTGGCGAAGATTTTCGCCGATCGAGCGGCTCGCCAGTCTGATTTCCTGGCCAGAAGGCAGGACCAGTGTGACCTTTTCCAGGTCCAATGCCATTTCGGCGCCTGGCGCGCAGCAGCTCATTGCAGCGCCCCGCGGGAAATCACGATCCGGCGAACGTCGCGATAGGGTTCCGCAAGGCTCGCATCGGCGTCGATTTCGACGATCCAGACGCCATCCTTGGGGATGTGGTGCGCGGCGAATATCTGACCGGAGGCAGCGGCAAGAGTGACGGATTTGTCCTCGGCCTCGTAGGCAGGATGACGAAACAGCACCTTGACGCCATGCACGGCAACCGTCTTGCCGCCAGCATCGGTGAGGCTGTAGCGGACCTCACCGCCTGCGATGGTCAGTTTGCCAGTCCAGCCGAGGGCTGCCTGAGCTCGCCCTTGCTCGGCCTTTTTGTTGAATTGCTGGCTCGCCACATAGGTGTTTTCGACGACAAGGCCGGTCCAGCTCGTGTTGGCGAGCGTCGCCATCGTCAGATTGACCGCTATGACCACGCCGAAGAAGCCAAGGATGGTGAACAGCATATGCCTGCCGGTGAATTCGCGAGATTGTCGCGAGGTGTCGCTCATCTGGCGCTCTCCGGTGCGTTGAAAGTGGCCGTGTATTCGTCCGACTCGAACGGTGCCTTGTTTTCGACCCGGAACTTGAAGCTTTGCGCTGCACCCCGAACCTGATCTGCCGGCTGACGCACGAAAACCTTGAGCATCTTGAGCCGGTCGGGTTCGACCGGAATGGCAAAGGAGCGATCCGCCGGCAGGTCGATGCCGACAACGCTCATTTCGGCTCCATGCAGGCCCTGCATCGTGACAATGATCGTTCTTGGTTCGGGGATCATGTTGAGCAGCTTGACGGTGTAGCCATTGCGGATCGAACCGTCGGACAGCGTCACGAACTGCGGGTTGCGATCGTGCAGGACATTCAATTCGAGCCGTTCGCGGGTCAGCAGCGAATAGAGCAGCGCGAGACCGACCGCCGACCAGGCGCCCATGTAGATGAAGGTGCGCGGGCGAAAGATCTTGCCGATATGGAAACGGGCCACCTTGTCGGAGAACAGGCCGTCAGCGTTCCTGACCAGTGACGGGTTGACTGAACCGGAGCCGCCCGGGGTCGCCAGCATCATATTGGCGTTGTAGTCGGCCAGCGTCGCATAGGAAATCAGTCCGCGCTCCCTGCCGAGCTTGTCCATGATACCGTCACAGGTATCGATGCAGAGCGCGCAGGTGATGCATTCAAGCTGCTGGCCATCACGAATGTCGATCCCCATCGGGCAGACAGCCACGCAGGCGTTACAGTCGACGCAATCGCCGACTGACTCTCCGGCGGCCTGGACCTTCTTGGTGTGACGCGTGCGCGGTTCGCCGCGCCAGTCATTGTACGTGACGGTGAGCGAACTTTCGTCGAGCATGGCCGCCTGGATGCGCGGCCATGGGCACATATAGGTGCAGACCTGCTCGCGCATCAGCCCGCCGAACGTATAGGTCGTCGCTGTGAGCACAGCGACGGTGATGTAGGCGACAGGCGCTGCCGTGCCGGTGAAGAGTTCGACCAGCAAGATCGGCGCATCGGCGAAATAGAAGATCCAGGCGCCGCCGGTCGCTGCACCTATGATCAGCCAGATGGCGTGTTTCGATATTCTCAGCGCGAGCTTGCGGGCGGTCCAAGGCCCGGCCTCGAGCTTCATGCGGGCGTTGCGGTCGCCCTCGATAGCTCGCTCGACGACCAGGAACAGATCGACCCACACGGTCTGCGGACACGTATAGCCGCACCAGGCACGACCGATAGTCGACGTAACCAGGAAAAGACCGACGCCGGCCATGACCAGAAGGCCGGCCACATAGTAGAATTCCTGCGGCCAGATCTCGATGAAGAAGAAGTAGAAACGCCGGTTGGCGACATCGAGCAGCACGGCCTGGTCAGGGGCAAACGGGCCACGATCCCACCGCAGCCACGGCGTCAGATAGTAGATGCCGAGCGTGATCGCCATCACCAGCCATTTGAACCGGCGGAAACTGCCAGAGGCCCGGTTCGGGAAGATCTTCTTGCGTGCGGCATAGAGCGGCTGACGGGTCTTGGCGGAGTTGACCGCATCGGCTTCGAGCCGTTCTATTTGCGTGTTATCGAGCACGAGAAGCTCCAGTCACCAGCGACCCATCGGTTTCTGGATGATGCCGAGGCCCGGCTCGCGCCGGGCCTCGTCGCTTGGCGGTGGGGGGGAGGACGAGAATAGGCTGCGTACCTATTCTCCGCCACCAAGCGAATGGACATAGACCGCGAGTTCCTTGGCCTTGATCTCGCCGAGACGCCCGATCCAGGCCGGCATGACGCCGTGCTTCGGCGCGCGGACCTGCGCGGCGATGGCTGTTTCGCCAGACCCGTATAGCCAGATCGCGTCGGTCAGGTCGGGTGCGCCGAGCTCCCTGTTGCCCTTTGCATTCTCACCATGACAGGCCGCACAATTCTCGGCGAAAACATTGGCGCCGAGTTCGATCAGGCTTGTGTCCTGAACAGGATCGGAGAGGCTTGCGACATAGGCGCCGACCTGCTTGATCTGATCCGTCGTGATGATGTCGCCAAAAGCAGGCATTTCCGACAGGCGCGTATCCGGGTCTGATGCGAAGCGGATGCCGTGCGCAATCGTCTGCTGGATCTGTTCGGCGTTGCCACCCCACAGCCAATCATCGTCGTTTAGGTTGGGAAAACCCTTGGACCCTTGAGCGCCCGAGCCATGGCACTGCACGCAATTGACCTTGAACGCGGCGCCACCTGCGGCGACGGCGAATTCGCGTAGCGTATCGTCGGCAGTAATCTCGGAGACGGTCTTCGCCTGAATGGCAGCGACAAATTTACCCTTGGCCACTTCGGCCGCGGCCAGTTCATTCTTGACGTCTCTGCGGCTCGAATACCCCAGCACACCCCTGGTCGCGGAAGTCAGCATCGGCCATGCCGGATAGACGACGGTGTAGCCGATCGCCCAGGCAATGGTGATGTAGAAGGTGATGACCCACCAGCGGGGAAGCGGGTTGTTGAGTTCCTTGATGCCGTCCCACTCATGGCCGGTCGTCGAGATACCCGAAACCTCGTCGATATGCTCGCTGCCCATGATCAGTCGTCCTTGAGAGGAATGTGAGCGGCTCTCTCGGCTTGCCTGCGGCTGCCGGGACGAAGTGCAAAGGCAACGCATCCGAGGAAGAAAAGCGCCATGGCAAGCAGACCCCAGCTGTCGGCAAACTCCCGCATGAAATTGTAGGTCATCGCCATTCTCCTCAGCGGTAACCGGCGGCTTCGTCATAGGTCCTGAAATCGACCAGCGTGCCGAGCATCTGGAGATAGGCGACCAGCGCATCCATTTCGGTGACCTGCTGCGGATCGCCGTCGAAGTCCCCAACCTTGGCTTTCGGATAGCGTCTCTCCAGGCCCGATGTGTCGGCATTCGCATCGGCCTGCGCCATGAGATCGGCATTGGCATGAGCGATCATGTCGTCTGAATAGGGCACACCGACACGGCTGTTGGCGATCAGATGCGTCGAGAAATCCTTCACCTCGATGGGCATGTCCTTCAGGAACGCGTAGCTCGGCATGATCGATTCCGGCACCACCGAACGCGGCTCGGTGAGATGCTGGACGTGCCATCCGTTCGAGTAGCGGTCGCCGACCCGGGCGAGATCCGGCCCGGTGCGCTTCGAGCCCCACTGGAACGGGTGGTCGTACATCGACTCGGCCGCCAGGCTATAGTGGCCGTAGCGCTCGACCTCGTCGCGGAACGGCCTTATCATCTGGCTGTGGCAGAGGTAACAGCCCTCGCGCGCATAGATGTTGCGCCCGGCGAGCTCGAGCGGCGAATAGGGCCGCATGCCTTCGACCTTCTCGATCGTATTGTCGAGATAGAAGAGCGGCGCGATCTCGACGATACCGCCGATTGTTACGACCAGCAGGGACCCGAGGAGAAGAACTGTGGCGTTCTTCTCGATGACCGCGTGTCTGTCCATCAAGCCCATTTTCTGGCTCCTGATCGCACAGGCTGGAGGGCGGGGATGGAGCGCGGCATCGGATCCTCCTCGCGCCGGTAGCCGAGGATGGTCATGGCGATGTTCCAGGCCATGATGAGGGCGCCCGACAGATACATCGCGCCGCCGATGGCACGCATGATGTAGTAGGGATGCATGGCTGCGACGGTTTCGGCGAAGGAGTAGACCAGGAAGCCCTGCTCGTTGTATTCGCGCCACATAAGGCCCTGCATGACGCCGGAGACCCACATCACCGCGGCGTAAACGACGATCCCAAGCGTCGCCAGCCAGAAGTGCCAGTTGACGAGCCGCAGCGAATAAAGCCGGTCGCGGTTCCATAACTTCGGGACCATGAAATAGATCGCGCCGAACGAGATCATGCCGACCCATCCGAGCGCGCCCGAATGGACGTGACCGATGGTCCAGTCGGTGTAGTGCGAGAGCGAGTTGACGGCCTTGATTGACATCATCGGGCCTTCGAAGGTCGACATTCCGTAGAAGGCGATGGCCATGACCATCATGCGGATGATCGGGTCGGTGCGCAGCTTGTCCCAGGCGCCCGAGAGCGTCATCAGGCCGTTGATCATGCCACCCCATGACGGCATCCAGAGCATGATGGAGAACACCATGCCGAGCGTCTGGGCCCAGTCCGGCAGGGCGGTGTAGTGGAGGTGGTGCGGACCGGCCCAGATGTAGAGAAAGATCAAAGCCCAGAAGTGGATGATCGACAGCCGGTAGGAATAGACGGGTCGGTTGGCCTGCTTGGGAACGAAATAATACATCATGCCGAGGAAGCCGGCGGTGAGGAAGAAGCCGACGGCATTGTGGCCGTACCACCATTGCGTCAGGGCGTCCTGTACGCCGGAGAAGGCTGAATAGCTCTTGGAGCCCAGGAAGGAGACCGGCATCGACAGGTTGTTGATCACATGCAGCATTGCGATGGTCACGATGAAGGCAAGGTAGAACCAGTTGGCGACATAGATGTGCGGTTCCTTGCGCTTCAGGATCGTGCCGAGGAACAGGATGAGATAGGCGACCCAGACAATGGTCAGCCACAGGTCCACATACCATTCGGGCTCGGCGTATTCGCGGCTCTCGGTGATACCGAGCAGGTAGCCGGTTGCCGCCATGACGATGAAAAGTTGGTAGCCCCAGAACACGAACCAGCCGAGATCGCCGCCGAACAGCCGAGCGCGGCAGGTGCGCTGGACGACATACAGGGACGTGCAGAGCAGCGCATTGCCGCCGAAGGCGAAGACGACGCCCGACGTATGCAATGGCCGCAGTCGGCCGAAATTGAACCAGGGCTGGATGTTGAGATCGGGGTAGGCGAGCTGCAGGGCGATGACCACGCCGACCAGCATGCCGACGACGCCCCAGAATACGGTGGCGATGGCACCGTAGCGGATCGGCCCATCCATGTAAGCGGCGGGGTCGATCGGAACTGCCGGCTTGAACTCCGTGTTGCGCAACAGAATCGCAGTGAAGCCAGCCACGGCGAAGAACAAAACCCACATATGCCGGCGAAAAGGTTCATCTACGCCGAAGCCGGCAGCCACCAGGGCCGCAAACGCAAACAGGCTTAGAAGGACGATCTCTGTGCCGAATTTCATCGCAAGCCCCGATTTCCGATTCCGGCGGGCGCCAAACCGCAGTGCCTTATTGCGCAGCCGTGGCCTGCTCGCCCTGATCCATGTCAGAGCCGCACGATTTTGCTTCGAGCAGCATCGAGTTCGGTGCGATCAGACTGTGGCGATCGAATGTGGAAGCGCAGCACCGGCCGCCACGCTTATGGACAGGCCCGGCGTCCCCGGTCTGGCCGGGTATGGAGGCGATCGCGGGCGTGTGGGAAGCGCGCCTTCTGTGACGCTGGAAAGTAGGCCGATGCCTTGCCGAACGTCGATCGTTTCAATGCCTTGGGACAGCCAGCGCCAGCGTTGCGCTGCCTTCGTAACATTCATGGTTCGGGGAGACGGCGATTTTCCCCTGCGTATGAGGCGTATTGACTTCGGCCGAGTGCGATCCTGCCTGGAACAGCCGGTTGCACGTCGAGCACGTCGAGGATGGATGCTTCTCCGACGAGTTGGCCGAAACGCACCTGGCTCATGCGATCGGATGGAGAGCGGGCTGTCGCTATGCGACTTCTTCTACGCCCAACGCCAGCATGCCCTGCCCCGAACGAAGTAAGTGACGTAGGCCATGCAGCTTCGGTGTCATTCAAACGGCGGTTGCGCCTCGGTCGCCGCAGCGCCGTTCCAGCCGGCTCATGCTGTCCACGGTGACACGGCGGTTGTTCTCGATCCGAATCACGCCGTCCATTCTCAGGCTGGTCAGCTGACGGCTCACGGTCTCGTTTGTAATTCCAAGGAAATCAGAGATGTCGGCACGCGTCATCGGCAGCTCGAAGCACGCCGACCTAGCCGCCGGGTCAACACTGGAACCGATGTTCCGGGCGATCATGAGGAGAAAGCTCGCCACCTTCTCCGGTGCGGTCTTGCGCCCCAGAGTCACCATCCATTCGCGTGCCTCGTCGAGTTCGTTCAGCGCCTGCTTGAGCAGGCGATGCACAAATTCCGGTGATTCCTTCATCATCCGTTCGATGGCCGCTCTCGGAAACGAGCATAGCGAGACAGCTGTTGCCGCTTCCGCATTGATCGCGCTTTTCATCTTGAAGGGCCGTCCCAGAAAATCCGGCGCGAACTGGAGACCGACGATCTGCTGGCGGCCGTCCGAAAGGCTCTTCGTGAGCTTCACCACGCCTGAAAGCACGTTTGAATAACAGTCGACCGCCTCGGCGTCGCCGATCAGTTCGACCCCCGGCTCGATATTGTGCCGCGACGACGTCTTGGCGAGCTGAGCCAAATGGTCTGGTTCGAGCGCACCACAGACACCGCGGTGCCGTGCCTCGCAAGACAGGCAAAGAACGGGAATGCCGGAACTGTGAATGTCCTGCCGTAATGTCATTCGATCGCTCTACCGGTCCAGTGCGGGCAGGATAGCAATCGACGGTAGAAAAATCCTTGCGGCAGTTTGTCCGTGCTGAAGGTTGATCGAAATCAGGGCTTAGGCTCATCCAAGCATCCACAGTTCCGGCGACGCAAACACGGTGGACCACGACATGCGACTGGAGCTAGCTGCCAGACTTGGCGAGAACGTCCCGCGCTATACCAGTTATCCGACCGCGCCGCATTTCCATGCGGGGGTCGATGCCGTCGTTTACCGAGGCTGGTTGGAGGCGCTCGAAGGTGGTGACGAGATCTCGCTCTATCTGCACATCCCGTACTGCGACAAGCTTTGCTGGTTCTGTGCCTGCCATACCAAGCAGACACGCCACTACGAACCGGTGACCACATATCTTCGCTCACTGCATGCCGAGATCGCCACCGTCGCCGGTCTTGTCGCAGGCAAGGGCCGCGTGCGTGCCGTCCATTTCGGCGGCGGTTCGCCAACGATGCTCAAACCGGAGGATCTGGTGGCGCTGGGAACCGCCCTGCGCAACAGTTTCACCTTTCTTCCCGGCGCCAAGATCGGCGTCGAAATCGAACCCAATGATATGGACGATGCCCGCCTCGACGCACTCGCCGAAATCGGCATGACCCGTGCGAGCCTCGGCGTCCAGGATTTTGACCCGAAGGTGCAAAAGGCAATTAACCGCGAGCAGAGCTTTTTGCAGACCAAAGCGGTAGTCGACGGCGTTCGTTCGCGCGGCGTCGAATCGGTCAATCTGGACCTGCTCTACGGCTTGCCACACCAGACCAGGGAGAGTGTCTCCTCCACCGTCGCGCAGGCACTGACCCTGGAACCGGATCGGATAGCGCTTTTTGGCTACGCCCATGTGCCGTGGTTCAAGAAACATCAGACGATGATCGACGAGGCATGGCTGCCGGGTCCGGCAGAGCGGTTTGCTCAATCGCAACTTGCGGCGCGGGCGATCGTGGACCAGGGATACGAAGCAATCGGGCTCGACCATTTCGCCAAACCGGGCGATGCCCTCGCGCTTGCCGCCCGCGCCGGAACACTGCGCCGGAACTTCCAGGGCTATACCGAGGATCGCTGCGAGACCTTGATCGGCCTTGGCCCGTCATCCATCAGCCAGTTTCGCCAGGGCTATGCACAGAACATGCCTTCGACCGCCGAGTATGGACGCATGGTTGCTGATGGCGGGCTGGCCGCTGTTCGGGGTATCGCGCTTTCCGACGACGACCGTGTTCGCGGCTGGATCATCGAGCGATTGATGTGTGACTTCGCCTTCTCGGCGATTGAGCTGGTGGAGCGCTTTGGCGAAGCCGGCCAAAGACTTCTCCTCAAGGCGAGTTCCACGGCTCTTCATGGTCCTGCGCGGCTGCTTGAACTTGATGGTGACCGCTTCGTCGTGCCGGCGGAAAGCCGGCCCTTTGTCAGAAGCATCGCGGCGAAGTTCGACAAATATTTCGAAAGTGGAACGGCCAGGCACTCAGCGGCAGTCTGAGCACCGCAGAGGAACGGTCATGGTTCTCAGTCGATCGTGAACCGATGCGCTACGTTTTTCACTGTTGACCGGCGACCGTCGTGTCAAGACAGGATTCGGAGCGGACCAGACGCGTCTTGGCATAGCGACGATATCGTCCGGTCGTGCCTTCCGGCGCCGTATTCCATTTCGCAGTCCCTGAAGCGCCACGTCGAGTCCGGCCTCTTTTCTGTATCGGAAGCAGTCGACAATCGTCCTGGCCAGATCATGGTTGTCGGCCGACAGCTCCCTTCGGCCTTGCAACGAGAATCCGCAAGGACCGTGCCAGCTGCAGCAGGCGCCGCCGGATCGCAACACCATACTATTCCACCCGTGGCTCGCGCTAACCTTTGATTGGTTCGCGCCAGGCCGACGCCCGTCGAAACCGAGCCTCGGCAACAATCCTAATCGTAAGCGGCTGGCCACGCTCTTGGTGCCGGTGGTAGAAGTCCGCAAGCACCCCGGCAGCGCCTTCAAGCGTGGGACAACCCGTCCACCCGAATATTCGTCGGCGCAGTTTCAGTGAAAAGCGGGCCTAGGCTACACAGCTCTCTTGTTACCCCAGAGCATAACGTGCAGCTGCGGCAGCACACGGGCTTCGAACCACCTGTCGCGGGTCACGCTATCAACCAGCCACTCCATGCGCTTCAATATTCCGTCAAGGTCGACAGGCGCGTCTTCATTTGCGGGGCGTGGCGGCGTGTGATTGCCGGGTTGCAGATAGATCGGAAGCCGCGGAAATCTCGCAGCGGCGTCTTTCGCGTAGGCGTAGTCCCTTTCGTCGAAAACAATTAGCTTGAGCACGATTTGTGGCCTGCCTTGTGCCGCCTGGAGGCACGCCTCGAAAGCGGCCCAATCGGTCGTCATTTGGCTTGACGGCGGCTTTGGGCTGAGGACTAGCACGTCAAGGTCGGCAAACCAGTCCCTGGCCACCGAACCTTGGGTTTCCAGCGCAAAACGGTAACCTTCACCATGGCCTCGCTCGATGAGCGCGCCGAGCGGCTGGATGGCCGGATTGCCGCCTGACAGCGACACCATCAGCGGGCGGCCACCGGAAAGCGCAAGCACGTTTTGCCACACCGCGCCAATGGACATCATCTCCCATTCGTGGCGGAATTGATTGTCCACCGCATGCAGGCTGTCGCACCAGGAACAGCGATAGTCACACCCGCCGGTTCTGACGAAGACCGTCGGCAAACCGATGAGCACGCCCTCGCCCTGGATCGTCGGCCCGAAAATCTCACTCACGCGGATTGCGGGATGCGTATCGGTCATGGCCGGTATTCCGCCCAGGTTTTCGGCGTTTCGCTCACCCGCACGGCCGAGGTTTCGCGCAGGCGTGCCTTGCACCATTCATAAAAATGTCTGGCCAGATATTCCGCCGTGACTTGCTCATGTCCCAGCACGTCATTGAGATGTCGGTGGTCGAAGCTCTCGTCGATGTAGCGTTTGAATGGCGCCAAATCGTGATAGTCGCGCACGAAGCCGTTGTCGTTCAGTCCATTCGCTGAAAGCTCCACTTCAACGATGTAGTTATGCCCGTGCAGGCGCGCGCATTGGTGATCGGGTGGCAACGAGGTGAGCTGATGCGAGGCTGAGAAGTGGAATTCCTTGGTGATGCGGAACATTACGCGGTCCTCCTTCGCAGCGCATCGAGCCAGAAGTCGGAGTCCTCGTAGTCGGTGGGGTCCGGCTGCCCAGAGAGATGAAACGCCTCGCGCCGCTCGACACAGGTCCCGCACCTCCCGCAGTGACGGTCGGCGCCCTTGTAGCAGGACCAGGTCTGCGCAAATGGCGTGCCGTATGCTGCTCCATTCCTTACAATGTCCGCCTTCGTGAGATTCACATAGGGTGCATAAATGCGAATCTTCGCGTAGCCGTCGAGCGCGTGGTCCTGCATCATCTGGAAAGCGTCGATGAAGGCCGGACGGCAGTCGGGATAAATGAAATGATCCCCACCATGCACGGCCGTCGCCACCGCGTCAGCGTCGTGCGCTGCGGCGAAGCCGAAGGCAATGGCCAACATGATGGCGTTCCGGTTCGGCACCACCGTGACCTTCATCGTGTCTTCGGCGTAATGCCCGTCGGGCACGTCCACATTATCGGTCAGCGCGGAGCCGGAAAGGCCGCCGCCGATCTCGTGGATGTCGATGATACGGTGCGGGACGCTCAGTCGCTCCGCGCAAAGGGCGGCGAAGCCCAATTCCTTCCTATGCCGTTGGCCGTAATCGAAAGATAAGAGGCCGGCGAGTTCGTGCTCCGCTGCCACCTTGTGAGCAAGGGTGACGGAGTCCAATCCGCCGGAGCAGACGACGAGAGTCTTCATTGTTGGGTCCTTGTTTTAACCGGGTAGGCTGCGACCGGAGATTTCTCTGCGCTCCCAGTACTTCAGGAAATCCATTTTGTGAAGTGAACGGGGGACGAGTTTCATGCGCTGACGTGCCGCTGTGTGCAAGGCGCCCTCGCAGTGAGCCTGCAAGGAACACGGACTAGCGAAACGTCACGCTTCAGCGGAATGCTCAAAGGCGAGCGCACCAGAATATCATCTGCAGGAGGTCCGGACCTTCGTAAACAAAGTTCTCGACGATCAAGCGCCCGGCGGTCCCGAGTTTCGAGGGACGCCACCGCGAGGGTTTCAGGTACTAGACGGCCCAAGGATGGGCTTGCCGCAAACAACGGACTTACCAGTGGGATGTTCAGCGACGCCGATGCAGATGTCTGGAATGATCACGACATCAATTGTCGCGGCAACTTTGGCTGGCCTGCTCCTCGGGTTCCGTAGATCCAGCGCATTCCGCTTCAGGATCGGTTCGAACCGGAGCACGCCCTCGGTCAATGGACGTCCGGCAACAACCTGAATGATCGGTCGTGAGCCGACATCTGTGAACAAGCGGTGTGGTCGATTGCTATCACCCATGTGTTGCGCGCAGGTACCTTATGGCAGTGGATGAACTGGATTTGATGGTTTTACGGCTGGCGGTCGAAAGCGTCCGCTCGCTCTCCTTAAGCTTCGCTGAAAAGGCCGCCGAGGTAGCCACCAGGAGCCGCGGCATCCTGCTTTTCGACGTGCGGGTCGACCGTGACGCGGAGGTCCAGCGGGTCGCAGCCATCCGATATCAGGGCGACCAGATCGGCGTGCTGGCGTTGGACAGACAGGGTCTTGTTACCCACCAGTGCATCGTCAACGGTACGTTCTCACATTTCACTGCGCCCTTGGAGAACTGGCACAACATGCCGCTGTCGATGCAGGCCAAGATCGATGCCAACGGCCATGCCAGTCTCTTCCTAGGGGCCTTGCGAAATGCCGGACATTTGCTGGGCAGCTAGCATTTTGGCCAGAATGCATCTGTGAATTTTTGCATGCGCATCGCTGCCGACACCGCCGGCATGATTGTCGTGCTCGAAAACGGCTGCGGCGATCGCGGCAAAGCGATTGGTGCCACACCCAAAGTTGGGTACCTGAAAGCCAATGTTGTGTACCTGCGGCGTCGACCAAGGTACGTCCCTGAAAGGTAAGTCGCCAATTTGGGCAAGTTGCTGCTCGGCGCCGCCAGCGCCGAGCGATAATTAAGAGATTCGCGGCGGGCTCAGGCTTGCCGCGAAACGCCAAGTCGAACGAGTCGTGAATCAAGCCTGAGACGAGAAATCATGAGTTGGTTGCAGAACGTGAGATGGAAGATCAGGTGCCAGCGGAGCCGCGCCGCGGTCGCCGACGGGCGCTACCGGACAAGGTCAAGAACATCGTATGGGGGCGCGCTGCAGGACGGTGTCAGTATGCGGGATGCAATGCCCTGCTGATCGGCGACGAGGTGTCGGGAGCTGCCGACGCTAACGCGGCTTACATCGGGCACATCATTGCGGACACAAAGGCCGGGCCGCGGGGCGATCCGGTTCTGTCACCCAAACTTGCCCAGGAGCCCGACAATCTGATGCTGGTCTGCGACCGTCACCATCGCGTTTTCGATCGCGAGATGGTCTCCGAGCATCCCGCGAATGTCCTGATGGCGATGAAGCGCCGCCATGAAGTCCGCATCCGGACGGTCACAGCCATCGACGAGGATCTGGGCAGTCATGTCATTCGATACGCTGCGAGGATCGGGACCAACGAATCCCCCGTGGCCAAAGGCGACCTCAAATGGTCGATGATCCCGGATCGCTATCCGCTTGACGATGGTTGGATAGATCTCGATCTCGCGACGCTCGATCTGTCCGATCACGAACCGGATTTCTGGCGCATCCAGGTCCGCAACCTGCGGACCGGCTTCGCCGAGAAAATCCGCGGGCGTATGGAGCGGCAGGAAATCCGTCGCCTGACAGTGTTCGGATTGGCGCCGATCCCGCTCCTGATCGAGCTAGGACGCCTGATCTCCGACATCGCGACTGCAGACGTCCGGCAGTTGCTGCGCAGCCCTAAGGGCTGGAAGTGGGACCCGAAGGCTCCGCCGATCCGGTTAGCGTCCTGCGGCCGTCCGGTCTGGCCGGCCAAATCGCGCTGAAGCTGGAGGTCAGCGCACCCGTCGTAGACGAGCGGGTCCACGCGGTGCTTGGCAACGATGCGGCGATCTGGTCCATCGCGGCCGACGGAGCCCACAACGACATCATGCGCAGCCAGGCCGATCTGGCCGAGTTCGCGCGTCTTTTCAGAACAACGCTGGACGCCATCAAGGTCGCCCATGGCGAGAACACGATCGTGCACGTGTTTCCCGCCGTTCCAGTTTCCGCGGCTGTCGAAGCTGGTCGCGCCTGGCAGCCGAAGGCGCACCCCGTTCTGAAGATCTACGACCAAAACAAGAAGCTCGGCGGCTTCATTTTCGCCCATGAACTTGAACACGCCAGCTAATCAGGAGTTTTCATGAACATGCAATTGAGCCCGACGATCACCCCAGAGGCTGACGAAGTTCTCGAAGACCTCGCCAAAGAACTCGAGATTCCCGAACATCGATACGAACAGGCGGAGACGAGCTACAAGTCGCTGGGCGACTGGCTCAACCGACCGGAGTCGACAATTCGGCGATACGGGCCCCAAGTCCACGTCCAAGGGTCGTTCGGTCTCGGCACCGTCACGCCACCGCTCACCGCGGACGAGCACTACGACATCGATGCCGTCTGCGAGTTTCAACGCCTGACGAAGAACGAGACCACGCAGGCCAATCTAAAGCGCCTTCTCGAAATCGAAATGAGGCTGTACGCCCGCAGCAAGAACATGATCAAGCCGCTGGAGGAGCATCGCCGCTGCTGGAGGCAGCCGTACGCGGACGAAGCTCAATTCCACATGGACGTCACGCCAGGAATTCCAAGTGGCGGCGAACTGATCCAACTCCTGAAAACGCGCGGCTTCGATGCGTCGCTCGCCGAGACCGCGATCTCGATCACCGACAACCGCCACCCGCACTACCAGATTATCGCGGCCGATTGGCAGCGGTCGAATCCACGCGGCTATCTGAAATGGTTTCTGACAAGAATGGCCAAAGCCTACGACAAGCGCAAGAAAGAGCTTCTTCAGAAAGGCGTGAGGGCGGGCACCGAGCCGATTCCGGACTACCGGATCCGCACCCCGCTGCAGTACGCCATCATGATACTGAAGCGCCATCGCGACATCATGTACATCGGCCGCAGCGACGAAAAGCCGATCTCGATCATCCTGACGACGCTCGCCGCCCACTCCTACGAAGGAGAGGAGAACATCGCCGAGGCGCTGTTCGTGATCCTGACGAAGATGGACAGCTTCATCGGCACCGCGGCGGACGGCAGCCGTCTCATCGCCAATCCCAGCGATCCGCTGGAGAACTTCGCTGACAAATGGAAGGAGCATCCGGAGCGGGAGAAAGAATTCCATAATTGGCTGCGAAAGGCCCACGCCGATTTTGCGGCGGTGGCGCACTTGTCCAACAAGCAACTGATCACCGATCAACTTGCCAAGGGCGTCGGTGCCGAAATTGCGGACCAGACGCGGCGGCGTTCGGCCGCTCGACTCAGTAAACCGGCCCTGCTGACCGCCGGCCTCGTCCGCAGCGAGGCGCAGGCGCAAACCTCGGCTGTCCGCATCGAGGGAGATCGCCGGAATGCCTGAGGGTGTCGACCCTCTCGCGAAGCGCTTCAAGTCAGCCGTCAGCGTCGTTGAATCGCGCTGGCAGCAAGCTGGCTTGCGCCCGCGAAGGCTCGACGCCAGACAACTCGCTACCTACCAAGGGCGCTCCGCCGGGGTTTTGGTGATCGGTGCCTACGCCACCGAATCTTGGAAACATTCCTCGTTCGGCGACAAAATCGTCAAAGCGACCGGCTGGCGCGACCAGGGTTTGCCGATCTCAATCGTCGCCGAAAGCCATTGGGCCAGCTTCCTCTGAGAAAGGCGACATATGCCTTTTGCACGTCCGACACGTTATTTTAGCCGCATTCGTTGGGCAAAAACTTTTCGGCAAAGAAGATTGAGGGCAGTGGCGTACCTTCGGCACCCTCTGCGTGCCTGCACGTAGCCGGTGCCGAAGGTCAGCCCGCCCGACGCGATACCGATCACCGCTACCGCAAGCCCGCAGACGGCCGCCACAGCGGCAGCGGCCCTTTCAGCATCCTTAGTCGGATCGTCGGCGCCTCGCGCGGACCAATCCTTTTGAAGCCTGGAACGGCGCGGGCTCTCAAGGATTCGAATCCTGCGTCGACAGTCGGATGCTGCAAAGCCTGACATTCTTAAGGTAGTATGGCTGGAAAAAAGCATATTGTTGACAATAAGTTAGCTCCATCCGCCGGCTTGACGTCGCCGTTTCGGCGTCATAGCCATGGCGCGCGGCAACTGGCCGGCGGCGGCATGCAGGGTTGTGACCGCAAGCTAGCTTTGGGGGTGCTCTACGAAGACCGAAGGTTCAACGATGAAGAAAGCGCCGCGAAAAAACGCACCGACATTCGACCATTCCGAACTCGGCCTGGGATCTGCCGAGCTCAAGGCCATAAAAAAGTGCGAGGCCGAGATCATGCTGCTAGGCCGAAGAACGACGGAAGAAACCTTCGATCTCGGCGATCAACTGAACATTGCCGCAGCTCTTATCCCTGATCGAATGTTCGGAAAATGGGCCGTCTCGGTATCTCGATATAGTCGTCAGCATCTTTTCAGCCTGATGAAGATAGCGACGGTTCTCAAGGATCATAAGACACGGCTTGTAGAAGCGCGCATGTCCGCCACCGCCATGGGCCACCTAGCCAGTTCCCCAGAGCACGTGGCCGAGGTTCTCGCCGAATTCGAAGCCGGACGCTCGTTAACGGCAAAACAGATCCAGGCAATTGTCGGTAGCGATAATGAAAAACATGACATCGACTTACCAAATCTCGGCGGCGTCGCCGGTCTAAAAGCGAACGCACAGGCGAAGTTGAAGTTCGGCATTTCCGAGTTCACCCGAAATATTTCCTCAATCATCGCCGATGTTGATGCCGCGCTCGTGCCGTCATGGAACGGAAAGCGGGTGTTGAAGGGCGAACTGGCAGACAAGATCGAGCGTCGGGCGAGGCTCGCCCGTTTTCAGTTGGAAAACATCGCCCTTTTCGTTGAACTCAACCCGAACAACTCGGCGGCATCCCAGGTGATCGGTTTTCCCGAGGGCGGCAAATGGCTAGAGGTAACCGAGTTGCTGTGGGTGTTGGGCGGGCGCGACAGCTGGCCACGCGAGTATCTGGCCACTTGGCTGAATACAGGCGTGCTTCCGCTGCTGGTCAGTCGGCGATGGTGAGGATTTTTCGGCTGCTCCGGGGTCTGAAATCAGCAATCGGTAAAATGATTTTACATGCCGCCGGTCCGGGAACTCTCGCGCTGCCACTTTAGCCGACCGTGTCCCCGTCGACCTGGAAACATCGGATGCGATGTCTCCGGAGTGGAAATCAAGAGAATGTCGCCATCCACTGAGAAGATCCGCGTCTGTTTGCTACCCGCCCCATGCGGTGCTGCACCTCCTTCGCCTTTTCCGGTTGATGCACCACGACGCGAAGAAGTGCCAGAAGGCGTGAAGGCCCGGATATTTCGCCACCGTTTCGATGATCGGCTCGCCACGCTCATCAAGGACGGGATTTCCGTCCTTGTCGATCCCATATGGCAACTGGCCAGCCCCGAGGAGATCATGCCGAAATTGTCGGCCGAGGAAGAGGCCACGGAACAGAAGATCGCCGAGATCGCCCGCAAGCGGCCGGACAACGCAAAGCGACGGCGGATCAGGGCGGCGGCGATTCCGCCCTTGCGCCAGCATTGAAATCCGGCTTGCCGTCTACTTTTGGCTATTGAAGAACCCGCCAAGCACCGATCCGATGAACTCGCCGATTTTCGTGCGAGTCTCGGGAGAGGTAGGCTCGGCAAGTGTAGTTTCGATCGACTGGCCCTTTGAAGTGGGAGACTCGAGGCCAAGGATCTGCAGCCCGACCGCGGTCAACTGGACCTTTGGAAACCAGCCGTTTCCTAGGCTCGGCCGTCCGGGTACCCTGATGACACCCTCATTTTCGAGCCACCGCACGATGTCAACGAAGTCGTCGCTTGGCATCTTCGGGCTATCTGCGCTGACGACATGGTCTGGCCCCAGCACGGTTCCGGCCAGGCCGTGGCTGGCCAAATAGGCCAAAATGTCAGCGATTGCGCGGCGGTGATCGTCGAGTTTACTCACGCTTTTCCCCTTCGCCTGATCTGGCCGGCGGGCTGTCGATCATGCCCTTTCAGTTCTTGGTCGGTTTGTCGACGCGCACTCATGCTCTGCAGCCAGGGACCTGAACCCACGCTCGCTCATGCTTGTCTAACAACTGCTGTGCCGCTTCCGATCTTCCGTGCTCGGTCTGGCGGCTCGATCATGAAGCAGGTACGCCAGATCGTTGCGGCGATGGTTGACCACAAAGATTGATTCCTCAACGAGCAGACAACGAGGATCCTCTCGCGTTGTCCATTCGTCGAGAGCCCGCGCATATCGCTATGGCATTTCGGCGTCAGTGAGATTTAGTTGAGGTCGACCTGTCATTTCCGCCCGCCGCGTTTCTTGGGCTTGTCGGGCGTCAGGATTGTCCTGATTCCGCTGCCGCTTTTCCTCATGTAGATCGGCTCGCCCTTCTCCACAGCCTCGTCAACGCGAGCGTTTGGCGCCAGGACGCGCATGGTGGACAGGTCGAGTTGACCGATCACGTTGCCGTTGATGTCTTCGATGTCCGCGAACTCACCCATTCCCAGATCTCACTTCCATGGTCAGTACGGGCATTCCGGATACGCGTGCAGAATGCCTTCGCACGAATCATTCCCTACCGCGACAGCTTCTCCACGCTCGGTCAATCTCGCGATGGCCAGCTCTTCGATGGACTCGACGACTACGAGGCCGAGCTCTGACAGGCGCTGCAATGCATCCCGGACTTGCTCATGGCTGCCGCCAAGCGCGATCGTCTGCAGGTAGTCGGCGAGGACGCGATCGTTCGCCTGGCGGCCCTGATCACGACGTAGCACGCGCAGGATTGCGAGCGCCTGGTGCTCGCGCCGGATTGCATGCATCGGCTCGATCGTGTTGCGCAGCATGAGTTCTGCCGCCCTATGCGCGCTTCCGACCTTCCTTCGTCAGCTCATAGTCGGCGTCGGCGATCCTCTCCACCTCCGCAATCAGCCACGCCCAGGCATGCAGGTATTTCGCCCGAAACTCGAGATAAGCCGCAACGTTGTCGATCAGAATCGTGGCGAGGCACTTTTCCAAGTCCCAATATTCTATGAGATGGCCATGCTGGCCAGCGTCGTAGACGTAGACCGAGTCGAGCGTCTCCCCGAACCGATGGTGGAGGAGCACGCCGTTGCGCCGATAAATGTCCGGAATGTCGCCTCCGTGCTCGTCGGCGTCGTGCATAATTGCAGCATACCAGTCAGGCGCCTCGCAGGGCTGCAGCGAGATCCCATCGAAACGAAGGCAGGCTTCTTTGTTGGCTGGCATAGTCGGCTCCTCTGATTCGGGGAACCGATCATGACTCGCTGTCGGGCTTCCTGCGAGGGGTAACCATGGAGTGGCGCTGGCGGCTTTGCAGTGCGTGTAAGCCCACGCGGGTCACTCCGCCTTCAGCGCAGTCGCTTGGCGGTACTGTCACGCCGCTGCCACTTCAACCGCACGTCACGTATGTCGACGCCGCCGCCGGAGATGTCGTCGTCTGCACGGATGGTCTCACCGACATGCTCGACGATGACGAAATTACCCTGTTGCTCGCGAAAGCCGCCGATCATCCCGCGGCTGCCAGGTCCGGGAACTCGTCCGGAAGGAACAGGAGGCCGGCCGAACTTTTCGCCTGAACGCCCACCGGGACTTTCTCGAGCTTTCCCACAGCGCGATGAAGGCGGCAGGACTTCCCTCGCACGAACTCACACAGAAGCAATTTGATAATTTGATATGGTGTTGGGGCTGATCGAGCGGTCAGGCCAGGCCGGCCTTGGCTCGGTTGAGTACGGCTCCGAGGAGACTGACGATCAGGACCTGGGAGAGCAGGTTGCGGTGTCGAAGCGCAGCAGGATTCGTTCGGCAGAACCTACAACTCCCCTGCCTTCCCCATCTTCAAATCAAGACATGTCCAGCCAACCAGCTAAGCCAGCGCCCTTCGGTGGCAGCATGAATCTCTACAAGGGAGGCCAGATCGATGAATCCTAAACTTGATCGGGAATTGCGCACCAGCGGCGAACATGTTGATGGCACGGGCCAGTCGGAATGGAACGACACGGTGTCCGATGACGACTTCCTGGATACGATTTCCGGCCGCCTCAGCGAGAACGAGCAGCATGTCAAGAACGTGCTGGAACGCGTAAAAAGCGTATACGTGCCTTGTGGCCGGGACCAGGTCGCAAAAGAGATCCTGTCGCGCTTCGTAACGATGATGCTGGCGAAGAAGAACCGTCGGCGTGATGACGGCCGTATCTTGTTCGTGACCGGCGAAAGCGGGGCGGGAAAGACCACTTTGGTGGATCGGATGCTTGAGGAAAACCCCACGCTGGCCCCGATCCAGAAGTCATATGGCACCATCGAGTCCGTCATCTCGCTCACGCTGATGGGGCCTTCGACCCTCAAGTTCCTGGGCCTGAATATCCTGCAAAAGGCTGGCTATAGCATCACCCGCTAGTACGAACAGGGCGAAGTATGGGACATCCTTCCCGGGCAGTTGCACTTGCGAAAGGTCCTCCTCATTGACATCGACGAGACGCAGCACCTGCTGAAACTCACCGAATCCGACAGGGAGCGAGACTCTGTCAGAAAGGCACTCAAGGGTGTCATAAACTACAAGCCCTGGCCTGTCAGCTTCGTCATGTCAGGAATGCCGAGCATCACCTCCCTGGCCAAGCTTGACGAGCAGATCGAGCGGCGCGCACGGCACCTTCACCTTCCAGATGTCGTTCTTCCAGAGGAGCGCATCCTCATCCTCAATGTCGTGACCGCCATGTGCGAAGCGCCCGGGCTGGACTCCAGCAGAACCCTGGAGAGCGATCTTCCGGAACGTATCGCGCATGCGGCCAGGTATCGGTACGGCCGCATTGCTCAGGTGATCCTCGCCGCGATCGAGCAGGCGGCCTCGAAAAATGCCGCCACCCTGACGCGCGACCATTTCGCCCTCGCCTATATCGAGCATTCGCAAGCCCGAGGGCATGACAAATGAACCCCTTCCTCGTGGATGACTGGATGCGCTTGGAGCCTGGCATGTTCATGATCGAGGAGGACGGACCATGAGGTCCAATGGGCGGACTCTCGAACCGCTTGCGTTTGCCTATCCGCTCGACGAACCGCAGCCGGCGGCGGGATTCGGGTCCCGCCTCGCCGCTTTGAACGGCCGATCACTCAGGGATTTCCTCCGTGACATGTGCATCCAGCAGCGGAGCCTCGATAAGGGCATTGCGTCGGTCGTGCGTGACATTGCCACCCTTGGGCGGGCAGACCCTGAAAAGCTGCTGAGGTACACGCCAGTCCCCAAGGGAGGCAAGTTCTACGAGGTAGCCGACGAGACATTCGTCCGACTTGCGGTCAACCGGACGTATTCCGGTTCTGTGCCCGCTGCGTGCAAGAAGATCTGGACCGTTACGACGGACCTTTGTGCAGCAGGCCTTGGCTCCGGCTTGAATGGACATTGTCTCATTTCCGTTCCTGTACTCGGCACGGAGTCTTTCTAACGGCGACGAAGCCGATACGAACACCCTTCGCTCCTTTCGATTTCAGCGACACCATGCGCAGGTTGATGCCGAGCCTTCCCCATATGGCGGACGCGGCCTCTGCCGCGGGCGCGTCTCCTTTCCAGGCATGGCTTCAGGATCGGCTGCGCGGAGTTCGGTCGCAGGAGAACTGGCTGGACGACCTCCCTCTGTACGTGGCGGGGCCATTCTGCGAGGCCCTCGGCGTTTCCTCGCTGCACGAGCCGAAGGTCAAGGTCGCAAAGTTCACCGCCTCCGACTGGGCCGCGGCTGCCGATGAAGGATTTCGCATCGCCAGCGCCGGCGAAGACTCCCTGCGGACGCTTCTCGGACGGCTTAACGAAGCACAGTCTTCGACACGGGGCTTCTGGGTGCCCCGGGACACTTATGGCTACGCGTATGGCTTGCTCCAGAAGACTGCCCATGACCCAGCCTACGGCAAGCTCCGTGACGCCGTGCGCAGGTTCGCGATCGAGACCAGCCGATCGAACCTGGCACTGAAGTCCTTGGCGAGATCGCGGGCCAACGGAAGGTCCACACGGTACGCACCGCAGCCCGCGACTCTGGAGTCCACGCACTCACCATCCGTCGCCTCTTCAAACGGATGGGCGTCGAGGAAGCGGGGGAGCAGTCCGGTATCATGAATCATCGCATTCTGGTGAAGTCGGACGATCTCCATCGCGTGGTGGCAGAACTCAAGGATGCGATCACCGCTCCCGAGGTCGAGAAGCTTCTCGGCGTTCCCCGCCTGCACCTGAAGGAACTGGTCGCCGGCGGCCACCTTTCCGCGTTGGCAGACACAGGCTCCCGAAGGAATTCGAAGCGACGCTTCTCGACAGAAGCGGTCGAACAGCTTCGCACCCGCCTTTTCGACGGCGCTTGCGAGGTTTCGGAGCCGACCGAACGCCAGGTCGATGTTATCGGCGCGCGCCGCGCGTCCACCTGCACTATTCCGCGCCTTCTTGACATGGTCTTCACCGGGAAGCTGAGTTGGAAAGGCAGGCTGGCCGGTAGGATGGACTACTTGGGCCTGCTGCTCGATGCCGACGAGGTGACGCGGATCGTTCGTTCGAGCGAGAAGCGAACCAACCTCACCAGGGAGGAGACGGAAGCTTTCCTTCCGGGAACGCACGATCGAGTCGTGAACGCGTTGATCGGACTAGGTCATTTGGCCCTGATCGAGGAATTCAGTCAGGATGCGAGGCGGATGATCCCAGTTGTTTCCCGAGACAGTGCTGAAGCATTTAGGACCCGCTTCGTCTCGCTCGGCGAGCTTTGCCAGAAGACCGACTTGCACCACAAGCAGGTCCGCGCCCTGCTTCGGCAGGCCGGGATCGCCCCCACCTGCCTCCGCAAACAGTCGGCGCTTTTTTCTACGAGAGGCCATCGATCGAGCATTTCGAGGCCGAACGCGCGGACGCTTGGTCCTACGACAAGGCATCGGTTCAGAAACTGACCAGGAAGACGAGAGAGGAAGCGCGAGAGGCACTGCCGCCCTTCGCGAGATTCAGCCACATGGCCTGATTTCCTTGCGGACCTGACTGTGTCTCTCCACTAGCGGCGGAATATGTTCGACCATTGGCCAGCGGGGATTCCCGTAGCTAGAGCCATGGTGGTCACAACCACAAGCCTCATCGACACCACAGACCAAGCCGCTGGACCCGGCGCCGCTGAAGTCTCGCTGGTAGTATGACCAACGCTTCGGCCCCTGCGGCCCACCGCCTCCCCCGGTTGGGGTTAGGGGCTCCCCCAACGGCACGCTTCCAGATTTGGTTAGGGCGAACGCAAGAAAATTATCGCTAGTCCGCAACACTGCAGAATACTTCGAAAATTGGCTCATTGACTCCCGTGGTAAAGTATTGATCGAAATCGTCGTGGAAAACAGATGTGCTCCACCCAACAGACAGAATACCCCAAGACGGGTCTATGATCGGCTTGCTGCCCGGAAGAGTCTTGGACAGCTTTTCGGCGACGACCGGCTTGTAGAAATTGCTGAACCCACAAGATATCCATATTTTCTTCGAGTCTCCACTGAGGAGGCAGAAGCCTACCAGATTTGTTGGTACGTTTGGATTTTTTCCATCGTTCGGGTAGGCGTACTCGCAGTTATGCCTCTTGCCACTATCGGTATCCATATAGCAAGGTTTGCTTCCAATCGGTCTTTTTGAGTCCTTTGTGAACTCGCATATGAACCCAGTGGCTTGTGCCATCGTGCTTACCAATACGATTGACGCAGCTGAAACTAGCCTTAGCATTCTTACCTCCCTTTCTATTACCTGATACGGCGGGATAGCTCGTTTAACTCCCCTGATCACAAACGACTGCTGATCAGCGTTGACGAGGTCTCGTCTGAGCTCGGAGGCCAAGCGCAACGCACGATGGATTAGTACGGCAGAAATAGCCCACCTCAGCTCCGGTTCGTGTGTTCGTCGGGCATAACTCTATCAGTGATTGGCCCCCCGACACTCTCGCGCGAGAGCCGCGTGGCTGCCGTTCTCCTCTGAGGGAAGCGCGACGCCAACTCCTCAACGAACTCATCTAGCCTAGAGCCGGGATACCAGCCGCGCAGCGCGTCCATGAAAAACCTACGTGCCAGTGTTCTGGGTGCGTAGTCCCAATCCACCAATTGGGCTGACACCCAGCCGAGTGTCGACAAATCTTCAATCAGGATTGCCCGCTTTTCGCAAAGGTCCTTCGCTCGTTCCAAATGATTGAAAAGGATTACGAATGAATGCCTGTACATGAGCGCAATCTTGTCTTGCTGCAATGATCGCGAGAATTCTGGGATCAGGGCGATCCGCATCGACTCCAGACTTGGCTCGATGGCCGGCTCGTCCACTATCGCGCGCCATTCTGAGGGCACAGGAACCAGCCCTGCCCCCCAGTCCAGACTCGTAGTGGCAAACCGCAGGATCTCATTTAGTTCGAGCTGACTGGTTAGCTCCTGGGCCAGCTCCAATCGTCTTCGACGTCTTGTCTGCAGGTATTCGCAAAGAACGCCTACGAAGGCGGCAAGCGCGATTAGCGCTGAGACCATCTCGCTGATTGAACCGACACTCCAATCGCTGTTCATCACCTATCCTCCCGTGGATGCTAACAATTCAAACTCTTTGAAATGCCTTTGGTGGACCGGGTTGCTCTCGGGCCGCCTTCACCCTGTTAGGTACCAGCTCCCGTCAAGATCGTTGGGGAGCCAGCTCGCCCCGACGAGGTTGAGCTTCTGGAGGGCGTAGCGCAGCTCCTCCTGATCCGCAGCCGTGTCGTAAGTGCGCCAAAGGTATGTCCCGCGACGGCGGACCAGCCCGTCAAGCATATCGCGGGGGTCGACGATCTCGATCAGCGTAGGTTCGGGTCCGTTGGCGTAGAGCGCAGCCGAAAAGCGCGCTTCCAGAGCAACGTTCAGTTTGTCTTGTTGTTTAGGCCCGGAGTACGCCACTAGCGTGAAAGCTGATGGGTTGGCGGTCAAGGTCGGCCGATCCGATACGTCGATCAGCAGCGATGCGAAAGGTGGCGGCCTCGTGTCCTTGTCCCACTCGCCAAGGAAGAAGTCTATCGACAGTTGGTCATCCGGCGCCAAGCCTGGGCGGTCGCCGTCCATCAGGGCCGAGCATTCAATCGTCAATGGGTGGAACCAGGTCACGGTGTCGGGATCCGCATCGAGCAGGAACGCCTGCTGCTGATTTCCGATAACGAAACGGGCACCCGTGACGGGTTGCCGGTCGCCGGCCGGGGTCAGGATCCTGGCGTCTTCGCCACTTCGCTTTCTTGAGAGGACAAGGCGGACAAGCTTGGTCTTAGGGGTCATGCCTTTGTCGATCTCGTAAGCGAGGGCCTTGTTCCCATCCGGGCCATCGGTCGCACGAAACTTCAGGCCAACATCGTCCCCTGCCCTTGCGGGCAGTACCGCGAGCGCGACTTCCAGCCTATAGTCCGGCCTCATCTCCCCGACGTCTGCCGCAAGGACGAAGTCGCTGGCAGCGTCGTATGCTGATCGCCTCCGTTCGACCTTGGCGAGGCCGCCAAGCATATCGTTGAATTCAGGATCATCGAAGCGAGTGAACACAGGCGTTTCTATTCGGGCGACTCCGGTCCCGGTCGTGAGAAGCGTGAATCTGGCCTGCCGATAGAGGCGCACTGAAGCTTCACGGCACTCGACATTCAATTCAAACTCAACTTGGGTCGCGGGAGGCATGCCGCGGAGAAAACCAGGCGCTCCAGAGAATTCACGAAAGAAGAACGTTCTTCCATACGGGTCGTCAGGCTTGATTTCCTTGTCCTCCTTGCGTTCGGGAATCTTCGTAGCCAGAAACCGCTGGCCGGCGGCCACCAGTGCCGCATTCTTGATTTCCCAGATGGCGCCCTCCACTGTCCCGAACCACTGCGCCACGCTGACTGCGATCGATCCGTCCCAATCCGGCGGGAAGACGCCATCGGCTGGACTTGCCAGCTCCAGCTTGGTCGCGAAGAGCGAGCGCGGCGCCCGGTCCAGTCCGACCGGCAAGGAATTCTCTCCGGGGCGTGCGGCGCGCGGACCGTGCAGCATGAAATTTTGCGTCGTCGAAACTACCACATGGCGGCCTTCCTCATGCGAGCTTCCCCGCGGCCGATCGTTGACCGCAAGCAATGGCGGGCGTGGGAGGCGCAGATTAACCGGCGCCTCTGAAGATCGAGCGAGATGCAGTTCCTCATCCTTGAAGCGGACATGCGAGAATCCTGTCCTCATGGACATCCAGGCTCCCGGGCGGACCGAAATCCGGCTGGTTCCGATAATCGCCGGCGCATATGCTTGCTCGTAGGCTTTCCGCTCGACCGCCTCGCGCTTCGGGACAGCGACAACGGACGCCGGCTGCAGGGCGCGCGGTGACGCCTCGTCGAAGCCGGTGGGAAGTGCGAACGACAGGTCGAACGGCCCTGCGTCTGGCGCCAGCGCAAAAGGTCGAAACCCTACACGCTCGCGATCGGCTATCCAGAACGACTCGCTCTCCCGAAGCCGCGGCTTGTACGGATCGGGATCGGGTACATCCTTGTCAGTGCGATCCTCGAGTATGGCGTGAGGGCCATAGACGAGCCGCCATGCCGTTTCGACCCCGGTAGCGGTCAGCCGAGCTCCGCCGGCCGCTCCCATCGGCTCTTTCAGGTCGTCACTGGCAAACAGCGCTGGCCCTATGTCGGCCGGCATATAGCCGGTGGGAGCGGCAGGCTGGTCATGTACCGGCCATCGCTCCATTTGCGGTTGTGGCGCCACCAAAATGTTTGGAGACAGCTTTCGGGTAGTGATCTGCATGTCGCGAAGATCCGCTCCTTCGATTACCTCGACCCATTTCTCCTCAAGTTCCAGGCCGAAGTCCTGCCTTCGCATTGTCAGGAGACCGACTCTGGCCCACGGTGCGGCCCGCTGGAGGGCGCTTATCGCCCACGCGCCTGAGTTGCTTTTCAGCGTTTCCACGTCTTTGGATTCGCGAACCGTGATCTTCGTCTCTGCAGCGGAGATAAGCTTGGAACCGTCCCGGGACCTCGTCTCGAGAAGCACGGTCCAGGTTGCGTCCGCATCCATCGCCTCGTTCAGACCGTGGCTGGGTTCTACTGGGCCAGCAACGATGTTGCGCACGCCCCAATCCCGCAGCCGCGCCAGTGCCGATGCATAGTCGATCCTTGTGAAGTCTGACCCTTTCTCCAGTGGATTGTCATTCTCATCTGGTCGGATATAAAAATCCCGTCCACCGACGTGACCGGAGCCAACAAAGCCAATTGCCAAGGGCGATGGATCGAGCAGCGCCCCGGTCTTCTTGTCGGTTTGGTTCTCGAAAAGGCTCGACAGGTGAAACGCAGTGGCGGCGGTGGGCATGTCATCGACGGGCACCTTCACCAGCTTCTTGTCGACCTGCTTGAATGTCAGCGACTGGAAAACCGCCCTATGAGCTCTGGTCCCGTCAAAATCTGTCGCAGCACAAGGTATGTCTGCGACCTCGCGGGTTCGCCTCGCCGGGGCTTGCCTGGCCCGCGAGATCGCCTCATCAACAAGACGCGGGTCGAGCGCGGGAAATACGTGAGCCTCGTAGCGGTCGGCGTACCCGAGAAAGACCTTCGTATCCTGCTCGGGACGGCAGGCCAGCATCCGGCTCAAGGGAAGTGCCTGGTCGGAAGGAAGCGAATCGGCTCCGGCGAAGCCAAGCGCTGGCAAGCTGCACAAAACAGGGTTCGCGCCCAGCTTCGCGTAGCCTCTCGCCTCCGGGCTGAATGCGAGGAGAACGTGGTCGGAGAATTCTACCGCGATGGAGGCGGGTAGGTACTCAGCCAGAGCTTTTGCGAGGTTGCCGGACAACCCGCCGTTGTTGACCGCAGCGATTTGGAAGACAGAGCCGCCCGCTGCATACTCGGCGATCGGGCTGGCAAGCTTGTCCTGCCAGGGTGCGACGCCAGTCCGTTCCTTGCGAATGGCCGGCGGGCTAGTATCCGCCGGAGTTGCCCACTTGGCCAATGCTTTTACGAACAAGCTCCTTGGCCACAATCGAACGACTTGAAACGTCCGCCACGTAATCGATTGTCCGATTCCGACCTCCCTTCCCGCTTCGCCCGAGGTAACGCGATGTTCAACATCCACCATCAGGGGTATCGCGAAGTCTGCTTCTTCCACGGGATCGGACAGCTGCAATGGCATGAGCCTCTGGCCGTCGAAACGTATGGTCGCCTCGTGCGCAAATCGCCCTCCAAGTTTTGGATTGGCGGAGAAGCTTGCAACCTGCCAGTCACTGCCGAGGGCTTCTATCTTGAGCCTTGGCCAAGTCAGGGCGCTGTACAGCTTGAGCGTCCCGGCCAGCCTGTAGCCGACGTCGTTCTCGTACGTAAGAACAAGGGACGCTGGAGCAGTGTTGGCCGTGGCGTCCACCGTAAGCCCCATATACGCCCGCAACCTGCTTTGACTGATTTCGAACGATGGAAAGTCTTCCTCCGCACGTTTTCTTTGTTTCAGTGTCGCTATGGCAGCCCCTCTAAAAGGCGCGACCTTCGCTGCGCCAAGAAAGCTGCCGGATGGCTGATCCGCAGACCAATGCACGACGAAGACATCCGTAGAGAACACGTGCCTCCTGACGCCGATGTTTGATATTGCTTCCTTGGCAGAGAATCGCCACTCAAGCTCACAAGTCCCGGAATTGCCGAACCTGTCCGCCAGAAGGTCGAGTTTGCAGTCTCCGGATAGTTGCGCCCCGGGTTCGCCGAGGACGACCGCGTAGTACAGCGCTGCCTGGTGTCTTTCAGTCAGGCCGAGTTCGCCATCGTCCTTTCGCTCGGCGCGGCCCATCCGTCCCCTCATGGTCTTGAAATCGATCGATCCATTGGGACTTGGCTTCGGTTCGGCAGCGAATTTCACGAACGAGATTCCACCGTCCGCTTCGCGCGCTACGCGGACTCCGCAGGCAAACTCCTCCCCTCCGAGCGCGAAGCGCAACGTGGCATCCGCGTCATCGTTTGGCTGCGGAAGGCTGGCGACCTCAAGCACAGGCGCCACTCCATCGAAAGTCTCGGGATTGGCCAGCGGTAGCACCACATCCGTCGCTTCCAGCTTCGCGCCGAACCGACCTTTTCCATCGGCCTCCAGAGTCAGTGTCGCGGGGCCGGCGTCGAGCGGAGGCGACTTGCCATCCAGGCGCACGGGTACATGCAGGCGGCCATGTACCTTCACCCAGGTCGGCAGTTCCTCGCCCTTCTGATGGAACTCGATCAGTTCCATCGGCTCGAATGCAAAGCCATCGATGATGACGAAGCCGCCAACCATGTCCTCCTCGTCGAACATCCAGCGAAACCCGGCGAGATGGTTGAGTCCCCGCGTGAACGCGTTGGCGCGGTCTTCTATCGGACCGGCAGTGGTGAACCGCGCTAGCGTCGCATCGGCGCTGTCGCCGGTAACCGGCACGTCTGCGCACCAGAACCGGAGCTTCCTTCCATCAACCTCGATGGGTTTCACGAGGGTAACAAGACGCGTCTCGTCTCCGAGCTTGAAATCTTCGCCATCAGGAACAGGCGCCTGGATTTTTCGAACGACAACGTCTTTCGCGCTCGGGAACGCCGATCTCAGGCCGTACTGATCGATGAACCAGCCTCCCTTGGCGGTCGCGAAAGCCGTGCCGAATCTCACGTCGGACGGGTCCTGCAGCCGCAGGAATTTGCCCGCCAGTCCGACAAGATCGCTGCCTGCCGGGAGGCCGAGAAGGTCGAGCGCCATCGTGCCGCTTGTGTCGATGGCGCTTTTGAATTCCATGCGCAAGCGGCCAATGGCCTCGACAAGCCTCTCGCCGTCGGGCTGCCCGCCAGAAAAAGTCGGTTCCGGGCTGACTTCCACTTGCTTTTTGAGCCTGTAGTTTATGTCTCCGAACAAGCCGCTGAGGAACAAACTGTCCTTGACCGACGAGATCATGTTTCGGTCGTCGAGCGCGGCCAGAGCAGCCTTGCGATTCACTGAAAGGCGGACGGCATCCCATCCATTCGTCCTCCTCCGAGTTTCGGGCCCGTTATCCGGGCCGTTGTTCGGCAGCGGTGCAAACACGGCATCCACCGTTGGCCCTTCGCTGTCATAGGCTGCTTTCGGTTCGCCTCTCCTGGCCGGAGGAGCCGGCGCTCGCTGGAATGCGTTATGCTCGTCGCGGAGCGCCACGTCATAGCGGAATTCGGCGGAGACAGCGGTTGGAAGCCCGTTCCAGTCATCTGCAACCTTGCTCGCGCCCGGACGAGGGTCTGCGCCGACTACGAAGCTCACGGACGGCAAAGTGGTAGGCGCCATCACGGTCTCGTCCCGCCAGGAACCCTGTCCGACAGGTTTGACGAAGGTTGCAGCCTTGCCGGAGGAGCTGACTGTCAGGTCCAGCCACGGCCGTGTCATGTCCAATCCAGCGACGAGGTAGGTGAGCTGCCCGTTTTTTGCGGGAGGGTTCGCGAGCCTCAGCGGAGCAAGCGCCCGGGCGTAGGAGGGCGCGTTTCTTGCCCTTCCGGCGGCGGCGACGGGCAAAGACTGCACGACAGGGAGCCTGTCGTGCTCGCGCCAGACCCAGGGAACCATTGACTGGCCCCATGACTTCGCCAGGTCCGAGGTGCCAGCCATCTCGGTTAGCAGGCTGACTTCGGTATTGGCACCGAGGTTGCCTCGCCCCTTGTCTGTCGTAACGACCGTGAGGTCATTCACCGAAACCGCAAGCCTGACCTTTGCTTGCGCCGCCCCCGCGGTAGACTGCTTCCACATCTGGTCTTCGATGCCACGCAGGTTCGAGGGCGAAACGCCCCGCAAGCCGAACGTTCCAAGCGCGCGTTCCGCCTTTTCGGGAAGCAGGCGCTCCGGCGTTTGTCTGAATGCCGTGGCCAGAAATATACCGTCGAAGGATACCAAAAGGTTATCCAGCTTGACCCGGGCCTCCAATATCGAGCCGATCTTTTCTGGCTCGCCTTCGACAAGCAGGTCAAAGTAGAATTCCGCTCCCTGCACGTCGGAAAGAGCGAGTGACCACGGTCTCTCCGCTTCGGTGAAGCCCGAACGCCCCGGAGAATTGCCAAATGCGAGCGCGCCGGTAATCGAAATCCCCGACCCGTAGTCCGTTGCCACACGCTGCTCGGACGCGCTGCGAACCGCGTCGCCAATCAGGCTGCCGATGTTCGGTGCGGTGGCATTGGGCAATGGCCAGTGGAGCCACCCATCCTTGACCGGGGTGAACGCCCAAAGGAGACCAAGCTCGTCAGCGGGGGCAGGCTGCGGCAAATCACATGCGCGCCGGACGATTTCGGCGGTTTCGATGAGAGGCAGCGCAAGCGGCACCGGCTTGTCGATGAGCTTGCCAGCGCCCACGGTCAGCTTGTCGCGAATCTTCGAGTCAAATTCGTACTTCGCATGAACTTTGTCCGCGCCATTGCTGACGATGCCCGCTGTTCCTGAGATTCGGACTGATTTCGCGCCTGACGTTTCTACCGTGAAGCTCTTCGGCTGGATCGTCAGGTTCGTGACAGCGCCTGAACCCCCTGCCCTGTCTGACAGCCGGACGAACAACCCGGCGGTATCTAAACCGACAGCGTAATCCTTTGCAGGGGATCGCGAGAAAAGGGGCCAATCCTCCTCTTTTGGCATCGTCTCGGTCCAGAAGAGATCCTCCGGGTGAATTTCCGAGTTGGGCGAGACCTCCAGCCAGGCCGGTCCGCCTGTGACCTCGTCCGCCTGCTGCAGAGCCTGCTGCAGTTTGTCAACGGACTTGCGCCAGCTGCCTTCGACTTTGGAATAGTCCTTGCCCGCCTCTTTCTCGGCTTCCGGATCGAACCACAGCCGCAGGGCCCGCTCGACCCTGGGGGCACCGTCGAAGTTCCGAAAAGTCGCCTTGAACCACCCCGATATCTCCGCCGACTCCCACGGCAGCCTATTGCTGCCGGCGACACAGAAGCCGTCAGGTAACAGGACGACCTGGTCTCCGTTGGGAACCCCGGCTGGTGAGTTGAGCCCCAGCTGCGTGCGGACCCTGGCGAGATAAGCGGAATTTGGCTTGTAGCGGATCCGGCCCTGAATCAGTTGCATGGCCGGCAGATAGGTCGCGTCAATCTCTGCCTTCTTGTTCAGCTTTGGCGGAGGATTGTCGCCGAACGTGCTGACGAGTATCGGGTCTGAAGACTCGGGAACATTATTCTTGTCCCATGAAAAACCGACGTCTTCCTCGTCGAGCTGGATCAGTTGGTCGCCACTAGCATGCTTGCCATCGATCGTATCGACGGCAAGCAAGCTCAGTCGGGTCTCCGAGTACTTTCCTTCTTTGCCTTTGCCCTCCCTTATCGGCTGGAGAAAACTTTCGATCTCCGCGCGAAACAGGGCTGGCCGATGGTATGCGTTCAGAGAACCAAGCTCTGCCGCGTTTCCGTCCTGGAAAAGAAGGCCAAGCGCGAGCGCGGCCGCGTCGCCTTTGCCCCCGGGCAGAATCTTGACCGCTCCGGATTTCTTCAGCTTGACGCCGAAGGACCAGAGAGGACCCATTACTCGGATGTACGGCAAGTTCAGGCTGTACCACTGACGGGACCAATCGGAGTCGTCAGGCTGTGGCGGCAGCCGTGGACTGTAGTGGGGCGGAAACAGTGCACGATAAAGATTTCTGTTGGTCATGGCTGGCTGACTTTCGGCATTTCAACTGAACCCCACCGCACAGCCGGCTCGTTGCCGCGCTGTGCGAAAACAGACGGCTGCAGGAACGGACCGCTCCGCCAGGCAAGCTTCGCCAGGCTTGTGAACACGTCGTTGGTAGCAAGCACCTTGGCAGGATCGAAGTCGGGATGCCTGGAGGCGAGACCGGTCTTCTGCAGATAGTCCACGATGTCCGTGATCGGGTTCATGTCCGCGCCTTTTGCCCGAACTGAAGCGACGGTAAGCAGCACCCACTCCTTGACGTTGTCCGACGGAGACGCGATCAGCTTCCAGCCATAGAGGCCCGAGTCGCGCCGATAGCGCTCCCAGAAATCCATTCCCAATTTGCTCCAGCCAGCGAGCATCTCGCCATCTTTTGCTGGAATGTAGCTGCCTCGATCGAGCAAGACCGCAAAATCAGTAACTTCCGTTAGGCGCATCACCCGGAGACACTCTTCCCGGGCGCCCTGATCGAGAACTCTTCCGTTTTCGTCGTCCGTCGCATCGAAGTCATGGCAGACAAGCGCGGCCGCCAGCACGCGCTCCCGATCGGCGGCGAGCCGCATTCCGAATGCCAGGTCAGCTTGAGTGAGCGTTGGCGAACCCTTGTCGATGTTCATGGAAGGCCGGCAGAGGTATTGGGGTCCGTTCAGCGGGCCAGTCATAGCCAGCTTGTTTGCGTAGAGGTGGAGGCGAAGCGCAAGCGGCCCCAGGTTGAGGTAGGACCCGGTCCCCGGGATTGTATCTTCCGGGAGTAAATCCTCCGCGGTCGGCCCCGAGGGATCTAAGTCGCCCAAACCGGATGGCATGAAGATCTTGAGTGTTTGGGCTGGCTCGAAGCTTGTCTCGACTAGGCTGAAATTGGGCCGCGTCGAAACCTGCGCATGAATGCCTTTGGGCCAGTCACTGTCGGGCCGCCCTATAGCGATTAAGGTGCTGAATTCCGCGGCGGGGGTCTCTTTGGTGAAGGCTCCATTCCCGTCATTTTGTGACTTCGCCGAGATTTTGGCGATCGTGCTGACCGATCCATAGCCAGTCGAAAGCACCAGGGTGCGCACGTCGCGGTCAGGCAGCATGCCGACCGGTCTTCGGCTGCCGCCTCCTGTGTCTGCCTCATAGGCGAAATGAGCGGAGAGGCTTCCCTCTTTAAGGCTCTCGATAAAGCGGGGCAGCCTGATGTCGAGCGCGAAGCCCTCGGGCAGAAGGTGCTCTACGATCTCATGGATGGAAAGCACGTTCTTCAGCATTTGATAGAATGGCTCGCGTTCAGGCCGGACGTCCAGCCACTTAAGATTACTGGCCGCCACAGGGTTGCCGCCTTCTGGAGCCGGAGCGAGCGGATCCGGGTCGTGGGACGGAAGCACCGTCTTTTTCTCGATCGACCGCACGTCAGATCCGGCTTTCGCCCACAACTTGACGCTCTGTTCGTAGTAGAAAGGTTCGGCCGCATCGAGGTGGCGGCTCGCCCCCCAGCGCGCCTGCGGCGCAACGAAGAGGACGGTCGCCGCAGTTGAGGCGTGACTGTGGTGCTCTTCAGGAGAGGGCTTGAGCCTGCTCGTCGGAGCCGGCAGTTGAGGGACAGAGGACCCTACCCCGTCATATTCGCGGTCATCTTTGAGCACGTCGATCCAGTCGCCATGCTTGAAGCGCCGAGTGTGCTCACGCTCGATCTCACCGAACGACAGCTTGCCCGACACGGTCGTGTTGCTCGTAGACAGTTCGCGCTCGGCATGGGCGAGGATGATTTCGTTGAACGGCCGGCCTTTATCGTTCCGAACGGCGCGCGCTGCCAGCAGCTTGGGAGGTTCGAGCATCCGCACGCGCTCGATCTTGGCATGGATGATGTCCTTCCCTCCGAGCTCGGGCGTTCGGTAGGGAGGCTCTTCCGGCTTGGCCTGGACCGTGCGGGTTTCCGGTTCAGGATCAAGTTCCAGCCCGGCCCAGAACTTGTCGTAGCGGCCAACTGGCATGACGGCGAAGGTTCGAACCCCGGCAAGTTCCTCGTCGAGGAACCGCACATGGGTGATCACTCCCCGAGCGTCAGCTGCCGTCCGTTGGGGTTCTACCGTCTTAGGCTGCGCCACCGCCATCCACGCGGCCGGGTCGGCCTCGGAGCGCTTTCCCTCTCCCACATCGAGAGGCGCCGCGCGGAAGAACCTTGCCGACCATGAGAGGTACGAACGGACAAACTTGGCCTTGGGACTGTCAGGTTCGCCGTTCTTGATTATTTCGTCGCGCCAGGCGGGCAGCTTGTCTTCGTCTTCCGGACGGCGGAACGCTTCGGTCAGATAGTACAGGAAATCTCGGAGGGTCGAACCCTGCCACTCATCGTCCTTGCTATAGTCGGTGCCCAGAAGGGAAATCCAATCCTCAATTCTGGGCGCGAAGCGCCCAAAGGGTGAGTAAGCGCTGTCGGCCTTGCCGCTGTACTGCAACAATGGCAGGGGGCTCTCCGGATACTCATTCCCCGAGGCATCCGCGAGATCGAGCTTACTCCCCACTATTTCCCGGAGGAAATATCCGAGCTTGTCCCTCTCGCCTCCGCGAGAACGCACCAGCACGATGTCGCCGTTCTTGAATGTCGCCTGAACCGTGCGTGCGCCGTCTGCCTTCATGTTTATCGACGGACGCTCCGAGTTCGCGAAAATGATCTCGCAATCGGTGTTGAAAGTCTCGTCTCTGCCGACGTATGTGATTTTGAAGACCTCGTATTTCAGGCGCGAATAGTCCTGTTGGGGCAGAGGCCGCAACGAGACCTGAAGCAGGCTGAGCCCAGCGTCATCGAAGCTTTCCGGTTCTTCCCTGGACTTGTAGGCGCGCAGGTGCTGCAGCGGGACGTCAACGAAAAGATGCCTCGAAATCCTCTTCGCAGGTTGACCCGGATCCGCAGCGTCGATGGCTATTTCTACCTGCTTTAGCGCCTCGGTGAATTCAGAGAGGATCATTTCCGGCGAGAGGGGCAAGCCACTCGCGGAGTCTCGCAGCGTGAAGGCCGTCAAAAGTCCGAGCGTCGAAAGCGCGGCCCAGCCGTAGGGATCGACGCCCTCGTTGTTCGCATCCAGCCATTTGCGTGGATCCGTGACTGTGGACGATCCCGAGGGCATGGCCTGAACCTCGTAGCGCGGGTTCGATAGCGACCTGCCCCTGTAGACGAGACAGCCAATCAATGCTGCCAGATAGTCGTGTCTCAGCCACCTAGCCGCGCTGAACCCGTGATCGCGCCAATAGCAGAGCTTCGAGTCCGCCTTTTTTGGCAGCGTGGGCGACTCTGTATCCAGCTTGTCGCCGCCGTGGGTGAAGACGAAAGGCGCTGGCCAGAGCAGCTCCGATTCAGCCCAAGAGTACCATCCCGGCCAGCGTGCCGACTGGTTGCGTGGATCGACCTTGGTCTTGGACAGGAAATCCGAGCTTTTGGCAAAAGCTGGAGTCTGGCATTCCCAATTCGTGGTATCGGTCATCGCAAGCGGCGTCTGCCGGGCCAGCACAGCCTCCGTCGGCGCGATGTGTTTCAACCATCTCCATTCAGGCCGGAACTCTTCATTCCCCTTCATCAGGTCTGCATTGAGAAGGGCATCCTGGCGAAGCTCGAACAGATCGTATCCAGCAAAGGCCGCCGGCGGAGTGGGCGGAGGGGGTTTATCGCCACCACGCTTCCGGGCCGGTTTTTCTGATGGAGATGGAACTGCATTCCATGCGAGCGTGATTGCCCGGCCAGTTCCAGGTTTTGGCACGAATCTGATTTCCAACGGTTTGCCGTCCACCTCAGGCGGGGACACCACGCCTACCGTGACAGCGCCAACCTTCGTCTTTCGCAGATCGGCATGCTTGACTTGAGGCGGTTTGTCATCCGGCTTGATCCATTCGAAATGAGGCAGCGGCCGGAGGCGTTCGGGGACTGCCGTGTCGTCCTCGATCGAGAGCGCCAGATCAACCACCGAAAGGCCGGACAGTCCTGTCCCGAGACGCTGTGCTGGCAGGTCCCTGTATTGCTGGCTGGACGCCCTGAGGAACAGCCGCCATGCCTTTCCACCAGGATCGGCGGCCGAAATCCGATTGAAGAAGGATTTTGCCTCGGCGTAAAGGCTAGTGTCTTGGGCCTGGAACCTGCCGGCGTGATCGTAGACCTTCCCAGGCAAGTTGCCTGCGCCGAGTTTGTCAAAATTGAGGTCTATCTTCCAGTCCGCCGGATCGCGGCCTTCCGCCCGATCAGCTTTCAGATCATCTGCGTTCGGCCTTGTCTTCTTGAATGCTTGATCATCGAGAGCGATTACGATGTCGCCTTCGATAAGCGTCTGTCCGGTCGCGCTCATAAGGCCGCGGTCGTTTATGTCGAGCGTACCATCAGGATACGAACCAAGGGGAACGTTCCGCAGGGGCCGCAGGATCAGATCCCAGCCTAGCGTAACGGCAACGCCGGGCTTGGACGGCAGAGTGAGCTGGCGCCAATCGAGCCTGTAGGAGATCTTTCTGATCTTTTTGCTGATGTCGTACCTGAAGGTGAGCCTGGCTGCATCAGCGGGAAGTGGCGTCGAGGAGGGTTCAAAGCGAACGGTGCTGCTGATCTTTCGACCGCGCAAGCCAGTCTGGCTGATCGGCACCACCGACACGCCAAGCCGATGCACCCGGCCGCTGTCCTGTAGCGAAGCTGCCGGCAATATCTGGGCACTCGGAACACTATACTTGTACCGCGTGTTTATGCGGTCGTATGAGTTATCCTTTTGCTTCACGATGCTTTCCGATGGCGAGACGGTTGCCGTCTTGATCACGGATTGGCTGTCTAAATCGAAGAAGCTGATTTCATAGGCACGCACGAACGCTTCTATGTCCTGAACCTCGTTGCCGGCGAAGTCGGTCGCTTCAGGCCTGTCCCCTCCCCAGTCGATCGGAAACGCGACAGATATGACGTCGTCGTCGAAGTAGGTCGTGAGGTCTCGGATCGCGGGCGGATTCTGCTCGAAATCAAGAAGCTCATGCTTCACCGCAGGCTTGAGCACAAACGGTTTCTTCTCCTGTCCGCCGTACGCCGGCAGGAACTTGAGCGTGGGAAACTTTATGCCGTCCGACCGCTCCTTGATCCAGGCGGGCTTCTCGGCGGCCCTGACGCAAATGACCATTCCGAGGTCGAACGGCGTTGGGCGCCCGGCCGCTTCCTGCGGCACGTTTATCGCAACGTTCCCCTTGTCGTCGACCGTGACTGTCGCGGAATTCGTTATCCGGACAAGTTCATCGTGGTAGGCCTGCATGACGAGGCCTTGATTGCCCAATGCCTGCTGGTTCGCGGCGACCAACTCGTCGTCGTCTCCGTCAAGGGCGACGGCAAGGGTCTGGTCGTAGACATGCGTGCCGTGGCGCTGATAGGTCGGCTTGCGCGCTGGACCATCACGCTCGAACACGCGGGCGTCCACCAGCGGCGCCTCCGCGATGACGGGTTTTGCCGGCGCCGCGAGGGGCGGTGCAGGAGTCGGCCAGGATGCAGGGAAAGGGATGTCGTCACTGTCGGCATCTGGCACCCAGCACCCTGCGATCAGGTTGTCGACGCAGAACGTCAGTTGGCCCTCGTCCTGTTCGGTAGAAAGCCTCTTGCCTGACGAAGAATAAAGAGTGACGGTCGTACCAGCCTTCACCCACGCGCCGGTGTCCCCAAGGTAGTAGACGTCACCCTCGGTCCAGTTAAGATCGAGGATGGCGTATTCGGTTCGCTTTTTTTCGGTAACGTCGCCCGTGGGTGGGTAGAAGTAAGCCCACGTTCCGGCATCGTGCCCGGGCATGATCCAGACAAACCAGCTCGTCTTGCCGTCCGAGTCCTTCCCTCGTTCCATGTGGGCTGTTACGAACCGGTCGGCGATGTCCTCCTCGGCGTCTATGACAAGCGCCCTTCGGGCCAAAGTCGCCACAGCTTTCTGGCCGAGGCCGGCGTTGTCGAATCCAGGCATAGGCGGCGCCCTGCCTGCCTCGAGCAGCGAGCCCATGTATGGTCCCAGCGCCTGCCGGGCTCCGTTCACCCCGCCTTCGTTGACTCCTACCGCCACCGCGATCGAGAGCCGTCGTCCGAACACTGCGACCATCACGATCGCCCGGGCGCGGAAGCCGAGGTTCAAGCCGCCGGCCCATCCCATTTCCATGGCGACGGCGATCTGAACTTCGAAGGAAAAATCTATGTCGATGCTGATGTTGAAGCAGCCGATCTTCTTGCGAAACCACGCTTTGAGGGAGAAGCGGACTGCGATGTCCAGGCCGTGCTGGGCGTAAATCTTGCTGTCAAGCAGGCGCAGCGGATACTGAGCGGTCAACATGCGCGACCCGAACTGAACGACGGCGTGTGTCTCGATCCGAACGCCGATGAATCCCAGGTCGATTCCTCCGCCGAGGTCGAGCGAGCCTCGCCCGGCGAAGTAGGTCCCCTGGATCAACACGTCGCGCTCAAGGCGGAACAGTACGCCGCCGCGGCATTCCAGCTTCAGACCGCCGAGATCGAAGCTGAACATTAGCCGGTCGGGCCACCCGAGCTCGCCATGAAGCAGTCCAGGCTCAATGAGCAGGGTGGCTTCGAAGTGGACTTTGCGCAGGATGTCCTTGACGATCTCGGGGACCGGCTTGTCCTTCGGGCCCATGTAGGGATCTGGCCCTTTCGCGGCGTGCGCGAGAAACCGGTTCTGCGGCGCCGAATAGATCATGAAGCCCGAGGCCAGCGGCCGGCTTCGCATGCTTTCCTTGTTCAGGAAGAAATCATCGATGCTGACGGGGAACCAGATCTTGACGGCGGACACAAGGGTGAAGTCGGACCGGAACGCTGCGATGATCTGGGCGACTAGCGTCTTGAGCTTCTGTTCCTGCTTGGGATCGTAGTCGAAAGGCCTCGCCTGCGAGGTGCCTAGCGTGAAGGCCGCCTCTATGGCGATCGTCCACAGGCTGCGGCGGGACGCGCCGACATCGGGTTGCCAGCTGTCGATACTGGCGAGCGTCTGGTGCTTGTCCAGCGCAGCCAACATGCTCCGCATCAACTCCCCGATCGACTTCTGCTTCTCGAATTCAAGGATCAGAGGCAGCGTGAAGCGATAGCCAAACCCCAACCCGACTTGGCGCAGGAAGATGGGAAGCGGAGTGATCTGGTAGCTGATCTTCGAAGCCTCGATCGCCACGAACCAGGCGTGCACCCACGGGTCTTCCGGCGACGATCGCAGCCGCCCAAAGGAAAAAGCGGCCGACAGCTCGGGAAAGCCCGGAATAGCTACAGTGCCTTCGCCGGCGAAGCCTGCCAGGTTTCTGTCGTCATAGGTGTCGACCCGTCCGCCAATCCGGAAACCCTCGGATGAGGAGATGTCGACCCGCAGCTTGTCGAAGTACACCTGCGGCGCCGAACTTCCTGATTCGGGAAATCCTATGTACATTGCGTGGAAGCTGATATCAGCCGTGATCACATCGCCGAAGCGAGCGAACTCGCACTGGCCTCCGATGATGAGCGCTGGCCCGGGTTCAGCGAATCCGTCGAAATTCGGGGCGAAGCCGATGGAGCGTATCTCCATCCGGAACAAGTTGAAGACCTGGAATTCCACCGGCCGCTTCAGCTCCACGACCATCGACAGAGATTTGTGGAACTCGTCGGTCAGCGGAGCGCGCACGAATTCGATGCGCGCTGACTTCAGGTCCTCCAGCAGTCCTCCGGCGAACTCTCCATGGTCCGGCGTAAACTGCGCGGAGCCGCTTACTTCGAAGAAGAAATGCCTGTCACCGCTCGGGGTCTCGCGGACGTATCGGACGTCGAGCGCCGAGATTTCGAATTTGAACCTTGTTCCGCGGGTAAAGATCGGCTGGTTCTTTTCGCCCAGCGTGCAGCTGATCTCGTCAAGGTCGATTGGGCCGCCGGCGAACGCCTGGACAAAGGAGATCACGACCTTCAGCGGGGCGTCGTTGAGCAGCTTCGGCAAGCTTCCGCTTGCTGCGATCGCCAGGTGCTCAAGCCGGCCGGAGCGGATCCTGAGGTCGGCCTGCTCGAGAATGAACGGCTTGTTCAGCCCCTTCACTCTCAACGAGGCCGACATCAGCTCGGCGTCGAGGTCCACTCCGCCGGGGCCGATCTTGAGACGCGTGACCATGAACATCAGCGCGTCGTTGCCGAGCCCAGTATAGCGAAGGATGACGGAGACGTTTTCGGGCAAGGCAAGGAGGAAACGGCCACGCTCGATTTTCAGGGTCAGGAAATCGATCTCGGCCGGCTGCTGGTCCGCTTCGTTGCCCTTGTCGTCCTTCAGCTTGGGCATGAAGGAAGTCATTTCCAGGCCAAGGAACGCAAGCGGCTCTCCGTACAGGTAGCCGTCGGGCTGGCGGATCGTCGGCACATCCTTTGCCCAGCCCGGGGTCTTACCGACCTTGCGATTCAAGGCGAGGTTCGCGCCATCCTGCACCGAGAGGGAAAGCTCCCGCACGTCGAAGCGGAAAGTGACCTGACCGGAGGCCGTGAACTCGCCGATCCTGAAGGTAAGGTTTGTCTTTATGAGCGCCGCGTCAGGGTCGGATTCGTCGAAGCAGATGTGAGTAATGTCGAAGCTGACGCTTTGGTCGCTGCCGTCGCCGAACAGATTGAACAGCTGCTTCTGCGCCTTGATATAGACAGACAGCCTCCAGTCGCCCTCAGAAAAGGCGGGAGTGCCAAATGCGTCAAAATCGAGCCGCGCGACTGGCGTCGGGGCAGGTGCAGGGCCGGGGCAGCCTGGATCGCCACTGCCGCCGTCGGCGGGTTTGTCCAAGATGATGGGAGTGAGCGCGCTTGCGCGACGATCCAGGACCTGCAGGAACCGGGGCGATGCCCCTCTCCTCCAGCCGATCGTTCGAAGCGCGGTGCGTCTGTTCAACGACGTTCCGACGGCGAGAGATAGGAATGGACCCTGCCCTCCGTCCGTTGGTCTGGTTTCGAGAACCTCGCGCGCGTCATTGCGGTCAGCAAGGGAGAAACCGATTTGTGCGTAGGCGAGGGGTGCAAGCGGCTCGTTCGGCTTTGCCGCGGTCGCGGCCGGGAAGTGAAGCAGATGGCTGGCCGAAGTGCTGCGGTCCGAGCTCCGGGAAAGTATGATCGACTGCGTGGCCGGACGCGCGATGAGCAGCTTGACGGCGGGCAAATCGAAGGAAACCGCGCCTGCCGGGGGAGCGATCTGAACGCCGCCTGACTGCACGGGAATGCTGAAACGGATGGCGTCGCCGGTAACTGGAATGCAGCCATTCGCGCCAGGTTTGGGCGGCAAGGCGATCGGGGAGCCGGGGTTAGGCGCCGGAAGCTCCGGTTGGTCGGATGGTCGCCAGTCCAGCCGAACTTGGGTCGCCGTCCCTTGGTCGAAGCGGGCGAACTCAAGCGCAAACAGTGTGGCGGCCTCATCCGGAAGAGCTTGGCTCGCGGACTCGCCGCCAAGCAGGTCGTGCGCGAGCGCGCGGAGGAATTGCATGCCCTTTTGGCTCCAGGCAATGAGCAAGCGCTCGCCGGACCTGAATTCGCCGTCCAGGAACTTCATACCATAGTCATTGGCTGGTTTCGTTGGATCCGGGGCCGCGAACAGGTCTGCGGCGAAGCTCAGTGCGGCAATGCGCACTTTCTGGTACCTGCCGAAGACATCCTTTGATTTCGGATTGGTGGCGCCTTCAAGGAAGTAGATGTTTCCAGACGTCATGTCGTTGGTCATGACGTTCAGGTCGCGCAACAGTAGGCGGACGTCCGTGTGAAAGAATCCCTTTCCCCCCTCGTCGCCCCGCAAGGAACTGGTCACGTCCAGTCCGCCGATCTCGAGCATGGCCTGAAAGCAGGCACGTTTTCCGCCCTTGTTCGACATGAACAGGCCAACCTTGAACTGCCAGCATTCCGCCTCGATGGCTAAGACGTCGAACGGAAGGGCAAACTTGTATGGCTTTGGTTCGGGATCGTCAGCTCGCGGGTGCTGACCTTCGATCAGGGTAGCCTCTACCCAATAGCGCTCCTCACCGCCTGCCGTCTTGTAGCCGAGGATCAGTGTGCCGCCGAGTTCAATTGGCTCGCCGCCCCAGGTCAGTATGAAATTCCTGGCGCCGGCCTCAACCGCGTATCCGTCGTCTCCGCGCCTCACGACCCGTATCCAGGTTTCCTCGGCGCCGATCCCGAGCGGGAGATCGATCGTCGCGGGAATGTCGAGATCATATTCCGGAAGGACGAACTTGAAGTTGGGCAGCTTGATCTCTGGTTTTGCTATCGTCAAAAGGTCCCAGAACCATTTCACCAACCCGTCCACTCGAAATAGCGGCCAAGGTGGAAGAGACGCCTCCGGAACGACGAAGTCGAACAATCCAAGAGGCAGCCAGTTCGTGGTCAGCCCGAAGGAAGGCATGTCGAGGCGCAGTTGCAATGCTGGCAATCCCAGCTGGTCAAGCTTGGGAAAAATGGCTGAGAACCCGACGCACACCTCGATGCTGGCGTCAGCCTTGGTGCCGAACTTGCCCGTCTCGTCCACGCATCCGAACTTGCCGCTTGTCTGCTCCTTCACCTCAAGATCCCAGCACGCCACAAGCGCGAAACAGGGAGCCGCGCTGCTCCAGTCACTTCCGGCCGGCCGCGGGCGGAGCACGACCGTTACGCTGGCCAGGCTGGCAGTGACCGAGACGCCGGCGCCATCGGGTTCCGGGAACGGATTGAACCCGGCAACTCCCGCGCCTCCAAAGGCTTTCTTTCCGGAATCAGGGAGTTTTATCTCCAGCGAGACGGTGTCCGTGAGCGTTTCGAAGGAGAAGCTCGATCCGGAAAAGCCTTTGGGCCTGTCAAATGGCCACTCGACCCACTTCTCCTTCTTCTCTGTTGGATCAAACGCCGAGAATCGGAGCGTCTCCTGGTCCTTGTCATCCTTGCCGAACCTTATGCCGAGCCCGACGTCGACCAACTGGTCTTCTAACGTCGCCTTGGCCGGAAAGGAAAAGATGTCGTCCATACAGCCGCCGCCTCAATTCTGCGTGATCGGGTACGGCTCAAGCCACAGCATGCCAACCTGCGGCGTGACGCGCGGTACGGCAGTCGATCCTTGCTCAAAAGCCTTAATGGCAGCGTCCAGTGCATTGCTGCCTGTTTCTGCGGCCTGCTGTAGGAGAGTCGCAATCGCGGGCTTCGCGGCGTTGAATTCCGCGCCATTCGCGTCTTCCTTCCAGCCGAGATGAGGCAGGAGTCCCTTGATCTCCGCGATGAGCTTGACGATGGCGTCCACGAAGCCGTCGATCTGCTTGAAGCGACGGTAGTTGGTGTCCTTTCGCCCTGTACGGATCAACGCGGAATTCCGTTGCGCGAGATCGAAAACATACGTGGCGGTGTCGCCGAGCCGGAAAGTTGCCGTCACCAATTCGCGAACGAGTTTCTGCGGCTGCGTCGTATCCGGGAGGCGGTCCTTGGCCAGGATCGTCTCGTCCATGATGGCGTGCCATTCGGTGCCAGCCCCGAAGGACACGCCCATGGTCACGGTGTCCCTGAGTGCGACTTCACCTTTGTCATTGCGGTACGCAAGCCAGACGTGCTGCATAACCGCCTGGCCGTGTCCGGCCGACAGGGCGCGCGCTGTGCCGCCCGGTCCGATGCCGCAGTCGACGACGGCCCCGGAACTTGCAGGAGGCGCCTTGCGGGCAACGTCGTGAAGGCTGGGGCCTCCCATCAGCACATACAGCGCTTGGTAGGTCGCAAGCAGAAGAAGCACAACGTCGGTGGAGCAGTCTTCTCCCGAACCATTCTTTTTGAAACTATCAGCCCGCGTTTTTATTTCGTCGAACAGGCGGTAGAGTCGGCTTTTGTCCGTCGTCTCCTTGTTCTTATAAATCACCCATTCGTTGATATCGCTCTGAAAGCGCTCCACGCCTCTGTCGCGATGAGCCGTCTGCTCCGACTTCAGCCTCTTAGCCATCAGCGCGTGAGCATTGTATGTCGTGTGGAGCGCGTTCCGGTCGTCGACGTCGATCAGTTCGAACGGCTCGCCCAGGCTGGTTGCCGGCGCGTTCCAGGGAGTTGTTTCCGGCCCCCGCGATCGCGCTCCAAGCAATCCTTTTTGGGGGGATCTCGAAATCTTGGTATCGAGCCGCAACTGGGTTTTGAACTGGTCGAGATGCAGCGGGCCCAGCTCCCCCGGTTTGTTGAAGCGGAGCTTCCAACCGAGCTCGATCGCACCGTCGCCCACCGCGCCCGCCTTCTGCCATTTGAGGTGGACGTGACCGGCGTTTATATAGAACTCCCCGATCGACGATGCCTCCCTGTGCTCATCGGCATTGCCGCTGTGACCGGCATAGCCTATCAGCTCGCCCTTTCGAACCTTGCGGGCCTGGCCGGGATTGTAGGTAGGCTTGAAACGGCCGCGGAAACGGTTCAGGTGACCGAAAATGTAGCGGGTGTCGCCGCTTGCGTTTTCAGGCCAGAGCCAGATTCTGTTTCCGATGTCGTTCGGGTCGAGCGCGTTCGACTTCGCGGTCGCGGTGCCCGACACCATCGCATATATCGGCGTTTCGAGGGGGAAATCGAAATACGGCGCGTAGATGTCGATACCGTCGTGCGTCCCGCCGGGACGGCCGCCCTTGGTGCTATACTTGGGAAGCCAGACGCCCACTCCACCCTGCGGACTTGTATCGGGATAGAAGCCCCGCAACTCGCCTGCATAGCCCGAGTTATCGGCAGGTTTGACTTGCGTCTCGTAGCGTACGGTCCCATCCTCGCCCTGTTCGAAGAGCGATTTCCTGACATCGTCGTCATTTTGACTGGACATGTCTGTTACCAACGTGTGCCGATCAACAGATCTGGCAAAACGACGGAAAAACTCTAATCATCTTGTCGAGATACAATATCGCGAGAAGCAAATGACATGCTCTGGACGGGAACTAAGGCGCACCGATTAGGTACGCCCCCTCTCTTTTAACAATACTGGCAGATAGAAAATAAAAACGCAATAGGTGCAGTAACTTCATGGAGACGATAAGAGCCGATCGCTCGAGCGTCAGCTTGTATCAAGCGCTTCGCCATTCTGCACATGCGCAAATAATGGCCGGAAGCCGCAACAAGCTCGTCAGCAACCAACGATTCATCTGCTACACCGAAGCGCTGGCCGAGCGCACGCGCTTCACTCTCAGAGCCATCCTCCTGCTCTAGGATGCGAGCCGTCCCGAGGCGACAATAGTGAAGCTTAGTTTGCGAGCTTGGTTAGGCAGATCGTGAACGCGAGGGGCACTTAACCAAAATGGCCCGTCAAGTCGTGCCCTGAAATTCGCAGTCGTCGATACACACGGCGATGCGGCGACCTTGGGAGGCCGTCGAAATCAGCGCCGTAGCCCATTCGCCTGGCGCACCGACGACGGCCTCGAGGATCGAAACGAGTGCTCCATCGTGGTGCAGATGACCGCGCGCGAGGGGCTGTACGGCCGTAGAAACACTGATGCCGTTGGTTGCTGATGACCTTGCCCCTCTTATCTAATCCGGTTTGAAGTTCGTTCTGGCCCATCGAGAGGACCAGGACATGAAACGTAGCCGCTTCTC
>NZ_JAMYOL010000024.1:0-70415 GCF_040319815.1 Mesorhizobium sp. M0854
AGAGAAGCGGCTACGTTTCATGTCCTGGTCCTCTCGATGGGCCAGAACGAACTTCAAACCGGATTAGATAAGAGGGGCAAGGTCATGCGCGACCTTTTGGCAAAGGCCTAAATTTCAAACTGAGACACTATCCCCGGCCGTGCCTTAGGTTTGTCCCATCATCATGACGATCTTGTGCTAACTTCAAAGCGGATTGCACTGGACCTGCGGAAGAATGCCGAGGATCAGCCTGGACCATCGGTTGGCGACACGTGCCGATATGCCGACGCTGGCTGTGCTGATGAATGCAGCCATCGGCGAGCTTCAGAAGCCGTTCCTCACCGAGGAGCAGATCGCTTCGAGCCGAGCAATCATGGGGCTCGATACGCAACTCGTTGATGATGGAACATATTTCATTGTGGAGCAGAATGGCGTCTTGGCCGGTTGCGGCGGATGGAGTCGGCGCGCAACCCTCTACGGCGGCGACCGTTCACCCGGGCGCGATACAGCTCTGCTTGACCCGACGAAAGACGCTGCGCGCGTGCGTGCCATGTATACGCATCCCAGCTTCATCCGCCGAGGCGTGGGGCGTCTAATCCTCACGCTGTGCGAGGACGCTGCCCGCGGCGAGGGCTTCACAAGTGTCGAGCTTATGGGAACGAGGGCCGGCGAACCGCTCTATCGGGCCTGCGGCTTTGAGGCGGTTGAAGAAGTCGTCGACAACAGAGGCGGAGCGGGCGTGCCACTGTTGCGGATGAGGAAGGCGTTGTGAATGATCGGCGGGCTCGCATAGCCAGTATCGCGATTCGTCATTGGTCTCCCTTTGGAGACCGTGAATCACGAAAACCGCTGCCAACGCCATCTCCCTTGTGGGTCCGGACGCTAGGTCGTAGTCCACCTCGGCAGTCGCTTCTGCCTCTGAATCAACGAGTCCTGACCCTACTTGTCCTTCCAGAATTCGGCCTGGAGTTGCGCCGCTTCATCGGCAAGCAGCGGGCCGACGACTTCAGTCGGACGCTGCCCGGCTTCGAAGACGATCCTGCAGGGCAGGTCGAGCGTGGGATTCTCGACATGTGCACCCGTCAGCCGCTTGAGGTCATGTTCGCTCTGCCCAAAGACGACCCGTCCGATGCCCGCCCAATAGATTGTGCCGGAGCACATCGCGCAAGGTTCGGCCGACGTGTAAAGGGTGCAGGAGGCCAGCTTTTCGAGACTGACATTCATCGCCGCCCACGAGGCCAGCAGCCTTTCGGCATGAGCGGTGCGGTCGCCCCCGTGGGCTTTGTAAGCGTTGGGCTGCTCGCGCAACACATTGCCGTCTTTGTCGGCGAGCAGCGAACCAAAGGGATGCTCGCCGGCATCGCGGGCCTTGCGTGCGACTTCGAACGCCTGTCGGAGCAGGCGCTCATCATAAGGGCGTTGTGGCATCGGCAGACCCTCCGCCGCTTGACCATAGTGCCGAACAATCCGCCGACACAAGTCGGCGGCCTAAAACGCGCGCGTTCGACCGGCCTCATGCGACGCGCTTTCGGTTCTTGTTTTGATGCATGTCGTTATCGCAAAACCGCTGCACACTTGTGCGCGACATGCATCATGCCTCGTTGCGACTGGGGCGTTGAGCCAGCCAGATGCTGCCGATGACGAAAACGACGCCGGCGATTTGAGGCAAGGTCAGCGTCTGATCCAGGATTACCCATCCGAGCAGCACGGCGGTCACCGGGCTGAGGAAAAGCAGCGATGACACCACCGAAGATTCGAGTCGCGCAATGCCCCGGAACCAGAGGACATAGGTCAGCGCCGCACCGATCAGGCCGAGCCATACCAGTCCAAGCAGGTTGGCCGCGGTCGGGAACGGGATGGGTGGTTCGAAAAGCAGGACCACGGGAACGAGAAGGAGACCGCCGGCAGTCAGTTGCCATGCCGTAAAGGCGAGCAGCGATGCTGGCGGCTGCCACTTGCGGCTCAATACGCTTCCGAAGGCCATTGAGGCCGCCCCGGCGAGGCCGGCGGCAACGCCGGCCGCATCGAGCGTCGCATTCGGGGTCAGCACCAGCAACGCGACACCGGCGATCCCGACAAGGGCGGCGACGATCGCCAACCGGCGGACAGGGCTGGCAAGCAGGGCAGCAGCGAGGAAAATCACAATCAACGGCTGGACCGACAGCACGGTCGCCGCGACCCCGCCCGGAAGCCGGTAGGCGGCGACAAACAACATGCTCAGGAAGATCGAGATGTTGAGGGCTCCGAGGACGAAACTGCGCAGCCACCAGATGCCCGTCGGCAATTGCCGGACGATCGCCAGCAGCAGCAATCCGGCGGGCAGGGCTCGCAGCATTGCGACCGTCATCGGCGAGAAGTTCGGCAGGAACTGCGTGGTGACGATATAGGTGCTGCCCCATATTGCGGGTGCGATGGCTGTAAGCAGCAGATCGGAACGGTGCGTTTTCATAAGATTTCCAGAACTTCGGCAAGAGGGCGGCGCGGCTTTTGCGGCCAGTTTCCGGGCGCGGCGCGGCCGACCGCGATGAGCATCACCGGCACTTCATTCCGCGCAAGGCCAAACTCGCGCGCCACGCCGTCGGCATCGAAGCCTGCCATCGGACCGGAGACCAGCCCCAGCGCTTCGGCCGCGAAGATCAGCGTTGCCGCGCCAAGCGTTGCCGAGCGCACCGCTTCGTCGCGGGCCGCTAGAGGATCGGCATATTGGGCGCGGGCGCCCTCCCGCCAGCCCGAAGCCATATCCACCGGCATGAAGCCGGCTTCGACGAAAGGACGCAGCCTGGCATTGAGGGCAGCGTGGTCGGGCAGTACGCCGCAGATTATGAAGGTGACGGCGGCGTCCTGCACCTTGGCCTGGCCATGGGCGAGGCTGCGCAATCGTGCCTTTGCTTCCGGCGTCCGCACCGCGATGAACCGCCAATTCTGAAGGTTGTAGGCGCTTGGCGCGCGCGTTGCGAGACGTGCCAGTTCCTCGATCTCGGCATCCGTCAATTCGTGCGAGGCATCGAACCGATTGGCCGACATGCGGCGCTCGATAAGGAAAATTGCGGGGTTGGTCATCATGTCATTCCGAAACTGAGAAAGTCGTTCGGGAAGCAGATAGAGAATTTACCAAGGAGCGATAATATGCAACAATTGCAAGACATTATTTACTGGAAGAGAATGGTGCGATGGATCGCCTGACGGCGTTGCAGGTTTTCCGCCAGGTGGCGGAACTGAACAGCTTTGCCGAAGCCGGACGGCGGCTCGGTCTCTCGCCTCCCGCTATCAGCAAGAACATCGCCGAGCTGGAGGCGCATCTGGGGGTGCGGCTCATCAACCGGACAACGCGGCGCATGGCGCTGACCGAAGAGGGCAGGATCTACCTGGAGCATGTCACGCAGGGGCTCGATGCGCTGGCCAGGGCCGACCAGGTGCTCGGCCCGATCAAGACGGCGCCGAGCGGCACGTTGCGGGTCAGCGCGCCGATGACTGTCACGTTGACGCGGCTTTCGGCTGCCATCCCCGCGTTTCTATCGCGCTATCCCGATTTGAAGCTCGATCTGCACCTTGACGACAGGCGCGTCGATATCGTGCGGGAGGGATTTGACCTTGCCATTCGCGGCAGCGACAATCTCGAGGATTCCAGCCTGGTCGCCAGAAAGCTTGCGGTCATGCCGCACGTGCTTTGCGCAGCTCCGTCCTACTTCGAGGAGCATGGCCGGCCCAAGACGCCTGCCGATTTGAAGGCGGCCAATTGCATCCGGTTCAGCCTCTCGGGGCATGCGGACATATGGGAATTCCGCAAGGACGGCCGCGCCGAGCGGATCGCCATCGACGGACGATATACGGTCTCGTCAAGCCTTGCCGTGCGCGATGCGCTGCGTGCCGGCTTCGGCGTCAGCCTGATCCCCTATCCCTATGTCGAGAGCGACCTGAAAGCAGGCCGGCTGCAATCGGCTCTGGATGACTGGGACAAGGTTGAAACCACGCTCTACGCGGTCTATCCGGCACGCCAGCATCTTGCCCCGAAAATCCGCGTCTTCCTTGATTTCCTGATCGAGGAATTCAGCCGGGACAAAGAGAAGCCGTTCGTGCCTCCCCGGCGTGAACGCCCGGCAAAGCGCGGTGTCGGCGAGGGGACGGATGCGGAAAATCAAGCTAGGATATTGCCGGCGATTTCATCTCCTTGACACGCCTCCAAATCCGGACTTTGTGGAGCTATGCAGGACGCGAAGCCGAATAAGGGAAAGACAGCGGCCGAGGCGTTCGCCGAACGCACGAGCGGTATTCGCCGGGTCGATGCGGCGCGCATACCGGGGTCGAGCGTGCATGCCTCGCTGGCCAACGAAATCGGGCTGAGGATCGTGCGCGGCGATTATCCGCCGGGAACCATCCTGCCCAACGAAGCCAAATGGTCCGAGACTTTCGACGTCAGCCGCTCGGCGGTGCGCGAAGCCATCAAAATGCTGATGGCGAAGAGCCTGCTGTCGTCACGTCCCAAAATCGGCAGCTGGGTCGAGCCTAAGGAACGCTGGAACCTGCTCGATCGCGACGTGCTGGCCTGGTACGCGACCTCGCCGGACCGCGAGGTGTTCCTCAGGACCGTGCAGGAATTCCGCCACATCATCGAGCCGGAGGCCAGCGCCTTTGCCGCCATGCGACGCACCGACGAGCAGATGGCCGAGATCAGCCAGGCCTGCCGCGAGATGGGCGAGGCGACCAACCTGCAGGAGCGGACGCGCGCCGACACGCGTTTTCATCTCGCCATCCTGCGCGCCTCGGGCAACGATCTGCTGGTGCCGCTCGGCGTGCTGATCGAATCGGCATTCGATCATCTGTTCGCTTATACCACGCGGGAACTCGACGATTTGCAGCATGCGCAGAGGCTGCATGAGGCAATCGAGAAGAGCATCCGCCTGCAGCGGCCGGACGCGGCGCGCAATGCGGTGCGCAAGCTGCTGGCCAATACCGACAGCGTCATCAAGTCCAGGTAGCCGCCGCCACACATTCAAACAGTCGGATTGTGTCGGTGCGGCCGCCGATGGTGCGCGCTTGACCAATGTTTGCCGGCGAGGTTTCGGCACGAATGGTTCCCGTCAATCGATACGAAATGGGTCTGTTTGACGAACCGGCTGCCGATTAGCTTCCAGATGCGCAAGTCGCTTGGGTCGACCTTAACAACAAGCATAGGGGAAATCGGCATGAGCATGAAAAATGGGCTATCGAAAATTGGCTTCCACGTCAGCCGGGTTGTCGCCATTTCGGCGGTGGCCTTGCTGCCGGTCTTCGGCGCAGCGGCCATGGCGCAGGACAAGGATATCTCGATCTATTTTGTCGGCTGTGCCGCACCGACGGGCTTTCATGGCTATCTGGCACGCGGCGCCGAGGAGGCCGGCAAAAACCTCGGCGTGAAGGTCACCTATATTTTCCCGGATCAGCTTACCATTCCAAACCAGGTGCAGAAGATCGAGGAGGCGATCGCCGCCCAGGCCAACGGCATCGCCATCTGCGCCTTCGCCGAGGATTCGTCCTATGCCGATGTCGCCGCGCGCGCCAAGGAAGCCGGCATTGCCTTCGGCAGCGCCGCCGCGCCGCCGTCCGGCTCGCAAGTGCGCGATCCCAACGATTTCTTCCTGTTCCGCACCGGATCTGATGAAGCGGCGGCGGGCAAGTTGACGGCGCAGCGACTGGTCTCGATGGGCGTCAAGGGCCGCGTCGTGGTCGCCAATCAACAGCCGGGCGACGCGAGCTGCCAGCTCAGGGCGACGTCGCAGATCGATGAGCTCAAGAAGGCCGGCATCGAGGCCGACTTCCTCGAACTGACCATGGATCCGGGCCAGCAGGCGGAAGCGCTGTCAAATTACCTGCGCGTGCACCCCGATACGGCCGCGGCCACGAGCACATGCGACGTGATCGATGGTTTCCTCTCCGCCAAGGCAGATAGCGGCCGGGACGACCTGGTGCTCACCGGCTACGACATCGTCGCGCAATCGCTCGATGCGATAAAGGATGGCCGGCAGGCGTTCACCATCGACCAGCAGCAGTTCTGGCGCGGCTACATGCCTGTGCTGCTCCTGACCCACTACCTGAAATACGGCCTGATCGAAGGTAATTACTTCCTGACCGGTCCGACGGTCGTCGACAAGGACAATGTGGAGCGCGTCTCGGCATTGGTGAAGGAGGGCTATCGCTGATGCACGCCGCCCAAAAGTCCATCAGTGGTTTTTGGACGACAGCAAAAACCTAGCACGCGTCCAGGACGGGCGGCCAAGCCGCCCGTTCGCCATCTTCGTGGCCACTCTTGTATCGGGGTGACGGCATGAACGAACAGCCCGGGCCGAATGCGGCCAACAAGCCTTCCTCCCGTGTGGTCGCCGGCGAGGCGCTGAGACGGCTGATGCTGCGGCCGGAGGCGACGTCGATCGCGGCCGTCGTCATCCTGTTCCTGGTCTTCACCGCGCTCAGCCCGCAGCTTTTCCCCACCAGGCTGTCCTACATCAGCATCATGGCCGTCGCGGCCGAACTCGGTATCGTCAGCGTCGGCGTCACGCTGCTGATGATCGGCGGTCACTTCGACTTGTCGGTGGGCGCGGTGCTCGGACTCACCTCGTTCGTCTGCGTGGTGCTGATGCGCGACTTCGGCCTGCCACCGATCGTCGCCGCGCCGGTCGCGGTGGCCGTCGGAGCCGCGCTTGGCTGGGCCAACGGCATGATCGTGGTCAGGTTCCGCATCCATTCCTTCGTCGTGACGCTCGGCACCATGCTGATCTGGCGCGGCATACTGATCGCGCTGACCGGCGGCTTTCCGATGACGGTCGCCATTCCGCCTGGATTCAAGGCCATAATGGCGGGTCCGCTGCTTGCCGGCTTTCGTATGTCGATGCTGTGGTTCCTGGCAATCGGGCTGGCAGGCACCTTCCTGCTGGCGCGCACCAGGTTCGGCAACTGGATCCAGGCACGTGGCCAGAACGAACAGGCGGCGCGCAATCTCGGCGTACCGGTGGACCGCGTCACCGTCATCCTGTTCATGATCACATCCGCGCTGGCAGCCATCGCCGGCGTCATCCAGGTTGCCCGCTTTTCCTCCGTCGACGCGTTGCGCGGCGAGGGCATCGAACTGCAGGCGGTAGCCGTTACAGTTATCGGCGGGACGCTGCTGGCCGGCGGCTACGGCAGCGTCATCGGCACCATTCTCGGAGCCGTCACCTTCGGCATGATCCAGGTCGGCCTGGTGCTGGCAGGCGCTCCCGGCCATTTCTTCCGCACGCTCACCGGCGTCATTGTGGTCGGCGCGGTCATCCTCAATACCTCGGTGGCGCGCCGAATCGCCAAATCCAGGCCGATGGGCGGCTTCAAGCGCGACAGCAGTGCTGCCGACGCGGCGATTGCCGGCAACGCCGCAACGGCGGCGAAGGAGAAGACGCGATGAGCGAGCCGTCTGGCCTGGATGCCCAGCGCGGGGCCCGGCTGCCGGCCGGCAGCGGCTCCGACGACCTGACCCTTCGCCGCCCTCCGGTCGAGCCGGTCGCTGCCGGCGCGGTGCCGGTGATCGAGGCTGTCAACCTGTCGAAAGGGTTCGGCGCCACCACCGCGCTGGTCGACGTGTCGCTAAGCGCCTATGCCGGACGCATCCTGGCGCTGCTCGGCGACAACGGCGCCGGCAAATCGACCTTGATCAAGATCCTGTCCGGCGTCTTCCCGCCGGACAGGGGAGAATTGCGCTTCAACGGCGAGAAGGTGGCTTTCGCCAACCCGGCTCAGGCGCGCGAACGCGGCATTGCCACGGTGTTCCAGGACCTTGCCGTCTGCGAATTGCTGTCGGTCACACGCAATGTCGTGCTCGGCCGCGAACCGCTGAAAGGTTTCGGGCCGTTCAAATGGCTCGACATGAAACGCGCCGACGACATGGCGCGCTCGGCGCTGCATCAGCTCGGGGTGCGCTGGGAACGCGGTCTCGACGAACGCGGCGTCAACATTTCCGGCGGCGAACGCCAGTCCCTGGCAATCGCAAGAGCCATGTTCTTCGGATCGTCGCTGCTTGTGCTGGATGAGCCTACGTCGGCTCTGGCCGTGCGTCAGGCAGGCCGGGTGCTCGAGCACATTCTCAGGGCACGCGAGCAGGGCCAGGCGGTCATCCTGATCACCCACAATTTCCGTCACGCGCTCTCGGTGGCCGACGATCTGGTGGTTCTGGCGCAGGGGCGCGTGGCGGGCCGGTTCCGGCGTGACGAGATCGAGCTCGACGAATTGACCGACCTCGTTGCCCGTGTCGGGTGAGATGACAATGCAGCAGTTCAGGAGCAGGAAATGACCGTAAAGACCGCAAGGAAGCGTGTCGTCATCCACGAGGACGACGTCGGCATGAGCCATGGCGCAAATGTCGCGTTTTTCGAACTGTCGAAGTTCGGCACATGCAGTTCCGGTTCGGTGATGGCGCCATGCCCGTGGTTCCCGGAAGCCGCTCAGATCGCCGTCGCCAATCCCGATTTCGACCTCGGCGTGCACTTGACGCTGACCAGCGAGCAGAAGCCGTATCGCTGGCGTCCGCTGACCAACCCGCCCAAATCGGCTGCGATGACTGACGAGTTCGGCTATTTCTGGCACGACCGTACCGCAGGCGCGCAAAGCCCATCCCGATGCGGTGGAAGCGGAACTGCGTGCGCAGATCGAATGCGCCATCGCTGCCGGCATCGACATCACCCATCTCGACGCTCACATGGGCACGGCGCAGATGCCGGAATTCATCGCCATCTATCGCAAGCTCGGCCGGGAATACCGGCTGCCGGCGCTGCTGGTGAAGGACCTGTCGGGCTACAACCCGGCGAGCTATGCCGGTGAGCTGGACATTGCCCGCTACGATGCCGAAATCGTAACGGCGCAAGCGGCAGGCGAACCGGTGTTCGACATCGTTCTGGAAACGCCCTGGGCGCGCAAGACGGATGCGCAGACGGCCTACCACGCGATGTTTGCCAGAATCCCGGAGGGGTTGAGTTTCCTGTCGCTGCATTTCAACACGGTAGGCGATTTCGAGGCGATCAATCCTCCGGATGCCCATCTGCGGACCGAGGAATACGCGTTGTTCAAGACGGCGCGCGTCAAGGCGTGGATCAGCGAGTTCGACATCGAAGTGATCGGCATGCGCGGCATGCGTGATGAACTGCGCGCCGCCAAGATCTGAAAGCCGACGATCTTATGAGGCCAGATGCCGCCGGGTCAGCCCGATCAGCAGCGCCTGGTCGCGGGCGGCGTGTTCGGGCGGGTTGACGACGGCATCGCCATTGACGATCGCCGCCCAGAAGCCACGCATCTCCTCGACGAAGGCTTCGGCGTAACCGGCCCGCAAATCTTTCTTCGACAGCGTGTGACCGTCCGAGGTCGTCACCGTCAGCCGGGTCGGATGATGGTTGAGCCAGGGCGAGGGGAATTCGAGCTCGAGGCTGGCATCGTCGAAGAACAGCGTGATCCGCTCCTTGTAGTCGGCGAGCTTGGGCACGGTGAGATGCGTCATGGTCCACAGCGCCTGCCCGTCCAGCAACTTGACGGCGCCGTGGCCGCCGTCGCCATTGGCAAAGATCTGCGCGCCGACGACCTCGCCGTCCGGCACGCCGAGCGCATCGAGCAGACCATGGACGGCGTTGACATCGTGAATCAAGGCCGAGCTGTAAGCGCCGGTAAATCCACGGAAAGCGAGATCGGTCAGATGCACGCCGACGGCCTCTTCGACCTGGCGCTTCTGCTTTGCGGCGACAGTGGCGACCATGTCTTGTGGGATATCGGTACCGCGCCTGTAGGGCTGATGGGCAATGAACGGCCAGGCGTCGGGATCGTTTACCTCCACCGAGACCGCGCGCAGCGTGCTCGATGTTCCAGGCAGCGAAGCGAGCGCCAGCCGGTAATTCGGATCAAAGCGCTTCATATAGCCGACCTGAACGATTTTCCTGGCGGCATCGCGCGCGGCGATGATCCCGGCGATTTCCGCCAGCGGATAGCAGAGTGGTTTTTCGCAAAAGACGTGCAGGCCGCGCGCCAGCGCCGCCAGCACTTGTTCGTGATGCAGCGGGTCCGGCGAGCCGATCACCACCGCGTCGAGGTGTTGGTCGAAGAGCTGGTCGATTGTTTCGAAATTGGCAATGCCATGGGTGTCGGTGACGAACTGCCGCGAAATCCTCGAGGGATCGGCGACGCCGACCAGCTCGAACAATTCACCGAGGCGCAGCAGATTGGGGATGTGCTCGACCTGCGAGATCATGCCGGCGCCGACGACCCCGACGCGTATCCTGCTCATTGGATCATTCCCCGCAATGTCCGATTGTCAGCTCAAGGCGCCGCAGGCGGCCGGTTGCCGATCTGGGCGAGCAGGCCGGCAATCTCCGCCTCGACCGCTTTCAGATCCTCGCCGCCCGACATGATCGAGATGACCTCGTCGCGCGAGATTTCCGATTTGGCATAGGTGCCGCGATTGCGGCCGCGGTTGAGCAGGGTGAAGGTGTCGCCGACCGGATAGGCGTGGTGGATGTTGTGGCTGATGAAGATGACGGCCAAACCCCGCATGCGTGCTTCGATGATGAATTTCAGCACCATCGCCGCCTGGTGGACGCCGAGTGCGGAAGTCGGCTCGTCGAGGATCAGCACGCGCGCACCAAAATGCACGGCGCGGGCGATCGCCACCGACTGGCGCTCGCCGCCCGACAGCGTGCCGACGGCCTGCGTCGGATCGCGCACGTCAATGCCGATATCGGCCATCGCCTGCCTGGCGATGGTGTTGGCGCGCTCCTTGTCGATGCGTGAGAAGGGCAGGCTGCTTTTGGTCGGCTCGCGGCCGAGGAAGAAGTTGCGGGTGATCGACATTAGCGAGATCATGCCGAGGTCCTGGAACACCGTTGCCACGCCGAGCTCCTGCGCGTCGCGCGGGCTGCGGAAGGTGACCGGCTTGCCGTCGACCAGGATTTCGCCCTTGCTCGGCCGATAGACGCCGGACAGGACCTTGATCAGCGTCGACTTGCCGGCGCCGTTGTCGCCGAGCAGGCAGTGGACCTCGCCCGGATAGACCTTGATGTCGATGTCCTGGAGGGCGCGCACCGAGCCGAAATTAACGCTGACGCCGCGCAGTTCCATTGCCGGTTCGGTCATTTGGGCCGGTTCGGTCATTTGGGCCGGCTCGGTCATTTGCCACCTCCGCGGCCGAGCGCCTTCAGCCTGATGTAGTTGTTGACCAGCACGGCCATCAGGATGACGATGCCGAGGAAGACCTTGAACCAGTCGGTGTCGATGCCGGTGTAGAAGATGCCCATCTGCACCAGCCCGAAGATCAGCGCGCCGAACAGCACGCCATAGACGGTGCCGTAGCCGCCGGTGAGCAGCACGCCGCCGATGACGGCGGCGATGATCGCCTCGAATTCCTTGAGCAGGCCGCGCGTGGTGTCGGCGGAGCCCGCCTCCATCACCTGGATGGTGGCAAGCAGCGTCGCCGCGCAGGCGGTGTAGACGAACAGGCTGATTTTGACGCGATCGACCGGCACGCCGACGTTGCGGGCTGCGATCAGATCGCCGCCGGTGGCGAAGATCCAGTTGCCGTATTTCGTCTGGGTGAGCACGTAGCCGGCCAGCGCCGTCAGGCCGAGCCACCAGACGATCGACATCGGAATGCCGGCGACGAAGGGAATGCCGTCGCTGCGGGTGGCGATCCAGCCTTGCGCGCCCATCCAGTGGAACAGGCCGGTGAGCAGATGGCCGTTGAAAATGCCGGCCGTCGCCGGATCCGGTGCGCCTTCGAGTATGTAGGGGATCTGGGTGCGGCCGGTGACGGCGCGGGTGATGCCGATCGACAATCCGCGCAGGATATAGAGCGTGGCGAGCGTGACGATGAAGGAGGGCAGGCGCGTCTTCACCACGATCAGGCCGTTGAGATAGCCGGTGAGGATGGCAACGGCGAAGGCACAGGCGATGCCACCCCATAGCGGCAGGCCCCAGTACTTCACCGTCAGCCCGATGACGACACCGGCAAAGCCGACCATGGAGCCGACCGAAAGGTCGAACTCGCCGGCGATGATGAGGAGTGCTGCCGCGGTGGCGACGATGCCGAGCTCCGCCGACAGCGTCAGGAATGTCATCGATCCCTGCAGCGAATAGAGGTTTGCCGCGCCCGGCAGCAGCGCAAAGATGATGATCGTCGCAAGCAATCCGCCGGCAGCACCGGCTTCCGGCCGGCGCAGCCACTGGGTCAGCTTGCCGGTGCTGGCCAGCCGTTCGTCGGCGCCGGCAGCCCGCTTCGACGTCATGCCGAAGCGGTCGGTCGCCTTCAGTTCGCCCGGAGATATAGCCTTGTCTTCCACGACCGCCATTAGGCTCTCCAATCGCTCAATTCGCAATCTTCGAACGGATCGGGAGTGCGCTTGGCATTCTCCCGTTCCGTCGAAGCGCTTGCTTAGCGGATGCCCTCTTTGGCGAGCGCCAGGATCGCCTTGGCTTTTTCCGGCGAGTCGATGAACAGCGGTCCGGTATAGGCGTTGTTCTGCGGCCAAAAGCCGTGCGTCGCTTGCTCGACCAGATAGATCACCGGCAGATAGCCCATCAGATATTGCTGGGCGTCCATGCCGAAGCCCATTTCGCCGGCCACGACAGAATCGAGGACCTCCGGGCTGATGTCGAATGTGTAGAGCTTGAGCTTGCCGAACAGTTCCTTGTCGCGGAACATCGGGATCAGCGGGTTGGCGGCGGTGGCGCCAAGCGCAAAGACGGCCTGCGTGTCGGGATGCGCCGACAGATAGGCCTCGGTGCGGCGCTGGATGTCGGCCGGATCCGGCGCCACTGCCAGAACCTCGGTGCCGCCGCCGGAGGGCTTCAGCCCGTCATTGAGGCCCTGGCAGCGCTGGTCGAGGCTGACATTGCCGACCTCGTGGTTGATGCAGACGACCTTGAGCGTGCCTTCCTTGGCCAGCCGCTCGCCGGCCTTCTTGCCGGAATCATATTCGGAAACGGTGCCGACATAGAGCGTCGTGCCGAGCTCGGCGCCTTCCTTTTCACCGGAATCCAGAACCACCATCGGAATATTGGCGGCAAGCCCGGATTTGACCGATTTGCCGAGCGCATTGGCGTCGGCGATGGAGACGGCGATACCATCCGGCTTGGTGGCGATGGCGGCGTCGAGAAGCCGGGCCTGCTCGACCACGTCGAAGACCTGCGGCGCGTAATATTCGACCTTGGCGCCGGTAAGGGCGGCCGCGTCATCGACGCCGCGCTTGACCACCGACCAATACGGATCGGACGCCGACCCATGCACTACGAAGGTGATGCGGACGTCCTTCGGATCCTTCAGGCCCGCGGCATGCGCGATACCTGTCATCAGGCCCGCCGAAACGAAGGCGCCCAATGCCACTTTCAGAAGAGTTTTCATCCTATTCTCCCATTTGTCGTTGCAGTTCCAATCCCTCTGGCGCCGTTTTCCGGCCACGACGATCGGCTCACGTTGCGGATCGGGTGGCCGCTTTGCGGGCCTTTGCCGACGCCGATCGCTGTTCGCCCGCGTTGTTGCCGCGGGCTGTTGTTGATGATCGCCCGGCCGAGAGCGCTGCGCGAAGCTCCTCGCGCAACGGCTTCATGCCGATGACGTCGATCGGCTGTGCGGCGAGCCAGTCGCGAAAGCCCTGGTCTCGGAACAGCTCGTACTCTTCGGTGCGAATATAGGCGGAGCGCGGCTCGATCAGCTCGAGTTCACCGGGCGCGTTGCAATGCAGGCAAAAGAAGGTCAGGCCCTCGCGCACACCCTCGATGAGCGCCTTGTAAGCCGGCTCGATCGGCCTGGAACGCGGCCGGCCCCAGGTCGTCTGGATGGCGGCGTCGAAAATGGCAAAGCCGCCAGCGCGGGCCAGCGCCACGCCGCGCTGGAACGCCTCCTCGGTGACGCCGACCAGATTGTCGTTGGGGGAATAGGCGGACAGCGTCTTGGTCAGCAGCACGGGCAGTTGATATTCGAGCCCGAGCTTGATGTAGATGTTGCAGAATTCCGGCGACAATGCCGCTCCCATATGCGCGTCGAGATGGGTGACGTCGATGCCGGCGCGATAGGCGGTGTCGATCTGGGCGCGAAGCTCGGCCTCGACCGCCTGCGGCACCGCCTTGCGGCGCGTGGTCGCCACATCCGGCCACAAGAAGCCGAACTCGTCGGTCAAGCCGGCCGCCCGCGACGGCGCGGTCAACGGCCGCCATTTGTAGTGCTGCTTCTCGCTGTTCAGCGTAAGGTGGACGCCGAGGTCGAGGCCAGGGTTGGCGGCGGCGCTTTCGGCCATTTCGAGGAACCACGGGCACGGCACCATCACCGCGCCGGAACTGCAGACACCCAGCCCGCTCAATTCGAGGAAGGCGCTGTTGGCGCCGTGGCACATGCCGACATCGTCCTCGTGGAGTACGATCCGTTTGCTGGAGCCGGCGGCGTTCACGAACGGCCGCCTTTCCGCCGGCACGCCGGTTTCCAGGGTCTTCCAAAGTGTGTCCCGTATTTCATGGAACCAACCGTTTGCCCAACTGGCCGGAATGGAACGCCGAAACCTGCCTTTCCGACAGGGCCACTTTGGCGAATTCGGATGGGTACGATTTGCCTGCCGGCTGAGACACTTAGCTGCCGATTTCCCCAATCACGGTTCAAAACCAGTCATAGGAACCGTCTTCCGGGCGCAGATGGCTTGGTCGAATAGCGGCGGAGTGGTTCTTTCAAACCGTGCCGACAAGCCTACAGCTGTCCACACCATCAAGCGACCACATTATCAAGTGACCCACATTATCAAGTGACTGGAGGCCTGTCATGTACACCGCCGGCGAAGAGGAAATCGAAGCCATTGCCAGGGTGATCCGCTCGGGCGCGCTGTTTCGTTACGGCAAGGACAGCGAATGCGACCGCTTCGAGGCCCGCTATGCGCAGCATCTTGGCGTCGAGCATTTCGCGCTGGCCGCCAGCGGCACCTATGGGCTCGCCGCCGGCCTGATCGGCCTCGGCATCGGCCCGGGGGACGAAGTGCTGGTGCCGGCGCACACCTATATGGCGACAGCGACCGCGGTGCTGTCGGTCGGGGCCATTCCCGTCATCGTCGACATCGACGAGAGCCTGACCATCGATCCCATCGCCCTGCGCGATGCCATCGGGCCGCGCACCAGGGCGGTCATCCCGGTGCATATGTGGGGCGCGGCCTGCAACATGAATGCGATCATGGACATTGCTGCCAAGCGCGGCTTGCTGGTGCTGGAGGATGTCTGCCAAGGCATCGGCGGCGGCTATGAGGGCCGCAAGCTCGGCTCGATCGGCCATGCCGGCGCCTATTCCTTCAACTACTTCAAGAACATGACCTCGGGCGAGGGCGGCGGTATCGCCACCAGCGACCCGAAAGTGGCGGAGCGGGCGCGCTGCGCCATCGACCCTTGCCATTTCTACTGGCAGGGCAGAAGCGACAGCATCAAACCCTTCGCCGGCATCGGCGCGCGTGCTTCCGAACTGATGGGGGCGATGCTCAACGTCCAACTCGACCGGCTGGACGGCATCATCGAGGCGATGCGGGTCGAGAAGAAGACGGTGCTGGCCGGTACCCGCCACCTTAGCAATCTTGGGCTGACGCCGTCGCCGATGAACAGCGCGGACGACGATTGTGCCGCACAGGTGATGTACCTGCTGCCGAGCGAGCAGGCGGCGCAGACTTTTTCGAAGACCATTCCGAGCGTCGTTGCCGGCAAGACCGGCCGTCACAATTTCACCCAGTGGGACCAGGTGCTGATGCATGAAGGCGCGCATCATCCGGCGCTCAATCCTTACGCACTGCCCGAGAACCAGGGCCTGCGGCTGGATTATTCCGACGCCCTCGGCAAGCGCTCTCTCGACATCCTCAACCGCACCGTGATGGTCGCCATGAACCCGGCGCACAGCGATACCGACATTCAGGACATGATCCACAACATCGACGCGGCGGCGCGGGTGGCGCTGGAGAATGCTTCGCTCGATGATATCGAATTGCGCAAGGCGGCACCGGTTGATCTGCAGAAGTTCGACAGTGTGAACTAGACCAGATCCGGCGCGGTTTGCTACCCTGCGGTCGAGTTCCTTGCCCGGTGGCCGGCCGAGGATTCCGGCCGGCATAACCGGCCGCCAAAAAATCCGCAGGCCCGTGTCGGATAGGCCGGGCTCCGCTCGTCCTAGGGGGCATCGATCACCAACACGGAGGATTAACGATATGCCCGGCACCGTACGGCTGCACCGCGTTCTGACAACCAGCTCGGAGAAAGTCTACCGCGCGTTCCTTGAAGCGGATGCACTTGCGAAATGGCTTCCGCCGAACGGCTTCACCTGCACGGTTCATCACTTCGAGGCGAAAGTCGGCGGTGCGTTCAAAATGTCCTTCCGCAACTTCACCACCGGCGACAGCCACTCGTTCGGCGGCGAATATGTCGAGCTCGTGCCCAATGAGCGACTGCGTTACACCGACCGGTTCGACGACCCCAACCTGGCCGGCGAGATCGAGGTGACCGTGACATTGAAGAAAGTGTCGGTCGGCACCGAAGTGAATATCACGCAGGCAGGTATCCCAGACGCCATCCCGGTTGAGGCCTGCTATCTCGGCTGGCAGGAGTCGCTGCGAAATCTGGCGAAGCTCGTTGAACCCGAGATCAACCAGTAAGGTAAAGCGCTGCGCTGGCGGGTTGGCGTCGCTAACCGGAAACCCAGGGATGACGCCGGTCTTCCCACCCAACATGCGCCGGGGCCGGAAAGGCGGGATCGGCGAAGCAGCCGACCGCGACGGCGATCCATTCAGGCTTTCGCTCGGGCTCCCAGAAGACGCTCGAGCCGCAGCCCGGGCAGAAATGGAAAGTGACATGGTGGCCGCTCCGAGCTGATCGCCTGTAGGTACTGGCGTCGCCTTCGGCTTCTACCTTGTCGCGCGCAAAGAAGGCGGCGACGCCGTATGTGCTGCCGGTCCGTTTCTGGCAGTCGAGGCAGTGGCACTGTGCGACCAGCTGCGGCTCTCCGTTACAGGAGATCCTCAGTTGCCCGCAGGCACAGGATGCGGTTCTCATGGCAATCCTCATGGTTCAGATGAATGCGTTGCCCGCCAATACCGGCGGTGGGCATGCTTCTGGTTTTCGGGGAGGTTCGGCCTTGGGAAGCGCGCTTTGCGCGAACGCCGAAAACAAGGACCGACGCCCTATATTCCTAATCACTGCGGGCGACCGACTCAACCCCGCGGTGAACGAGATGGAGAGCCTGGCTCTAGCTTCTATCCAATCTTAGGAACGCGGCGCGCAACGCCAGAACGGCGCGCAGGATCTGACGTTCGTCCATCGCCGCATAGCCGAGCAGCAGGCCGTGCTCGGGCTCAGTGGAATGATAGTTGATGGAGATGCCCTGAACGTCGAGCCCCTCCTTGAGGGCGGCGGCGACCACGTCGCTGTCCTTATAGGGCCTGACGAAGCTCGCCAGCAGCTGCATGCCGGAATCGTTTTCCGTGACGATCAGCCATTCGGCCAGATGCTCCTGGCACAGCTTGACGAAGTTCGCCTGCCGGCGCGCGTAGAGCCGGCGCATGCGCTTGAGGTGCGTGGCGAAATAGCCCTGCATGATGAAGTCGTTGACCGTTGCCTGCAGGATCAGCGGCGCGAACTGGCCGGTGATGCTCACCGCCCGGTCGAACGGAACCGACAATTCGCGCGGCACGATCAGATAACCGATGCGCAGCGCCGGAATCAGCGTCTTGCCGAAGCTGCCGATATAGACGACGCGGTCGGCATGGTCGAGCCCGCGCAGCGCCGGCACCGGCCGGCCGCGGAACCGGTATTCGCCGTCATAGTCATCCTCGACGATCCAGGCGCCGTTGCGTTCGGCGATGTCGAGCAGTTGCAGCCGCTCCTCGATGCGCATGATGGTGCCGAACGGCCATTGGCAGGATGGCGTCACATAGATTAGCCGCGGCGGCGGCAGCTCCGGATCGGCAAGATGCCAGCCGCGCCGGTCGACCTTCAACGGTGCCAGCTTGGCGCCGCTGGCGAGAAAGGCGCTTTTGGCGCCGAGATAGCCGGGCTCTTCCATCCAGACATGGTCGCCTTCGTCCATCAGCACGCGCGAGACCAGATCGAGCGCTGCCTGCGCACCGGTGACGATGATCACCTGGTCGGCGGTGCAACTGATGCCGCGCGACAGGCCGATGGTCGAGGCAATGGCCTGGCGCAGGCCGGGGTGACCGGCAAAGGAGAGATAACCAAGCAGACTATCGTCGCGGCTGCGTGCATTGCGCACCAGAAGGCTTGACCAGATGGTGAACGGAAACGATGCCGTTTCAGGCACGCCGGGATGGAAATTGATGACGCCGGCATTACGCGGCGGTTGCGGGCCGTTGACGATGGTCTGACCGCGCCGCGACAGCTTTTGCGGCGCTGCCAGTCCGGCGCGCAGGGATGCCAAGGGGCGGTTCTGCTGGATCGGCGCCACCCAGGTGCCCGATCCGGCACGCGCCTCGATAAAACCTTCGGCAAGGAGCTGGTCATAGGCGGCGATGACCGTGTTGCGCCCGACCTTCAGATCTTCGGCCAGCGAGCGCGTCGACGGCAGCAGCGTGTTCTGCGGGATCTGGCCGTCAAGAATGAAGCGTCGCAAGGCGCCGTAGATCTGACGATGCATCGGTTCTTCCGAAGCGCGGTCGACCGACATGATGTCGAGGGAAAGGCGCATGTGGTCGGGCAAGGCACTATCCCCCGACGAACCGGGCGGCGCGGGCGATCTTTTCCTCGTTGAGCCGGCAGACGGTGTCGAGCACCAGCCGCCTGGTTTCGGGACGGATCTCGCGGCTGTTCTTCAGCGCGCGATGCACGGTGGCGGCGCCAAGTTCCGCCTTCTCGGCAATCTCGCGGATGGTGCAAAGCCGTTCCATGCCAAGCGCAGCTTCGAAAGCCATATCGCTCCTCCTCGGTTGCATCAAGGCACGGCTTCCGGTCGGCCTCAAGCTTGAAAGTCGGGGTTTGCAATCCAGAGCCGGGATTCTGCGATCCGCGCCGCGCAGGGAGCAAGGCGGCGCGGATCGCCGGGCGCTTTCGCGTCGCTAACCCCATCGCGGCGCGCGCTCATCGTGTCCCCCGGCTCGCAAATGCGGGCCGGTCAGTTTGCCTGCCGCGTCGCCACTTCGAAGCCGGCCTCGCGGGCGGTGGCGAGCAGCGAGAAATAGCCCTTGCTGGCATAGGTCAGCGGATGCGCCTTGGCCGGATCCTGCTCGGCCTCGACAACGAGCCAACCTTCATAGCCGCGCGCGGCGAGGGGCTTCAGCAATGACAGGAAATCGACCGAGCCGTCGCCGGGCACGGTAAAAATGCCGTCCATTACCGCCGCCATGAAGCTCATGTCCTCGCGGCGTGCCCGTTTCAGCATCGCCCTGCGAACATCCTTGCAATGGAAATGCACGATACGGTCGAGATGCCGTTGCAGCAGCGATTGCGGGTCGCCGCCCGAAAACAGGCAGTGGCCGGTATCGAACAAAAGGCCTACGCTTCGGCCCGTCGCCGCCATCAGCCTGTCGACTTCATCGTCCGTCTCGACGATGGTGCCCATGTGGTGGTGGAAGGCCATGCCGACCCCGAATGCGGCCATGCGGTCGGCGAGGGCGGTCAGTTTCTCGCCATAGGACGGCCAGTCCCTGTCGGCGAGGCGCGGACGCTCGGAGATCGGTGCGAAAATGCCGTCATGGCGACCGCGCGAGGTGTCGGCGTAGACGACGATCCTGGCGCCAAGGTCGCGCAACAGCTGAAGATGTGGGGTGATCGCCGCGAATTCCTCGTCGACCGTGCGGTCGAGAATGCGGCCATCATACCAGCCGGAGACGAGTTCCAGGCCATAGGAAGACAGGAGCGGCCCAAGCACTTCAGCCTGGCGCGGAAATTTGCCGCCGAGTTCGGCGCCGCGGTAGCCGGCCAGCGCGGTTTCCGACAGGCAGGTGTCCAAGGACGTATCCCCGCCAAGCGCCGGAACGTCGTCATTGCTCCAGGTGATGGGATTGATGCCGATCTTGACCGTCATGACGCCAGGCTTTTGCGGGCTTGGGAATACAAGCCGAGCCTGCAAACTGGCGACAAAGAGGCCCTGTCACTAGGTCCAGTTCAGCCGAATCTGGCAGAACCAATTAATGGTGACCGATTCTAGTCTTCCTTTGGGCGGCCAAAAAGGGCGCGCAGTTCGTCCTTTGCGTCCTCCAGCACTTTCTTCTGCGCCGCCGGCAGGTTCTTGCCGGCGCGGTTGATGTAGAAATTCAGCATCGACATGGCGGATTGAAACGGCCCTGCCTTGCGCCGGTCGCTGTGCTCGGCCGAGCGCTTCAACGAGGCGGCGATCTTCTTGGGATCGTGGGATTCGAAGATGTGTTCCTCGAGGTCCAGCGCGTCGCTATGCCCGGTGACGTCGGCGGACCATTTCCGTTGCGCGGTCATGGCAAACTCCTTCCACTAGGTCGTTGCCGGGAAAACGCCTTATGGCGCACCCCTGTTCCACTTCGGCCCGGATCCCTGGAGCCACGGATTTGCCTGTCGTGGCGCTGCTCGGCGATGCGAATGCGCCGATAGTGGTCAGAACCGCCGATTCAAGAACTGCGGACAGGAAACGCTCTTGACCCCAATCGTCTCAAGCCAGGCAGGAAGTTCCGGCATCGACAGTGCCTATGCCTGGATACGGCTGGGCATCTCGATGCTGCTGGCAACGATCGGCGGGGTCGGCATGTGGGCGGTGGTCGTGGTGCTGCCTGCCGTGCAGGCAGAATTCGGCGTCGACCGCGCCGCTGCCTCGATGCCCTACACCGCGACCATGGTCGGCTTTGCCGCCGGTAATGTGCTGTTCGGCCGCGCCATCGACCGTATGGGGTATTGGATCCCGGCGCTGATTGCCGCGATTACACTTGGCGCCGGCTTCCTGCTGGCGTCGCTGACCAGTTCGATCCTGCAGTTCACCCTCGTCCAGGGCCTGTTGATCGGCGTTGGCTCGTCGGCGATCTTCGGGCCGCTGATCGCCGACGTCTCGCACTGGTTCAACCGGCGCCGCGGCGTCGCGGTGACGGCTGCCGCATCCGGCAACTATCTCGCCGGAGCGATCTGGCCGACGGCGATGCCCTATGTCATGCAGGCGCAAGGCTGGCGCTTCACCTATGCCGCGATCGGCGCCGTCTGCCTGGTCACCATGGTGCCGCTGATCCTGCTGCTCCGGCGCGGCGCACCGCCCCAGGCGGCTCCGGGATCGCCGGGCAGCCGCGTGGTCCAGCCGATCTCCCTGTCGCCGGCGGCCTTGCAGGCGCTGCTCATCGTGGCCGGGCTCGGCTGCTGCGTGGCGATGTCGATGCCGCAAGTCCATATCGTCGCCTATTGCATGGATCTCGGCTACGGCGTGGCGCACGGCGCCGATATGCTGTCGATCATGCTGGCGGCGGGCGTCGTCAGCCGGCTTGGCTCGGGTTTCCTTGCCGATCGCATCGGCGGTGTGAAAACCCTGCTGATCGGCTCGGTGCTGCAATGCCTGTCGCTGTTGTTCTATATCCCGTTCGACGGGCTTGCCTCGCTTTATGTCGTCTCGCTGGTTTTCGGCCTGTCCCAAGGCGGCATCGTGCCCTGTTATGCGATCATCGTGCGCGAATATATGCCAGCCAAGGAGGCTGGCCAGCGCGTCGGCATCGTCATGATGGCGACCATCTTCGGCATGGCGATCGGCGGCTGGATGTCGGGCTGGATTTACGATCTGACCGGCTCCTATGCCGCCGCGTTCCTCAACGGCATTGCCTGGAACCTTCTGAATATTTTGGCCATGGTGCTGCTGCTGTGGAAGGCCCGGCGCAGCGCTGCTGTGGCGGCCTGAAGCACAGCGGTACGGATACAGTCTCTCCGCCGTCGCTTGACAATAGCCGAAGGCTGCGCGACGCCAGACAAGGTGTGGCAACGGGCCAGGTTGGCAAGGCAGCAGTGGCAAAGACCCTGAACATCGTCTCACGGTCGCGTCTGGGCGGTTGCCCGGCCTCGGGACCAGTATGGTGATCAAGCCGCGCACGCGCCGCGGCGGCGGCCGCCCGACCATCGCCGATGTCGCCCGCAAGGCCGGCGTCGGCGCCATTACCGTATCGCGCGCCCTGCGCGAGCCGGGGCGTGTCTCGGAAGATCTGCGCCGCCAGATCGAGTCGGCCGTGAACGAGCTCGGCTATGTGCCCGACCCGAATGCGCGGGCGCTGGCTTCGGCGCGCGCCGAGGTCTTTGGCGTTCTGGTGCCGTCGCTTACCAACAACGTCTTTGCCGAAGTGGTGCGCGGCATCTACGACAGCCTGTCGGACGGCCCTTTCCGGATCCAGCTTGGCAACACCCACTATTCCGGCCTCGAGGAAGAGCGGCTGCTGCAGGTGTTTGGCCCGCAACGCCCGGCGGCGCTGATCGTGGCCGGCATCGACCAGACGCCGGCCTCGCGAAAACTGCTGGAAACGGCGGGCTGTCCGGTGGTGCAGGTGATGGAAACCGGGCCCGATCCGGTCGACATGATGGTTGGTTTCTCACATTTCGAGGGCGGCAGGGCGGCTGCGGAACATCTGATCGAGGCAGGCTATCGCCGGATAGGCTTCATCGGCGCGCGCATGGATCCGCGTTCGCAGCGGCGCTTGGCCGGCTATCGCGCGGCGATGGAGGCGGCCGGCCTGTTCGATCCGAGGCTCACCACCACGACGCCGGTGCCCTCCAGCGTCACCCTCGGTCGCGAATTGTTCCGCGACGCGCTGGCCAAGGTGCCGAGCCTCGATGGGGTGTTCTGCAACAATGACGATATCGCCCTCGGGGTGCTGTTCGAATGCCATCGCGCTTCGATCGCCGTGCCGAAGACGATCGGCATCGTCGGCTTCAACGATCTCGACATGATGGAGGTGGCGTTTCCGTCGGTCACCAGCGTTCGGACCTATCGTTACGAGATCGGCCGGCGGGCGGTCGCCATGGCGCTTGCGGCGATCGAGGGCAACAGGCCGGAACAGCGGGTCGTCGACCTCGGCTTCGAACTTAAGCGGCGTGAAAGCACGGCGCGCTGAAGCGCGCTTCAACGCAATGGCGCTTTACACTACGTCATGGTAGCGCTACCAGTTATCGCCGGGCGGTACTTCGCTCAGAAGATGGGGGGCTGTTTATTATACATAAGCGACAGCTCATGCTTGTTTATTATGCATAATATGATAGTTTTTGCGGGACTAGCCGGGCAGCAAAGGAGGGGATCGGGTCGGCATTCGGCCACCTGAACGCGCGACGGGCACGGCGGGAGGTGCCGGGCCGGAAACGCGCAAATTCATCGGCGTAACAATAAACAAAACTGCAACTGGGAGGAATATCGATGATCAAGTCACTCGTTGGCGGTATCGTTGCCGCCACTGCTTTCGTCATGCTGAGCTCGTCGGCGATCGCCGATCCTGAAATCGTCAAGGGGCCATCGGCCGAGCCTGACTGCTTCGCGCCCTGGTCGGCCGATACGCAGTTCTTCAAGTTCCCCAAGAAAGACGGCCCGTACCGCATCGCTCTGGCCAACGGCTATATCGCCAACACATGGCGCATCCAGATGGTGCAGACGGCAAAGGCCTATGCAGCGCAGCCGGACGTCGCGGCCAAGCTCAAGGAATTCAAGGTGGTCTCGACCGGCGAAGACGTGCCGGCCCAGATTTCGGCGATCAACAATTTCATCGATTCCGGCTATGACGCGATTGTCGTCAACGCCCAGAACCCGACCGCATTCGGTCCTGTCATCAAGCGGGCCAAGGAAGCCGGCGTGGTGCTGGTCGCCTTCGACAACATCCTCGACACCAAGGATGCCATCAACGTCAATGTCGACCAGAAAGGCCTTGGCGAATTGTGGGGCAACTGGCTGGTCAAGCACGTGCCGAACGGCGGCAAGGTGCTGGAAGTGCGCGGCGTAGCCGGCACGTCCGTCGATACCGACCGCCATAACGGCATCCACGAGGTTCTCGACGCCTCCGGTAAGAAATGGGATGTCACCGAGGTCGTCGGCAAGTGGGATGACGGCGTTGCGCAAAAGGCTACGGCCGATGCCATCGCCACCAACGGCCCCTTCGACGGCATTACCGGACAGGGCGGCGATACCGGCATCGTGCAGGCGATGATCGATGCCAAGCATCCGTTCGTGCCGTTCGGCGGCGAGACGGAGAACGGCTTCCGCAAATTCTGCGCCAAGTTCGCCGCTGACGGCCTGAAATGCTCGTCGGCCGGCACCGGCCCGGCGCAGGTTGCGGTTGCCATCAAGACGGCGATTGCAGCACTTGAAGGCCAGGTCGTGCCGCAAGCGGTCAAGCTGCCGCTGGCGATCGTCGAGGATCCGAACTTCAAGGCAGGCCAGGACTACTTCCCCGACCAATCCGACAATTTCTTCGTCGGCAATTCCTTCCCGACCTGCGGCATCAATTTCACGGCGCAGGAAATCATGGGCCAGAGCAAGGAAAACCAGTAAACTCCGACAGCCCGACATCCTGATTGCCAAGCGCCTGGGGAGGGCCGATGGACGGTGCGGTTCCGCTCTTCCGCATGGAAGGCATATCCAAGCGCTATGGCGGCGTGCGGGCGCTGGAGAAGGCCGAACTGTCGGTCACTCCAGGCAGCATCCACGCCATCCTCGGCGAGAACGGCGCCGGCAAATCGACGCTGATCAAGGTCATGGCGGGGGTCGTTGCGCCCGACGAGGGCCGCATGATGCTGGACGGAAGCGAAGCTACCTTCGCTTCGCCGGCCGCTGCCAATCAGGCCGGCATCGTCTGCATCTTCCAGGAACTGTCGCTCGTCCCCGAACTCAGCGTTGCCGACAACATCGTCATTTCCGATCCGCCGAAGCGTTTCGGCATGATCGACCGCAAGGCGCAGCGCCGCATCGCCGAAGAAGCCCTTGCTCGCGCCGGCGCTTCCGATATCCATCCGCTGGCTCTGGTCAAGGATCTTCCCCTTTCAAGAAGGCAGATGGTCGAGATCGCCAAGGCACTGGCGCGCAAGCCACGCATCCTGATCCTCGACGAGGCGACCTCGGCGCTGACTGCGGCCGACGTCGCCAGAGTTTTCGCCGTGTTGAAGCGGCTGCGTTCGGAAGGGCTGGCGCTGCTCTATATATCGCACCGCATGAACGAGATCGCCGAGCTGGCCGACCAGTGCACGGTATTCCGCAATGGCCGCAATGTCGCCAGCTACGCGGCCGGTACAAAAAGCGACAACGAGGTCGTCGAATTGATGATCGGGCGCGAATACAGCCACATCTTTCCGCCCAAGCCCGCGCGGGCGGCTGCCGCAGCCACGCCGGTTCTGGAGGCGCGCAGCCTGTCCTGGACGGATCGGCTGCACGATGTCTCGCTATCGGTCGGGGCGGGCGAGGTGGTCGGGCTTGGCGGCCTCGACGGCCAGGGCCAGCGCGAATTGCTGCTCGCCTTCTTCGGTGTGCTGCGTGGCCTGTCGGGCCAGATCCTGATCGACGGCAGGCCGGTGGCGATCGCCAGCCCGGCCGCCGCGCGCGATGACCGGATCGGCATGGCGCTGATCCCGGAGGACCGCAAGACGGAAGGGTTGATGCTGCCGATGACGGTGCGCGAAAACCTCTCCTTCGCCGCGCTTGACCGGCTGTCCAGGGCCGGCATCATCGATCGCGCCGCCGAGCAGCGGCTGATCGACGACATGGTCGGTCTTCTGGCGATCAAGACGGCCGGCCTCGACATTCCGGTCGGCGCACTGTCCGGCGGCAACCAGCAGAAGGTCGTCATCGCCAAATGGCTGATGCGGCAGCCGCGCATCATCCTGCTCAACGATCCGACGCGCGGCATCGACGTCGGCACCAAGCAGGAGCTTTACCAGTTGATGCGCAAGCTTGCCGACCAGGGTGCGGCGATCCTCTTCTATTCGACCGACTATGACGAGCTGATCGGCTGCTGCGACCGCGTGCTGGTGCTCTATGACGGCGCCGTCAAGCGCGAACTGGTCGGCGCCGAAATCACCGAGCGGGCGCTGATCGCCAGCGCGCTCAACATTCACGAAGAGATGCCAAAGCAAGGAGCGGACGCGTGAAGGATTGGCGCTACTGGCTTGCCGAACAGCGCGGAACGTTGCTGGCGTTCGGCATCTTCGTTGTCATGTTCGTCATCTACACCTCGAACCATCCGGCGGGCTTCACCGCCAACGTCGTACAAACGGCCTCGAACAAGGGCGTGCTGCTCGCCTTCGTCGCCATGGCGCAAACGCTGGTGGTGATCACCGCCGGCATCGATCTTTCGGTCGGTATGATCTTCACGCTGACCAACTGCCTGGCCTCGTGGCTGGTCGTCGGCACCGGCATCGAGACCGCCTTCGGCGTCCTCGCCGTGCTCGGCACCGGGCTGCTGTGCGGGGCAATCAACGGTGCGATCGTTATCTATGGACGCCTGCAGCCGATCGTCGCCACCATCGCCACCGGCGCGGTCTATTTCGGCATCGCGCTGCTGCTTCGGCCGTTTCCCGGCGGCTCGGTCAATGAAGGGCTCGCCGATGCGCTGACCGGGCGCCTGTTTGGTTTTGTGCCAGCGAGTCTGGTGACGCTGCTGGCGGTCGTGCTCGTGGTCTGGGTGCCGTTCAGCCGGTCGGTGCTAGGCCGCGCCGCTTATGCAGCCGGCTCCTCGGAGATGGCGGCCTACATGTCCGGCGTGCCGATCCGGCGTGGAAAGTTCGCCGCCTATGCGCTTGCCGGTCTGCTTGCCGCGATCGGCGGGCTGTTCCTGACGTTCTTCACCTATACCGGCGATGCGGCCTATGCCAGCGGCAACGCCTATACGCTGTTTTCGATCGCCGCGGTCGTGCTTGGCGGCGTGTCGCTGTTCGGCGGCAAGGGCAGCGCCATCGGCGCGATCTTCGGCGCGCTTGCCTTCCGCACCATCGGCGACCTGCTGTTCGTCTTCGATTTCGATCCGCTCTGGCAGCCCCTGTTCCAGGGCGTCATTCTGCTGATCGCGGTCAGCCTCGGCGCCTTCGCCCTGTTTCGGGTCCGCAACCGGCTGGAGTGGTTCCTGTGAGCGAAACGACTGTGAGTGGTCTCGCCGGCCGCATGCCGAAATTCCTCCGCCGCGCCGACCCGGCGGTGCTGACGGCGTTCGCCTGTATCGTGCTGCTGCTGTTCCTCGGCAGCCTCTATTCGCGCAGCTTCCTGTCGCCTGAATACCTTTTGCAGCAGCTCAAGGTGGCGTCGTTTCTCGGCGTCATCGCGACCGGCATGATGCTGGTCATCCTGCTCGGCCAGATCGACCTGTCGGTGCCCTGGTCGGTGGCGGCCGGCGCGATGATGGCCTGTGCCGCGGCCGCATACGGCCCGGTCGGCGTGGCGCTTGCCATTCCGTTCGGCATCTTCTGCGGTGTTCTGATCGGCATCGTCAACGGCATCGGCGTCGCCTATCTGCGCATTCCCTCGATGATCATCACGCTTGCCACCAACGCCGTCGCGCAGGGGCTGATGGTGGTCTACACGGGCGGTTTCTCGCCGCAGGATTCGGCGACCGGTGCGATGCGCTATCTGGCGACCGGCTTTGCCGTTCCTGCCGTGCCCAACGCCGTCCTCATCTGGGCGCTGATCGGCGCCGCAATGGTGTTCGTGCTGACCCGCACCGGCTTCGGCCGCACCGTCTATGGCATCGGCAATCGCGAGCGCGCAGCCTATCTTTCCGGCATCGATACAAGGCGCGTAGTGATGATCGCCTTTGCGGTTTCGGGCGGGCTCTCCGCCTTCGGCGGCGTGCTGTTGGCCGGCTATGCCTCCAAGGCGGCACAGTCGATGGGCGACGCCTATCTGCTGCCGTCGATCGCCGCGGTTGTGCTCGGCGGCACGTCGATCCTCGGTGGGCGCGGCTCCTATCTCGGCACAGTCGCCGGGGTAATCCTGATCACGCTTCTGCAGTCCATTCTCTCTGTCATGCAGATGCCGGAGGCGGGACGGCAGATTATCTACGGCGTCGTCATCGTCGCCATGCTGCTGCTCTATGGCCGCGCGCCGGCAAGCCGCTGACCTGCATGACCGGCAAAGACGTGGCATATAAGCCGCCGAGCACTGTTCGAACGATACCCGCCATCGTGGTGATGGGGGTTGCCGGCTGCGGCAAGTCGGTTGTCGGCGAAGCGCTTGCAGCGGCATTGGGCGCCGTCTTTATCGAAGGCGACAGGCTGCATCCGCCCGAAAACGTCGCGCGCATGGCGAGCGGCCAGCCGCTCACCGACGCGTTGCGCGAAGGCTGGCTCGACGCGATCGGCCAGCGGATGGCCGCGTCGGTCGCAAGCGGACAAGGTGTGGTCGCCGCCTGCTCAGCGCTGAAACGCAGCTATCGTGATCGCCTGCGCGGCTTTTGCGCGGATATCGTTTTCGTTCACCTGGAGATCGACCCGGCAACAGCAAAACAGCGCGTCGGCAATCGCAAGGGTCATTTCATGCCGGCAAGCCTGGTCGACAGCCAGTTCGCCACGCTTGAGGCGCCAGCGGCGGACGAGGCGGCAATGACCCTGGATGGCACGCGTCCGGTCGCCGACACCGTCGCGACCGCCTTGAGCCTGCTCGCGCGCTAGATTTGCGACGTCAGTTCGACCGGGAAATCGTCATTGTCGGCGTCGCGCATGGCCGCGAGGCTGCGGTTGTCCAGCACCTCGGCGATCGCCTGCCGGACCTCCAGCATCATGTGCCGGACCTGGCAGGTCGCCTCGTCGCAATCCTCGCAGCGCTGGTATTGCGTGCGGCTGGCGCAGGGGATCGGCGCCAGCGGCCCGTCGAGGACACGCACGACATGGCCGATCTTGATCTCGGAAGCCGGCCGGGCAAGGCGGTAACCGCCTTCCTTGCCCTTGCGGCTCTGGACGAAGCCGGCGTTACGCAACTCGCCCAGGATGGCATCCAGGAATTTCTTGGGGATGTTATTGGCGACCGCAATGTCGTTGACGAATGCGAGCTGGCCGACCGGCAGGCCCGACAGATGCACGAGGGCCTTGAGGCCGTATTTGCCTTTTTTGGTAAGCATGCCCCGAGTCAACCCATGAAGCCCCAACCACCTGCGTCTGGCGGCTGTTTGTGTGCAAATCATGACGGTTTGATCACGCGAAGCCGTTCGCGAAAACAAGCCGTCCGTTCTCACGGTAGGCACAAACGCGTTGATTCTTTGTAACCTTTTGGACGGAATGCGCCCGGAAAGTGCCAGAAATCACCTTTCGCGGCGCGAAAGCAAAGAAGCCGGCAAAGCCGGCTTCTGTCAAAGTTGGAGGATCGCCTCAGCGGCTGCCATAAGTCTGGTCGAGCAGGCCGCCCGCTGCAAAGTGCTCGGCCTGGACCTTGGCCCAGCCGCCGAAGACCTCCTCCACCGTCAGCAGGCGGACATCGGGAAACTCAGCCTTATATTTGGCAGCGACCGCCGCGTCCCGGGCCCGCAGGCCGTTGCGGGCGGCGATGTCCTGGCCCTCCGGTGTATAGAGGAAGTCGAGATAGGTCTTGGCGAGATCGCGCGTGCCATGCTCGTCTGCAACCGTGTCGACGATCGCCACCGGAAATTCCGCCAACAGGCTGACCGAAGGCGTTACCTGCTCGAACTTGTCCTCGCCATACTCCTTGCGGACGCCGCGCGTTTCCGACTCGAAGGTGATGAGTACGTCGCCGATTTCGCGCTGCACGAAAGTGGTGGTCGCGGCGCGCCCGCCGCTGTCGAACACCGGCACGTTGTTGAACAGCTTTGTCACGAACTCCTTCACCTTGGCATCCTCGCCCTTGAAGGCTTCCTTGGCGTAGGCGGTGGCCGCGAGATAGGTGTAGCGCGCATTGCCCGATGTTTTCGGATTAGGGAAGATCACCTGGACGTCGTCGCGCACGAGATCGTTCCAATCCTTGATGTGCTTTGGATTGCCGGCGCGCACCAGGAAGGAGGGCAGCGAATAGAAAGGCGAGGCGTTGTCCGGAAAGTCCTTCTGCCAGTCGGCGGAGATGAGGCCCTTCTTGACCAGGAAGTCGATGTCGATGACCTGGTTGAACGTGACCACGTCGGCGCCGAGGCCTTCGGCGATGGCGCGTGCTTGTGCCGAGGTTCCGGCATGCGACTGATCGATGGTGACGCCGGGGTGGCCGGCGACGAACGCCTTGTTGACCTGCGCAAACAGTTCGCGCCCGACATCATAGGAAGCATTGAGCAATTTGTCGGCCGACCAGGCTTGGGAGGATGCGAGGAAGAGGCCGGCCAACGTGGCGATGCCAAGCAAAAATCGCTTCATGAAAACAGGCTCCAATGCCATGAGCTTAATGCCGGACCATAGCGGCAAGGCATCGTGCGCGACGAGGCACGCAGAGCGGCCGCTCCACGTTGTCGATAGAAGAAATATTCCCGCTGTGGGCGATTTCTGGTTTTTTCTTTCAAGCAGAGTCTCAGGACAGCTTGGCAGCGGCGCCGATGCCGTCGGCGTGCACGATGGTTCCCGGCCGGCCAACGCGGTGCAAGGCGATTGCATCACCGCCCCGTCTGGCATATACAAATAGTATATACAAGGGAGCTGTTGTCATGTCTCAACACCGCCATTCAACAACCCCGCCGAAGGAGGCGAAGCTGTTTCGTAACAATCGCAGCCAGGCGGTGCGCATTCCCGTCGAGTTCGAACTTCCCGGCGAAAAGGTCTTGATCAGCCGTGAAGGCGACCGCCTGATCATCGAGCCGGTCCGCAAACCTGGCCTCACCGCACTGCTCGCGCAATGGGCGAAAGAGCCGCCGCCCGGTGCCGAAGAAGACTTTCCCGAAGTCGAGGATATGCCTGTCAAATCCGAGGAATTTTTTTGATGCGGTTCATGCTGGACACGAACATTGTCAGCGACATGATCCGAAATCCGGCCGGGAAAGCCGCAAGCGCTGTCCTGCGCGTGGGAGACGCCGCCGTGTGTACCAGCATCGTCGTCGCGTCGGAACTGCGATATGGCTGCGTCAAGAAAAGATCAGCCAAGTTGCACAAGAAGGTCGAGGAATTGCTGGCTGAGATTCCCGTCTTGCCGCTCGATGTGCCCGTGGATGCCGAGTACGGCGCGATTCGCGCAGAACTGGAAGGCAGGGGCCAGACCATCGGCCAAAATGACCTTTTTATTGCTGCCCACGCCCGTGCGCTTGGAACTACCCTGGTGACCGCCAACACCGGGGAGTTCAACCGGATCAAAGGCCTGAAGGTCGAGAACTGGCTGGTGTAGCGCCTGATAGAGGATCAAGCAGCCGGAAAAAGCTTCCAGCGCCGCGGCCTGAAAGCCACGCGACTTTTCTGCGCCGCCGGATGATCGACGGGCAATTCGATCTCGACCCGCTGACGTTCGCCGCCGATTTCGAGCTCGACCCGCCTGGTGCCGGCGACGCGGCGGCTGGCGGCGACCGTGCCGGCGATGCAGCCGTTGCATTCTTCCACCAGATCGACATCGTGCGGGCGGAAGAACAGCGTCGCTTCGCCTTGCGGTGCGTGCGGCGCGGAAAGCCCGATCGGCCGGTCGGCGATCCAGACCTGGCCGTCCTCGACCTTGACCGGAAGCGAACTCGATTCGCCGATGAAGCCGTAGACGAAGGGAGAGTTCGGCGTGTCGTAGATCTCGTCGGCGGTGCCGACCTGCTCGATGCGGCCCTGGCTCATCACCACGACACGGTCGGCAAGCTCCAGCGCCTCTTCCTGGTCATGGGTGACGAAGACCGTGGTGTGGCCGGTGGCGTCGTGGATGTCGCGCAGCCAGCGGCGCAGTTCGCGGCGCACCTGCGCATCGAGCGCGCCGAACGGCTCGTCGAGCAAAAGCACGGCCGGTTCGATCGCCATGGCGCGGGCCAGCGCCACGCGCTGGCGCTGGCCGCCCGAAAGCTGTGCCGGATAGCGTTTTTCCAGACCGGAAAGCTGAACGAGGTTGAGGAGTTCCGAGGCGCGGCGTCGGATTTCCTTCGCCGACGGGCGTGACGGCCCGTGCCGGACCTTGAGTCCGAAGCCGATATTGTCGGCGACCGTCATATGGCGAAACAGCGCGTAGTGCTGGAAGACGAAGCCGACATTGCGCTCCTGAATCGACTTTTGGGAGGCATCCTCTTCGCCGAAGAAGATCTTTCCGCGGGTCGGCCGCTCCAATCCGGCAATCAGCCTGAGCAGCGTCGTCTTGCCGGAACCGGACGGTCCCAGCAGGGCGATCAGTTCTCCCGACTTGATGTCGAGCGAAACGTCGTGGAGGGCCGGAAACCGCTCAAACTCCTTGCGCACGTTGGCAACGCGAACTTCCATGCAAATCCCTTTTGTAGTTGATGCATGCCGTTATCCCAAAACCGGTTCCCACTTTTGGGCGACATCAAATCTTTGTTTTATGCATGTCGTTGTCCAAAAACCGCTACACACTTTTGGGCGACATGCATTTGTCAGTGTCCGCGCGTCGCGGCGATCTCGGCGCCGTAGCGCATCTCGAGAAGTGTTTTCAAGACCAGCGTGACGAGCGCCAGGCCGGCAAGCAGCGAAGCGACGGCAAAGGCGGCGGCGGCATTGTACTCGTTATAAAGGATTTCGACATGCAGCGGCATGGTGTTGGTCAGCCCGCGTATGTGGCCCGACACGACCGAGACGGCGCCGAACTCACCCATCGCGCGGGCATTGCACAACAGCACGCCGTAGAGCAATCCCCATTTGACGTTGGGCAACGTCACGTACCAGAACGCCTGCCAGCCATTGGCTCCAAGCGACAGGGCAGCCTCCTCGTCGCCATTGCCTTGTTCCTGCATCAGCGGGATCAATTCGCGGGCGACGAAGGGGAAGGTGACGAAGACGGTGGCCAGCACGATGCCCGGCACGGCAAACAGGATAACGATGCCATGTGCTTTCAGCCAGGCGCCGAGCAGGCCTTGCGCGCCGAACAAGAGCACGTAGACAAGCCCCGAAATGACCGGCGAGACGGAAAAGGGCAGGTCGATGAGTGTGGTCAGGAACGCCTTGCCCTTGAACTCGAACTTGGCGATCGCCCAGGCGGCGGAAATGCCGAAGACGATGTTGAGCGGCACTGAGATCGCCGCGACCAGAAGCGTCAGGCGGATCGCTGAGCGCGTATCCGGTTCGCCTAGCGCCTGTGTGTAGGCCTCGATGCCCTTGGCGAAAGCTTCCTTGAAGACGATGATCAGCGGCAAGAGCAGGAAGATGGCGAGGAACGCAAACGTTACCGCCATCAGCACGGCTTGCGCAGGGCGGCTTTCGGTTACCGCCGCCGAGCGGCTTTCGTGGTGCGGCGCGTAGGATTTGATCTCCGGGTCAGCCATAGCGCTTGCGGCTCCAGGTCTGCACCAGGTTGATGACCAGCAGCATCACGAAGGACAGCGCCAGCATGATCGCCGCGATCGCGGTCGCCGCGGCATAATTATATTCCTCGAGCCGGATGACGATCAGAAGCGGTGCGATCTCGGATTTGTAGGGCAGGTTGCCGGCGATGAAGATAACCGAGCCGTACTCGCCGACGCCGCGCGCGAAGGCCAGCGCGAAACCGGTGACGATGGCCGGTGCCAGTCCGGGAAGCAGAACACGGCTGATGATCTGGAAGCGATTGGCGCCGAGCGTGGCGGCCACTTCCTCTACCTCTTTGTCGATTTCCTCCATGATCGGCTGCACAGTGCGCACGACGAAGGGCAGCCCGATGAAGATCAGCGCGATGACGATGCCGAGCGGCGTATACGCGACCTTGATGCCGAGCGGCGTCAGCAGGCTTCCGATCCAGCCATTCGGTGCGTAAAGCGTGGTCAAAGCGATGCCGGCAACCGCCGTCGGCAGCGCGAAGGGCAGGTCGACCATGGCATCGGCGATGCGGCGGCCTGGAAAGCTGTAGCGCACCAGCACCCACGCGACGATCGTGCCGAAGACGACGTTGACGGCGGCGGCAATGAAGGCGGTGCCGAAGCTGATTTCAAGCGCGTTGATGGTGCGGCGGTCGGTGACGATCGCCCAGAAGTCGGTCCAGCCGAGCGCCGCCGAGCGCCAGATCAGCCCGGACAGGGGAATGAGGATGATGAGGGTGAGGTAGGCAAGCGAGAAGCCGAGCGTCAATCCGAAACCCGGAATGACGCTCGGCTGCCTGAATCGCCACCCCGCCTTGGCGGGTGCTGTGGTCATGTCGTCCTGATCTAAATGCTACTGGGCCGGCTTGTAGATCTGGTCGAATATACCACCATCGCCGAAATGATAAGGCTGTGCTTTCTTCCAGCCGCCAAAAAGCGGGTCGTCGATGGTGACCAGCTTGATCTCAGGCAGCTTGGCCAAGTCCTCCGCCGGCACCAGTTCGGGCTTCGAAGGGCGATAATGGTTTTTGGCGATGAGCGTCTGGCCTTCCTTGGAATAGAGGTAGCTCAGATAGGCTTCGGCAACTTTGCGCGTGCCTTTGGCGTCGACATTGGCGTCGACCACGGCGACCGGCGGCTCGGCCAGGATCGAGGTCGGCGGGTAGACGATATCGAAATTGTCGGCGCCGAACTCGTCGAGCGCCAGATAGGCCTCGTTTTCCCAGGCGAGCAGCACGTCGCCCAGCCCTTTTTGCGCGAAGGTCACGGTAGCGCCGCGCGCACCGGTGTCGAGAACCGGGACATGCGCATAGAGATTGCCGACGAATTCCTTGGTCTTGGCCTCGTCGCCGCCATCCTTGGCGCTGGCATAGGCCCAGGCGGCAAGATAGTTCCAGCGCGCGCCGCCGGAGGTCTTCGGATTGGGCGTGATCACCTGGACGTCGTCCTTGACCAGATCGCCCCAATCATGAATGCCCTTGGGGTTTCCTTTGCGGACGAGGAAGATGATCGTCGAGGTGTAGGGCGCCGAATTGTTTTCGAATTTCGTCCGCCAGTCGGGATTGATCTTCTTCGTTTTCGAGGCAATGGCGTTGATATCGCCTTCGAGCGCCAGCGTCACCACGTCGGCGTCGAGCCCGTCGATCACGGCGCGCGCCTGGGCGCCGGATCCGCCATGCGACTGCTGGACGGTGACGGTCTCGCCTGTCTCGGTCTTCCAGTGGGCGACAAAGGCCTCATCGAATTGCTTGTAGAGCTCACGCGTCGGGTCATAGGACACGTTGAGAATGGTGGTGTCGGCAAACGCGAAACCGAGCGTGCCGAACTGGACAGATGTGGCGACCAGTGCGCCGAGCAGTTTCCTGAAATGAGGTTTGGTCATTTCCGCCTCCGTTGAACTCGCGCCAATCTACCGAATTGATAGAATTTAGATGCATTCAATGTTGCCTTTTTTGGCCTATTGAAGCAATTTTTCGCCTAGTTTCGGCGATGCGAGAAACTATTTTCCCCGTATGGACCATGATTGCGCTCCCGACGCGATTATCTAGAGACGGCTAGCTCTTCGGCAATGGCTGTGTCGCGCCCGAAGGTTGCGGCCGGCTATTCGGCGGTAACGGGAAAGTTGAAGCGCTCTTTTGGAAACGGCTCGTTCTCCAGCGTGAAGTGCCACCATTCGCGGGCGTAATTCTTGAAGCCGCGGGCACGCATCGCCTCGACAAGTCTTTTGCGGTTAGCCGCCGCTTCACTGGCTATCGGTCGGTGAGCCGTTTCGCTCGCTGGATCGAAACAGTCGAAACCCGTGCCGAAATCGAGCGTGTCGGCATCGGTCGCGCCGCAGGCCGGTTTCGGAGCGCTCTTGCGGTCGGCTCGCGCGATCGCGACATCGACCGTCGATCCGCGCGAATGGGTGGACAGTTCGCCGATATAGCCCTTGGCGATGAGATCCTTGCGCTTGACCTTTGGGTACCATTGCGGGTCCGGTGGTCCACTCTCTTTTGTCCAGTCACGCATGTCGGAGACAGCCCGCGCAGGGCGATAGCAGTCGAACACGACCAGCGTCAGTCCTTCGGCGGCAATCGCTTTCTGCACTTCCGAAAGCGCTTGCGCCGTTTGCCTGGTGAGGACGCATACCGGCGCATCGTAGCCGCTTACCTTGCGATGCAGGAAATTTTCGAGGCCGGCATAGCGGATATCCTGCCGGATTTTGGGATCGATGTCGGCTAGCCGAACAAAGCTGGCGGGGAGGGTGTCAGCAAAGGCCGAGGAAATACCGGCGCCCGAAAGCAAGACGTAAAACCCAATCCCCTGAATCACCTGCCGGAAATTATTCAAGGGAAACTTTCACTCGACGAAAACCTTCACACTGGCCGCGCGTCCCGCCGCGTCGATCACGGTCAGGGTCGAATAGCCGGCGCCGTCCGGCTGCCAAGTCGTGGTGCGCCGCCGGTCGATGCCGACCAGCGGCTTGCCGTTGGCCAGCCAGCGGAATGGTGCGCGGCCGCCCTGCAGCTTGAGCACCAGCGGCGAGGCGTCGGCCGAGGAAGTGCCGAGATCGACGCGAGCGCCGTCGGGCGGAAAGATGATGGTTGGTGCAGGTTCGCTCGGCGTCGCCTGCACCAGCCCATCGGTGCCGGCGCCGAAGCGCGTCAGCGTCACCGGCAGCTCCTCGCGTTTCGGACGCCGGACGCCGGACGGCTGGCTCGGCAGTGGTACGGCGGCCAGGCCGGAACGGACAAAGCCTTCGAACAGGATGGGCGCAGCCGAGACATAGCCGGACAGGCCGGGCACAGCACCGGCGTCGGGGCGGCCGACCCAGACGCCGAGCACGTAGCGGCCGTCGAAGCCGACCGACCAGGCGTCCCGATAGCCGTAGGAGGTGCCGGTCTTGTAGGCAATGCCGCGTTGGGCGGCACCCTGGGGAGGCTTGACGCCTGACAGGATGTCGGTGATCTGCCAGGTCGCCTGCCCGTCGAGGATGGTGGTGGTCGAGCGTTCCGCATTCGCCGGCTCGGTGCCGTCATGCAGCGTGTGTGCCTTGCCGCCATTGGCAAGGCCGGCATAGAGTTGGACCAGGTCGCGCAGGGTCACCCCGACGCCGCCGAGGCCGATCGCCAGGCCGGGCGCTTCGTTGACGGGCAGGATAGGGGTCACATCGGCCTGGCGAAAGCGTGCCATCAGCCGGGCCGGGCCGACCGCGTCGAGCACGCGGATCGCCGGCACGTTGAGCGACAATTGCAGCGCCTGCCTGATGCTGACATCGCCCTGATAGCCCATGTCGAAGTTCTTCGGTCGATACCCGGAGAAATCGGCTGGGCTGTCCTCGATCAGCATCTCCTGCGCCACCAGGCCTTGTTCGAAGGCGAGGCCGTAGATGAACGGCTTCAGCGTCGAGCCAGGCGAGCGAACGACCTTGGTCATGTCGATCCAGCCCGAACGGCTGGCATCGAAGAAATCGGCAGAGCCGACCTCACCAAGAATATCGCCGGTACGGGCATCGGCCAGTACCATGGCCACCGAGAGGCGAGGGCCGAGCCTGGCGGCCGCATCCTTGGCCACCTGCTCCAGCCCTTCCTGGACACTCTTGCGGATCGTCAGTTGCAGCTTCTGGCCGGGAATGGCCTTGGACAGCATCGTATAGGCCGCATGGGCAGCGAGCGCCGGCAAGGTCCGCCGCAGCCCCGACACATCGTCAAGCGCGGCACGCGCGGCCTCACGTTCGCCGAGCAGGCCTGCCGAGACCATGCGGGTCAGCACGCGGTCGCGGGCGGCATGGGCGACGTCGAGGTTGCGGTCAGGGCGCCGCTTTTCCGGCAATTGCGGCAAAGCGACGAGCAGGGCCGCCTCCGAGACCGTCAGCCGTTTCGGCTCCTTGCCGAAATAGGCAAGCGAAGCGGCGCGCACACCTTCGAGATTGCCGCCATAGGGCGCCAGCGTCAGATAGCGTTCGAGGATCTCGCGCTTGGAAAGCCGCCGTTCGATCTGGAGGGCGCGCAGCATCTGCTTGATCTTCGAGCCGAGGCTGCGGCTGTCGCGCGGTTCGATCAGCCGGGCGAGTTGCATCGGCAGCGTCGAACCACCGGAGACGATATGGCCGCTGGTCGCGAACTGGCCGGCGGCACGCGCCAGTGCCAGCACGTCGACGCCTTGATGATCCCAGAAACGCTTGTCCTCATAGGTGACCAGCATGTCGACGAACTGCTTGTCGACCTGGTCCAGGCTGGTAGCGAGCCGCCAGTAGCCATCCGGCGTAGCGAAGGCGCGCAGCAACTGGCCGTCTCGGTCCTGCACCTCGGTCGAGACCGTCAAAGCAGCCGGCAGCGGCGGCGGAAATGCGCGGTCGAGCTGCCAGAGGGCGACGGCGGTGATTGCCGCGAGACCGGCCAAGGAAATGCCCGTGATGGCCGCTCGGCGCAGGAATTTTCTGGAGAGCATGGCGCCGCCCCTCATCCGCCTGCCGGCACCTTCTCCCCGTTTAGTGACGGGGAGAAGGGGGCTGTCGCGACCCTTGGCGCCTTTTCTGCGACGTTAAAGTTCGGCGAAAACTTCGGCGCATGGCTCTTTCTCCCCGTCTCTATACGGGGAGAAATGCCCGGCAGGGCAATGAGGGGCAGCGCCATCGCCATATTCCTATCCTTACGGCGCCTTGACCTCCATCATGCCGGTGGCGGTGCGGGCCGAATATTGCGGCCGGTACATGTCCTCGATCGTTGCCGCCGGGTGGGCGTAGGTGCCCGGCGTCACCGCGCGCACGACGTAGGCGAGCGTGATGTTGCGGTCGCCGTCGCCGTCGTTGGGATTGAAAGCCGCGACGAAACGGTCGTCGCGGAATTCGAGATGAGCGGCATCGGTCTGCGCCAGCCAGGAGAAGTTCGTCAATTGGGCGCTGGAGACCAGGCCCGGATTGTCGATCTCGAAGCCGGCCGGCAACAGGTCGGTGATCAGCAGTCGCGAAGGCCAGGTGTTCTGCTCGTAAACCTTGAGCACGACGACATAGCGTTCGTTCTGCTTGACCTCCGTCACGTTGGCCTCTGTGCCGTCTAGCTTGTAGTAGGTACGGCTGATGGTAAAGCCGTTGCCGCCGGCCGGCAGAGGCTGGATCGGCGAGGCCACGGTGGTGACGACCGCCTGCAGCGGATTTCTGCCGGTGTTGACGATGGTGAGCGGACTGTCGGCCAGGTCGCCACCGGCGATCTGGTCCGAATAGCCGCCGGCATGCGGTGCGCCGTTGACGGTCAGCGCGATCGAATCATTGCCGGCCTTCAGCGCGCGGGCCGCCAGCAGCATCCAGGACTCGTCCTGTGTGCTGGTCCACCTGGCGTCGGCGCGTTCCCTGGTCACTAGTTGGATCAGCGCCGGCACGATGGTCGGCGCCGGCTTGCTTTCCGCGGCAAGCGCCAGGATCGCCGCGCCGTCGCGCAGTGGCGAGCCATAGTCGGACCGGTAATAGTCATATTCGGGCGTCGACTTGGCCAGCTGCAGCGCGGCCTGGAAGGTTGCCTCCGAGCGCTGGGTGTCACCGTAGAGCGCGAGAGACGCCGCCAATTGGGCGACGGCCATCGGGCTGGTAAAGGCTTCGAGCTGGGTGTCGGCATAATAACGCAGATCGCCGACCGAGGCCTTCTTGTTGCGGGCAAGCACATAGAGCGCATAGGCGATCTCGCTGCCGCGATCCTGGACGTCCTGATCGTAGCCGATCGCGTTCTGCAGATTGCTCAGCGCCTGGTTCATCGCCAAAGCCGGCACGTCGTATTTCTGCTCGCGCGCCCGGGTCAGGAAATCGGTGACATAGGCGTCGAGCCACAGATCGCCGGAACCCGGACCCCACAGGCCGAAGCTGCCGGCCGATGCCTGGTAGCTCAGCACCTTGTAGATAGCGTCCTGGACGCGGCCATGCAGATCGGGGTCGCTGGCCATGCCGATGCCGGAAGCCATCTCGTTGACGTAGAGAAGCGGCATGGCGCGGCTGGTGGTCTGTTCGGCGCAACCATAGGGATAGCGGTCGAGCGTCATCAGCAGCGACGGTACATCGAAGGCAGCCGCCTGCGAAACGCCGACGCTGACCGAAGCGCCATCGAGCAGGCTTGCCGCCAGCAGTTCCTTGTCGACGCGCAGCGCGCCGCCATTGCCCTTGAGGTCGACGACCATGCGGGTGGTCACCGGCAGTTGCGCTGGGCGCACCGGCACATAGAGCGTCTGCTCGACGGCGGTGCCGTCGGCATGCGCAAGCTTGATGGTGATCGAGGCGTTGCCCGCGGTCCGCGTAATCAACGGCACGGTCAGCGTCTGCCGCTTGCCTTTGGCCAGCGTCAGCTTTTCAGGCAAGGCGGCACTCCCGGTAGACAGGTCGCCCGTCGTGTCAATGGTCAGCTTGTAGTCGCCAGCAGGGCCGTCGGTGTCGGCGACATCGAGCCGCATGACGGCGGAATCGCCGGGCGCCAGGAATCGCGGCAGGCCGGCGGTGATCACCACCGGATCGCGAACGATGACGTCGGACTGGGCATGGCCGACTGCTTCCTTTGTCCAGGCGACGGCCATGACGCGCACGGTGCCGTTGAACTGCGGTATGTCGAAGTCGATCCGCGCCTTGCCGTCGGAGTCGAGCTGGACCGGGCCGGAGAAGAAGGCGACCAGCTTTTCGGTCGGCGGACTGCCTTGCGATTGCATGTTGGCGCCGTCGCCGCCGGTGCGCAGCTTACCGGTTGTGCCCAGCGAGCCGTCGATCAGCCGGCCATAGATGTCGCGAACCTCGAGACCGAGCATGCGGTGGCCAAAGAACCAGTTCTCCGGATCCGGTACCTTGTAGTTGGTCAGGTTGAGGATGCCGACGTCGACGGCCGCGACCATGACATAGGCGTTGGTGCCGGGCTGCACGCCGGCTACGGCCACCGGGATCGACAGCTGCTGGCGCGGCATGGTCTTGTCCGGCGGCGCCAAGCTGACGGCAAGCTTCCGCGAGCCGGGATCGAGCTTCAGCCATTTGACGCCGATGGCGCGCGCCGGCATACGCGTCTCTTGCGCATCGCCCGGCCTGAACAGCGTTGCCGTGACGTAGGCGCCGGCACCCCAGTCGTCGCCGACCGGGATGTCGACGGTGCTGCCGCCGGCCGGCACGCTGGCGGTGACGGTCTTCAGGAGCTTGTCGGCGCCGATGGTGACGAGCAGCTCGCCGGCAAAGTGCGGCGACACTTTGAGCTTGGCCACTTCACCCGCCGCATAGGTATCCTTGTCGAGGGCGATCTCTAGGCCGTCGGGCGTTTCGGTGGTGGTGGAACTGACATACCAGCCGGCGTCGAACTCGTAGCTGGTGGCCGGGCCTTCCGGATCCGCTGTCTCGATCTCGAGCCGGTAGCGGCCCCAGTCGACCGGCAGCGACACCGTCGCCTCGCCATCGGCGCTCAGGTCGACCTGGCCGTTGGCCACCGCCTTGGTGAAGGTGACCGGCTCATAGTTCCAGGAGTTGCTCGAGCGGTACCACTGGTAGCTGCGCTCGACCTTGACCAGCGACCACTGCGCGCCCTTCAGCGCCTCACGCTTGCCGTCTGGGTCGACAGCGATCAGGCTGAACTTGGCCGTGCCGCCTTGCGGCACCTCGTCGTCGTCGAAATCCGGGCGGATGCCGATCATGTGGCCCTGCGGGCGGATGCCGATATTCAGCGAGCGCTCGACGGCACGGCCGCCGGTTTCACGCATCCTGACAGTGACCTTTGCATCGACCAGCTTGGTGGTGGATGGCAATTGATCGACGGAGACCGGGAAGGTCGCCTTGCCGTGCTCGCCGACCACCGGCAGGCCGGTGAAGGGCGTCACAGTCGGTTCAGCCGACTGTTCGTCGGCCAGACCGAAGGAATAGCCTTTGAAGCGGTCCCAATCGCTGGCGGTCGACAGCGTCAATTCGCCTTCGAGCGCGAGGCCCGCGGCCGGCGCGCCGTAGAGAAAGCGGCCGTCGACGGTAATGTTGGCGGTCTCGCCCTGGGCGATCTCCTGCTTGTCGGAGGACAGGTCGAACTCGATGCGGTCCGGTACGAAGTCCTCGACCAGGAACATCTGGCTGGCGACCGCCGCCTGCTTGGGATCGGTATGGATCGCCACCGTCCAGGTGCCGCGCATGGCGTTGGGTTCCAGCGGCAGGTCGACTGCGTGACCGCCGGCCGATGCGCCATCGCTGACGATGCGGCGGTCCTCGACGCCGTCGGGCCGCGAAAAGATGAAGGTCAGCGGCAGGTTCTCGACCGCCTTGGCGGCACTGTCGCGGGCAAGGGCCGCGACATGGACATCTTCGCCGGCGCGGTAGATGCCGCGCTCGGTCCAGGCATAGACGTCGAGCGCGCCAGGTGCCGGCCGTCCGGCGACGCCACGGTCGGACAGGTCGAAGCCGGCGCGGCCCATATCGAGGAAGACGAAATCGTCGTCGCCCTGTTTGGCCATCAGCACGGCCGGCGCCATGCCGCTGTCGCCGCGCGTCAGGCCGGGATTGAACACCGCCCGCCCTTCCGCGTCGGTGGTCGCGGTGCCGAGGATTTCATTGTTCCTGGCCAGCAGCGTCAGCTCGGCGCCGGCGATCGGCTTGGCGGTTGCGAGCGAACGGGCAAAGACGTTCAGCCCATCCTGTCCGGTATAGGTCGACAGGCCGATATCGGAGACGACGAACCATTGCGTGGCGTGCGAATCATAGTCGTCGCTGCGATCGTCGACGGCTTGTGCGGTCAGCACATAGACGCCGGGCTTGCGCTTCGGCAAAGCCTCGTCGATTGGGAAGGAGGTGGTGACTTCCTTGTTGAGGTCGTTGGCGATGTCGAGCTGGCCTTGCCAGACCGGCTCGCCCATCTGTTCGGAGATGTTCGAAATGTCGTAGCCGTCAAGCTGGCGCAGGAACTGATATCCCGACAGAAGCTGGGCCAGCGAGCGGTCGCCGATGCGGAAGAGCTTCATTTCGGCGGCATTCATGTTGACGGTGACGACCGGTATGCCGCGGCGTGCGCCTGCGGGCAGCACGAAGCTGTCGCCGGTGAAGCGGGCCGAAGGCGCGCGGTCCTGCACGTAGATCGACAGAACCACCGGTGCCGCGGTGACTTCGCCAATGGCGGCCGGCAAGCCGGCGCGGAAGGTCACGTCGTAATGTTGCCCGTGCTCGAGTCCTTCGACGCAGATCTGCTTGTCCTTGGCTTCGACGCCCTTGGGAGCGGCGTTGTCGACAGTAACGAACTGCGAGTAGTCGACGCCGGTCTTGACCAGTTCCTCGGAGAACTGCGCGCAGATGCGTGGCGCGCTGGTGTCGGCATCGACGGTATGATCGATGACGCGGAAGCCCTTGCGAGCCTTGAGATCCTGATAGGCGGCCCTGACTGCCGGCGAATTGACGAGAGCGAGGCTCGCCTCGTAGGCCTGCAGAGCCGGCCTGTAGAGATCGCGGCGATCAAGGCCATCCCCGAGCAGCGCCAGCACGTCGGCGCGCGTCTTGGTGGTGCGCAGCAATTTGTAGGCGTTGAAGGCGGCGGAAGTGGCGTTCGCCGGCAGGGTCGACGGCTCCGAGCTGTTGGCGGTCGGATGGACGGCAAGCGTTTCGCGCGCCAGCTCGAGCCAGAGCTGGCCATCATCCGGCAGCACCGAAACCGCCGCTTCGTATTTGTGCATGGCCGAGCGATGGTCGCCCGTCAGCGCCGACCGTTCGGCGGCGGCCCTCAGCGCCGTCAGCCCCTCGGTCGGCTTGGTGTAGGTCGGGCCAGTGAGGTTGTTGCGGTATTGCTGGGCCTGGTCGGCCATCCAGTTGGGGAAGAAGGCGAGTTCGGGTGGCGCGCCGATGTCGGGATCGCCATCGATGTTGACGACCTTGCCGGCGACGGCGCCACCGAAGGGTTTCAACGAATTGTAATCGGATTTAAGGAAGCACCATTTGGCCTTGAGGTTGTAGGTGAAGGCGCGGCAGGCCGGGTCGCCGAGGCAGGTGGTCTTGCACTGGTCGAGGCTGACATTCTGGTCGGATCTGAGATCGAAACCGAAATAGTCGGAATTGTCCGATGTCACCACCCGCCGGGCTTCGGCCGCTTGCGCGACACCGCTCCAGGCAAAAAAGAGAAGGAAAAGAATCGATAGACCACGAGCCGCGCGCATTGCCATAAACCCCTCCAGACAAGTGCTTACGTCCAGAAATCTTCAAGCTTCAGTCGCGCTTGTCAACATCGGGACGCGGCAGGATCCGCCTGCCAACGGTTTGCTTTCCGGCCGGTGACCGGTAGTAGCTCCATAGGACAGGGGATCACGCTTTCTTGCGGCGACGCAGAAGGTGTGAGTTCCAAGCCCTGTCTATTTCAGCAATTGGATTGTGGCCCCTTTACGAGTGCTTCAGAACTTCATTCCAATTTTAGGTTTGCGAGCTAGGCTAGGAGCGTAATGCCGGCGTATGAAAGGCAGATGTCGGGAGGAACCGCGCCACGGCGCGCGCTTTCGCGCGCCCTGCTTTTCGCATTGTTGTGCTCTACGGCACTTGTTGCCGAAACCGGAAGTGCGGCGGCCTTCGAGATTTTCGGCATCAAGCTGTGGGGATCCAAAGACGAAGATGCCGATATCGTCGACCCGCTGCGCTATGCGGTGACGATCGAGGCGCCGGACGCCGACAAGGATCTCGCCGAGAAGCTCGAAAACGCCTCGGCGCTGAAGGCCGATGAGGAACACCCGGTATCCGGTTCTCTCGGCCTGCTGGCCAAGGCGCGCAGCGACCGTGAGCAACTTGTTGCCGCACTCTACAGTGACGCCCGCTACGAGGGTGTCGTCACCATCACTATTCAGGGCAAGCCGCTCGACGATCTGCCGCCCGATGCCGAGTTTTCGGGTCCGCAGCCGATACCGGTGGTGATAAGCATAGCAGCCGGGCCGAAATTCACGCTTGGCAACATCAGACTGGAAGGCGATGCGGCGGGGCTGGCAAGTGCCGATTTCGGTCTGATCGCCGGCGGTGACGCCAGTTCGGGCGCCGTGCTCAAGGCCGAGGCGGCGATCGTGCGGGCACTCAAGCAAGAAGGCAGGCCGCTGGCCAAGGTGACGGGCCGCGAGATCGTCGCCGAGCACGCCGGTTCGACGCTCGACGTGACGCTTGCCGTCGCGGCCGGCCCGGTCGCCGGCTATGGCGACACCACTGTCGAGGGCACGGAAAAGGTCGACCGCGACTTCACCGAATATATGACCGGCCTTAAGCGCGGTCGCCAATATTCGCCCGATGAGATCGACGATGCGCGTGACCGGCTGCTCGGGCTCGAGGTCTTCAACAGCGTGACGGTGAAGGAAGCCGACGCACTCGACGCCGAGGGCAACATCCCGATCGGTGTCCAGGTAAGCGAACGCAAGCCGCGCTATTTCGGCATTGGCGGCAGCTTCTCAAACACCGAAGGGCTGGGCCTCGAAGGCTATTGGGGGCATCGCAATCTGTTTGGCCGCGCCGAAAAGCTGCGCATCGACGGCAAGATCAGCGGCATCGGCAGCAACGACTTGACCCAGCTCAATTACAATGCCGGCGTCATGTTCGAAAAGCCGGGCGTGGTCGGGCCGGCGTCGAAATTCATTGCCAGCGTCAATACCGTGCTGGAACACCCCGACGCCTACGACCATTTCTCGGTCAAGGGCAGCACCGGCCTATCCTACGAATTGGACAAGAAGCAGACGGTTTCCGCGCAAGTCGCGCTGGATTATTCGAGGATCCACGACGCTTTCGGCAAGCACACCTATCTGATCGCCAGCATTCCACTGCAATATGTCTACGACAATCGCGACAGCAAGCTCAATCCGACCCGGGGCTTCAGGGTGCTGGCCTATGGTGAGCCGAGCTACGACATTTTGAGCGGGGCTGCGTTTGTCAAGCTGAAGGGCGAGGGGTCGGCCTACCAGTCACTCGATTCGGCCTCGAAATTCGTTTTCGCCGAACGTGTCGCCATCGGCTCCATCATCGGCGCCAGTCTTCAAGATGTTCCGGCAGATCGACGCTTCTACTCAGGCGGCGGCGGTTCGGTGCGCGGGTATGCCTATCAAGGCATCGGCCCGAACGACAGCAATGGAGAACCGATCGGCGGGCTTTCCTTCTTCGAGACCTCGGTCGAGATGCGCATCGCCGTCACCGACAAGATCGGCGTCGTGCCGTTCGTCGATGCCGGCACGGTGTCGACCAGGCAGGTCCCCGATTTTTCGGACATGAAGGTCGGCGCGGGTGTAGGCTTGCGCTATCTGACGGCGTTCGGGCCGCTGCGCGTCGACGCGGCGGTGCCTCTCAACCGCGGTCCTGACGATCCTCATTTCGGCATTTATGCCGGCATCGGCCAGGCATTCTGATGGCAATATTCAGGCGCATCCTCCGTATTCTTTTCTACACGCTGCTCATCGTCGTGGCAGCGGCGGTGGGGGCGGTCGTCGTGCTGACCAAAACCGAGCGCGGCCGCGAAAACCTTGCCGGCATCATCTCGACCATGGCCTCGACCGGCGACCGCAAGGTGACTGTCGTCGGCATCGACGGCATCTGGTCGGGCGCGCTGAGGGTCGATCATGTCGTTCTGGAGGATCGCGAAGGCGCCTGGATGGTGGCGCGCAACGTGGCCGTCGATTGGTCGCCGCTGGCACTCCTGTCGAAGAGCTTCAGCGCCGATCGCATTGGGGCCGAGCGTATCGAGTTGGCAAGGCTGCCGGTGGCCAATACACAGCCGAGCCAAAGCGGAGCGACGACGCTGCCGGTTTCCATCGACGTCAGGCAACTCGACCTTCCCGAAATCGCGCTCGGGCAGGCTCTGGCCGGCAGCGGTGTGGCCGAACTTGCAGCCAAGGGAGCGCTCAAGGCGGACGCCTCTCCATTGGCGATCGAGACCAACCTCAACATCGTTCGCCACGACGGCAAGCAAGGCACGGTCGACGCCAAAGCCCATTTCGCGCCGGCCGACAACAAGCTCGACCTCGACCTTAAGGCATCCGAGCCGGCCGGCGGCATCATCGCCAACCTGCTCAACCTGCCGGGCGCGCCGCCGGTCAACATTGTCGTTTCCGGCACCGGACCGCTCGCCAACTGGAATGGCATCGGGACCTTCGTTGTCGACGGCCGGATCGTCACCCAGCTTACCGGTCGCCATCAGCTCACCGACAAGGGTCATTATGTCGAGGCCAACGGCGATGGCGAATTCGAGCGCTTCCTGCCCGAAACCCTGAAACCGCTGTTTGCCGGCAAGACCACCTTCGACCTCGCCGGCACGGCGACCGCGGCCGGCGGCGTCGATGTCGAGCGCGCCAATATCGACAGCGGCGCCTTGCACGCGACCGCTGCCGGCATTGTCGATCCGAACGGCGCCAGCGACCTTTCGGTGAAGCTCGCCGCAAAGGGGCCGCCGATCGTGCTCAGCCTCGGCAGCGAGGCGCAACCGATAACCGTGGCAATCAAGGATGCCACGGCCCGCGCTTTCGGCGATGGCAAGGCGCCGATGATGGATATCGGCGCGTCGCTGGTCTCGGTGGTGGCGGGCGGCACGCGGGTGGACGACCTGATCGGGCAAGTGCATTCCGATGGTTTCGACATCCAGAACCGTAGCGGGGCGGTCACCATCAAGCTGACGGCGGCCGGCCTGAACACCGACGTCGCGACTTTGGCGCCGCTGATAACGGGCAGGGTCAGCGCCGGTCTCGCCGGCTCCGTCAGCAAAGAACAGATTGTCGTCGACGAAGGCACGCTACGCAGCGACGCGCTCAATGCGTCCGTAACAGCCACAGTGGCGCTTGCCGATCTGTCGATGACGCTCAAGATGAATGCCGACGCGGCTTCGACGGCGCTGCCGCCGCAAATCAGCTCGGTTCTCGGCGAGCGCGTGCAGTTTTCCGCAACCGCGACACGCGACCCGGACGGTGCGTTCGCCGCCAACGCATTGCAACTCACCTCCGGCACACTTAGCGCCAGCGGCACCGCTAGTGCGCAAGGCACCGATATCCGGGCCGATATCAAGGGTACGCTGGGCGACGTGTCGGTGCTGTCGCCGCTGGTCGGCGCCAACGTCGGCGGCGCCGTCGGTTTCGGGCTTACCGCAAGCGGCGCGCGCAGCGCACCGGATTTCTCGATTTCGGCCAACAGCGACAGCCTGACGGCGTCCGGCCATGCGGTGAAGCAGATCAAGCTGAGCGCGAGCGGCAAGGCCGATATCGCCAGTCCCGCCGCCGATGTCTCGCTGACCGGCTCGGTCGACGACCAGCCGCTCGACCTCAAGGCATCGCTGGTCACAACCGACGGCAAGCGCTCCATCAATGGACTTGCCGTCTCGTTAGCCGACAACAAGGTCTCCGGCGACCTCGGGCTCGACGACAACCTGCTGCCGCTCGGCACGTTGACCCTCGATGCCGCCGATATTGCTCCGCTGGCCGCACTCGCAGGCCAGTCGGTAGCCGGCGACGTGCGCGGCACCATCCGCTTTGCGAACGACAACGGAGCGCCGACGGTCGCGATCGATGCGACGAGCGCCGTGATTTCGCGCGGCGAACTGGCGGCGAAGACAATCGCCGTCAACGCGCTGGTCGCCAATTATCTCAAAGCACCGGCAATCGCCGGCAAGATCAAGGCCGACACGATCACCTCCGGAACCACGGTGATCAGCGGCATCGATGTCGACCTGAAGCGCGATGGCGACTGGACCGGCTTTAGCGGCGACGCCACGGTCGCCGGCATTCCGGCCAGCGCTTCCGGGCGGGTCAGGGTTGCGAACGGCACCACCAGCATCGAGCTTGCCTCGGGCGAGGCGACCATCCGCGGCATCAAGGCAGCTGTCGCGCAGCCATCAGCGCTGACAATCGCCAATGGCAGGGTGAGCATAGAGAAATTGGCGCTCGGTGTCGGCGGTGGTTCGGTTGCCGTGTCGGGTACGGCCGGCCAGACGCTTGATCTCGCTGCCACCTTGTCGGCGGTGCCGGCAGCGCTTGCCAATGATTTTTCACCGGGTCTCGATGCCGTGGGCGCGCTTAGCGGCACCGCGCAGGTCACCGGATCGTCGACTGCCCCAGATATTCGCTTCACCGCCCGGCTCAGCGGCGCCGAAACTAGCCAGACCCGGCAGGCTGGGCTCGGGCCGCTGGATCTCGACGCGGCAGGCCGTTTCTCGTCGGCCAGCGGCCTGGCCATCGAGCAGGCGACGCTTGCCGGCGAGAAAATCTCCGGCAAGGCAGCCGGCACCATCAATCCGAACGGTGCCAGCGATTTTTCGCTCGACCTGGCCTCTACCGGTCCGAGCCTGCCGTTGTCGCTTGCCAGCAAGGAGAGCCCGATCAAGCTCGAGCTACAGGCGATATCGCTAACGGCGGCCGGGCAGGGCGCCCAGCCGAAGCTCGACATTTCCGCGACGCTGCCATCGGCCGCCACCAATCTAGCTATGATCGAGGGCATCACGCTTGCGCTGCACTCCGATCGCTTTGACGTGAAAGCCCGGAGCGGGCCGATCTCCGGCACCGTGACTGCCGAAAAAATCGGCATCGACAATCCGACTATCGCGCCGCTGATCGCCGGCAAGGTCACCGCCAAACTCGCCGGCAGCCTTGCCGCCGATGCCATCGTCATCGATAGCGGCACGGTGACCAGCGACGCGTTGAACAGCGGCTTCAACGGGCGGGTCTCGCTGGCCGACGGCGCCATCGACCTCAATGTCAAGGCGGACGCCGCCTCGGCGGCACTGCCGGGGGCGGTACGTGGCGTGCTCGCCGAGCGAACGCAATTCAGTGCCGCGCTGAAGCGGGACGCCAATGGCAGTGTCACCGCCAATACCGTCAGGCTGTCGTCCGGTTCGCTGACGGCAGACGGCCAGGCGAGCCTTGCCGACAACAAGCTCAGCGCCGACGTCAAAGGCGCGCTAGGCGACGTCTCGCTGCTATCCAAGGACGCCAAAGGCGCCATCTCTTTCGCGCTGAATGCGCAAGGCGCCAGCATCGCGCCGGATCTGTCGCTGACTGTCAACAGCGACAGGCTTTCGGTCGCGGCGCGCGAGATCACCGGTCTGAAGCTTACTGCCACCGGCAAGGCTGATGCCGCCAACCCGGCTGCGAATGTGCGACTCACCGGAAATGTCGGCGGCCAACCGCTGCAGGGCAGCGCCGTGCTGGCGACATCGGACGGCAGACGCGCCATCAACGGGCTTTTGCTGTCGCTCGGCAAGAACCGTATCTCCGGCGACCTGGCGCTCGACGATGCCTTCGTTCCGGCCGGCACCGTGGCGCTCGACCTGCCCGATATCGGTCCGCTTGCGGCCCTGGCACTGGAAAAGGCCGATGGCGATGTGCGCGGCACGATCGCCTTCTCCAAGGCGGGTACCGTGCCGCAAGTCGCCGTCAAGGCGACGACGGCCTCGATCTCGCGCGGCGATGTCTCGGCCAAGGCCGTGAGCATCGATGCGCTGATCGCCAACTATCTGGCGGCACCGGTGATCTCGGGCAAAATCCGTGCCGACAGCGTAACTTCCGGCGGAACGGCTATTCGGGGCGTCAACGTCGATCTCAAGCGCGACGGCGAATGGACCGGCTTTTCCGGTGGCGCCACCGTCAAGGATATTCCGCTGAGGGCGGCCGGCCGGGTCAAGGCGGTCAAGGGCACGACGACGGTCGAACTTGCCTCCGGCGAGGCGACCATCCGCGGCATCAAGGCGGCCATCGCCCAGGCCTCGACCATCAACATCGCCAATGGAGTGACCAGCCTCGACAGGCTGGTGCTCAACCTCGGCGGCGGCACGGCGACGGTCACGGGCAAGGCTGGGCAGGCGTTCGACCTCAACGCGACGCTGGCCCGCGTCCCGATCTCGATAGCCAACAGTTTTTCGCCGGGCCTCGATGCCGCCGGTTCCATCTCGGGCACGGTGAAGGTGACGGGCGCGCCGGCCAATCCGGCCGTTGCCTTCAAGATCGACGCCGCAGGCGTTCAGACGTCGCAGACCCGTGGTGCAGGTTTCGGCGGCATTGGCGTTTCATCCTCAGGTACGTATTCGGGCAACAGACTGACCTTCGACGCCAACATGAGCGATGCCGCCGGCCTCGGCCTCAAGGGCGGCGGCACGATGACGACATCAGGCGCGCCCACCCTTGATCTCAACTTTTCCGGCAAGGTGCCGTTCGCCTTCCTCACCAGGACACTTGCCGCGCAAGGCCTGTCCCTCAGCGGCACGGCCGACGTCGATGTGCAGGTGCGCGGCCCGGCGACGTCGCCGGTGATCTCAGGCACGGTCCGCACGTCGGGCGCCCGTCTGGTCGATGCGCGATCGGGGCTTGCGATCAACGACATCACTGCCGATGTCGCTATCGGCAATGGCGTGGCCAGGATCAACCGCCTGACCGGCACGCTGTCGACACGCGGCAGCCTTTCGGCCAGCGGCACCGTCGGCATCGATCCGGCAAAAGGTTTTCCGGCCGACCTGTCGGTCAAGCTCGTCGATGGCCGCTATACCGACGGCAAGGTGGTCACCGCCAATCTTGGCGGCGACCTGACCGTCAAGGGACCGCTCACCTCCGCGCCGGTGATTTCCGGTACGGTCAACCTGGCCAAGACCGTCATCACCGTACCCGAAAAGCTGCCCGGCTCGCTGGCCGAGCTCAACGTCAAGCACAAGAATGCGCCGGCAGCCGTGCGTGCGCAGGACAAGGCGTTGCGCCCGGCCGCTGCAAGCAGCGGTGGCGGCGGCAGCGGCCTCAATCTCGACGTCACAGTCAATGCGCCGAGCCAGATCTTCATCCAGGGCAGGGGTGTCGACGCCGAGCTCGGCGGTTCGCTGCGGCTGACCGGCCCGGCATCGTCACCCCAGGCGGTCGGCACCTTCACCTTGCGGCGCGGACGGTTGACGATCCTTGCCAAGCGGCTGACCTTCACGGAAGGCACCGTCGGCTTTTCCGGCTCTCTGGTGCCCTACCTCAATCTCACGGCGCAATCGAAGACGACCAGCGCCACCGTGACTATCGTGGTGTCAGGCGAGGCGAACAACCCGAAATTCACCTTCTCCTCGGTACCCGCGCTGCCGGAGGATGAGGTGCTGGCGCAGCTGATCTTCGGCCGTTCGATGTCGAACCTGTCGCCGCTGCAGATCGCGCAGCTTGCCGAGGCTGCCGGACAACTGGCCGGCGTCGGCGGCTCGACCTCACTGCTGCAGAACCTGCGCAGCGCAATCGGCGTCGACGATCTCGACGTAATCACCGATGAACAGGGTGGCACCGCCGTCTCGGCGGGCAAGTATCTCAACGACCGTACCTATGTGACGATCCAGAAGGGCGACAGGCCGGGCTCGGGCAAGGCAACCGTCGATCTCGACGTTGGGCGCGGCGTCAAGCTGCGTGGCGAGGCAACCGACGCCGGCGAAGCAAAAGGCGGTGTTTTCTACGAACGGGAATATTGAAACCGGCCGTTCGCGCAGAACAACTGGTTGCCTGAGAACGAGTGGCGCAGCGGCGAATGTCCCAGTTTAATTGCCTGTGGGGATTTCGGACGAAATCCCTGGCGCAGTAGCAAATTTGCGCCAAGACTGTCGTTATCGCGCGAACCGCCCTGCTTTCAAAGTTGCACATTCCTTGGCATGTTCCCAATCCCTGCCGTCTTTGACATCATGGCGAGGATGCGGAATGTTAAAAGGCAGAAAGCCAACAATGGGAGTAAGTCATGACGATCTACAAGAGTAACGGCGACCGCGTTCCCGATCACATCCTGGCCATGGCCGAAGACGCCAAGGCAGGCAAGATGGATCGTCGTGAATTTCTAGCTCTCGCCAGCGTCTTCGGCGCGTCGACGGCGATGGCCTATGGCATGCTTGGCCTTGCAGACCCGACGCCGGCCAAGGCGGAAGAGGTCCAGGGCAAAAAAGGCGGCGTATTGAAGGTCGCGCAATGGATCAAGGATCCGAAGGATCCGCGCAAGGCCGACTGGTCGGAAATCGCCAATGCCGAGCGCCAGGCGCTCGAGCCGCTGGTCAAATACACCACCGAATACACGTTCCGCCCCTATCTGCTGGAGAGCTGGGACGTGAATGACGACGCTACCGAATACACGCTGCATGTGCGCAAGGGCGTCACCTGGAACAACGGCGATCCGTTCTCCGCAGACGACGTCATCTTCAACCTCAAGCGTTGGGCCGACAAGAAAGCCGAAGGCAATTCCATGCCCGGTCGCCTCGGTTCGCTGGTCAAGGATGACAAGCTGGATGAGAGCGCGGTTACCAAGGTCGACGATCACACGGTCAAGCTGACGCTCAGCAAGCCGGATATCGCCCTCATTCCCAACGTGTGCGACTATCCCGGCCTTATCGTCCACAAGACCTTCGACGAGAAGGGCGGCGACTTCAAGTCCTGCCCGATCGGAACCGGCCCGTTCGAGTTGGTCTCCTACGATGTCGGCCAGAAAGTGGTCTACAAGCGCCGCGAAGACAACAAATGGTGGGATGGTGACGTCTTCCTCGACGGCATCGAGTTCATCGACTACGGCACCGATCCGGCGGCGATGGTCAGCGCTTTCGAGGCAGGCGAGGTGCACACCAACTTCGAGACGTCGGCCGACTATGTGTCGATCCTCGACGGCATGGATTTGGTGAAGTCGGAGATCGTCACCGCCTCGACGATCGTCTGCCGTACCAATGTGACCAACAAGCCTTACGGCGACCAGAAGGTTCGCAACGCCCTGCAGCTCGCGGTCGACAACAATGTCGTCCTCCAGCTCGGCTACGGCAATGCCGGCACGGTTGCCGAAAACCACCATGTCGCCCCGATCCATCCGGAATACTACGAATTGCCGAAGATTGCTCGCGACCCGGCCAAGGCGAAGGCGCTAATGGCGGAAGCCGGCCAGGCCGATTTCGAGCACGAGCTGATCACGGTCGACGAGGATTGGCACAAGAACACAGGGGATGCGATCGCCGCGCAGATGCGCGACGCCGGCATCAAGGTCAAGCGTACGGTGCTGCCGGGTTCGACCTTCTGGAACGACTGGACGAAGTATCCGCTGTCGATGACCAACTGGAACATGCGGCCGCTCGGCGTCCAGGTTCTGGCGATCGGCTATCGCACAGGTGAGGCCTGGAACGAGACGGCCTGGTCGAATCCGGAGTGGGATGCCAAGCTCAACGCTGCGCTGGCAGTTGCCGACGCCGCCAAGCGCAAGGAAATGATGAAGGATATCGAGCAGATCCTGCAGGATTCCGGCATTATCATCCAGCCTTATTGGCGCAAGCTCTACAGCCATTCGGTCAAGGCGGTGCAGAACTACAAGATGCACCCGACCTTCGAGCGCGACTACGGCAAGGTCTGGCTCGACCAGGCCTGACCGGACGATCCGGAAAGGGGCGTGTCGCCCCTTTCCCTCGCTCTTTGCATGGTCCTTGGTCCGAAAGTCGGCGCGGCAAAAAGTTGCGGACTCTTCGGCCTGGGTCTGCAATAAAAAGGGTATTGCATCTGGGACTGGTCTGAAGGCTTGTTCTGCCGCTGGCGGCAGCGCACGGCTTGCAAACCGGTTCCACCCCCCAACCCGACCGGCAGGGGACCGCCATGCTTTCTTTCGTTATCAGGCGTCTCGGCACCATGGCAGTGACGATGCTGTGCCTGACGATGATCGTCTTCTTCCTGGTCAATCTCGGGCCTAATCTGAAGAAGCTCGCGATCAGCCAGACCGAAATGCACACATCCGCCGAGCAGCTTGAGGCTTGGCTGGTCAACCATGGCTATCGGCAGAATTTCTTTATCCGCTACGGTCAATGGCTGGGCATCATGCCCAAGCAGCCGGTGACCGACCCGGCGACCGGCAAGCCCGCACAGCGTTTCTCCTTCTGCAACGATCCGGTCGTGCCGACATTCTCCGGCATCCTGCAAGGCGATTTCGGTTGCTCGACCAAGTTCAAGACGACGGTCGCTTCGAAACTCTTTCCGGCGCTCAGCGCCACCGGCATCCTGATGCTCTGCGTGCTGGCCGTAATGGTGCCGATCTCGCTTTTGATCGGTATTCTCGCCGGCATGCGCGAGGGTTCACGCACCGACCGCACATTGTCGGTGGCTTCGATCGCCTCGACGGCGACGCCCGAATATGTTTCGGGCGTCATCTTCACCGTGATCTTTGCCTCCTGGCTCGGCGTGCTGAACGGTTCGGCGGCCTCGGCCAGCCAGGGCATCACCTTCTATAATTTCACCTTGCCGGTGATGACGCTGGCGATATACGGCATCGGCTACATCGCTCGCATGACCCGCGCGTCGATGGTCGAGGTAATGACACAGCAATATATCCGCACCGCCCGGCTGAAGGGCCTCTCCTTCGGCAGCGTGGTGGTAAAGCACGCTCTGCGCAACGCCCTGATCGCACCGTTCACGGTCATCATGCTGCAGTTTCCCTGGCTGCTCACCGGCGTCGTCATCGTCGAGGTGATGTTCCGCTACCAGGGGTTCGGCTACACCCTGGTCGAGGCCGCCGGCAACAACGACATCGATCTTCTGCTCGGCTGCTCGCTGGTCTCGGTGTTTATCGTCCTGATCACACAGCTCATCTCCGATGTCGGCTACGCGTTCCTCAATCCGCGCATCAGAGTTCAATAGGAGACCGGGCGGATGCAGGTCGAATATCTCAGCGCCTTCAACGTCGTACTCGGCGTGCTTGCCCGCTTCTGGCCGGTCTGGATCGCTCTCGCCCTGGTGATGGGGGCGAGCTTCGGCTACAAGAAGAAGCTAGGGCTTTACGGCCAGCTTTTCGACAGCGGCGTCGGCATCGTCGGCGTCGGCATCTGCCTGTTCTGGCTGTTTACGGCGATCTTCGCGTCGACCATCTCGCCCTTCGATCCGCTCGCCCAAGTGCCGATCATGAAGGACGCGCTGCCGGGCGCAATCGAGCCGGCGTCGAAACTTGTATACTATTTCGGCGGCGACAAGCTCGCCCGGGACGTGTTCTCCCGCATGGTCTATGGCAGCCAGATCGTGCTGATCATCGCGCCGGCGGCGACCGGTTTTGCGCTGATGGTCGGCATTACGCTCGGCCTGCCGGCCGGCTATTATGGCGGCAAGATCGATACGGTGCTGTCCTTCCTCGCCAACCTTGTGCTGGCCTTCCCGGTGATCCTCCTGTTTTACCTGCTGGTGACGCCGGGTATCATGGACACGCCGATCCCCTACGCGATGGCAGGGCTGTTCTTCCTGTTTCCGATCATCTTCTTCAGTGTGCTGTTCTGGACGCGCTACAAGAACCGCCCCGACCGCCTCTATATCCTGCTTGGCCTGACGTTGGTACTTGGCGGCTGGATCTATGCAGGCCTTGTCTTCGATGCCGATCCGTTCAAGATCATCCACATCGATCCCAACCAGCTCAACATCTTCGTGGCGGTGGTGTTCGCCTCCAGCCCCGGCGTGTTCCGCATCGTGCGCGGCCTGGTCATGGATATCAAAACGCGCGACTATGTTGCGGCGGCACAAACGCGCGGTGAATCGCCCTGGTACATCATGCTGTGGGAGATATTGCCCAATGCGCGCGGGCCGCTTATCGTCGACGCCTGCCTGCGCATCGGCTACACCACGATCCTGCTCGGTACGCTCGGCTATTTCGGGCTGGGACTGGCGCCGGAAAGCCCGGACTGGGGCACGGCGATCAAGGATGCAAGCCGGCTGCTGCGCTCCTTCATCCACCCGGCGCTGCCGCCGACGATCGCATTGATGTCGTTCGTGCTCGGCCTCAACCTCCTGGCGGATTCGTTGCGTGAACAGTCTATGAAAGATTGATGCCGGGAAGATCGATGCCGGGTTCGGCCCGACATGCCTGAAGAACAAGGATTGGAGCGACCCATGAACGAGGCAGTTCGAAATCCCGCCAAGCCGACCAATGGGCCGATCATCGAGATCGAGAACCTGTCGATCTCCTTCTTCACCCGCAAGGGCGAAATCCCGGCGGTCATGGATTTTTCCTGCACGGTCATGCCTGGCGAGGCGATGGGTATTGTCGGCGAATCCGGCTGCGGCAAGTCGACCGTGTCGCTGGGCATCATGCGCGACCTCTCCAACATCGGAAAGATCGTCGGCGGAAAGATCAAATTCCAGGGCAAGGACATGGGAGAACTGTCCGACGAGGAACTGCGAGCTATCCGCGGCAACAAGATCGCGATGATCTACCAGGAGCCGATGGCCAGTCTTAACCCGGCGATGAAGGTCGGCCAGCAGCTGATGGAAGTGCCACTGATCCACGACAAGGTGTCGAAGGACGAAGCTTACAAACGCGCCTTGGAAATGGTGCGCGCGGTGAAGCTGCCGGATCCCGAGCGCATGATGCGTTCCTACCCGCACCAGCTTTCCGGCGGTCAGCAGCAGCGCATCGTCATTGCCATGGCGCTGCTGTCGAAGCCGGCGCTGCTTCTGCTCGACGAGCCGACGACAGCGCTCGACGTGACGGTTGAGGCCGGCATCGTCGACTTGGTCAAGGGGCTGGGCGAGAAGTTCGGCACCTCGATGATCTTCGTGTCGCACAACCTCGGCCTGATCCTGGAGACCTGCGACCGCATCACGGTGATGTATTCGGGCGAAGCGGTGGAGACCGGCAAGATCAAGGACGTCTTCGACCGGATGCGCCATCCCTACACGCAAGGCCTGTTCCGCTCGATCCCGTTGCCGGGCGCCGACAAGAATTCGCGGCCGCTGATATCCATCCCGGGGCAGTTGCCGCTACCGCACGAGCGGCCGAAGGGCTGCAATTTCGGCCCGCGCTGCCACCATTTCGTCGAGGGCGTCTGCAACGCCGCCGAAATTCCGATGATCGCGGTCGAAGGCCATGACGGGCATTTCTCGCGCTGTGTGCGCTTCAACGAGATCGACTGGGAGGCGCTGCCACCCGGCGCCAAGAAGGTCAACGAGCGGGTGGTACCCGGTGCGCCGGTGCTCCAGATCGAAGACCTCCGGAAGTACTACAAGGTCGGTGGCAGCGAAGTGTTCGGCTCGAGCGAGGGCCGTGTCGTCAAGGCCAACGAGACGATCTCGTTCATGGCGCGCGAATCCGAGACCGTCGCTATCGTCGGCGAATCCGGCTGCGGAAAATCGACCCTGGCCAAGGTGCTGCTCGGCCTCGAAACGGCAAGCTCCGGCCGCGTCAAGCTCGGCAACAAGGAGATTCAGTCGACCGGGATCGAGAAGCGCAGCGTCGACACGGTGTCATCGATCCAGATGGTGTTCCAAAATCCGTTCGACACGCTCAATCCCAGCCATTCGGTCGGTTCGCAGATCATCCGTACGCTGGAAAAGTTCAACGTCGGCGACACGGTGGCCGACCGCCGCAAGCGAATGCTGGAACTGCTGGACCTGGTGAAGCTGCCGAGGGCGTTCGAGACGCGCAAGCCGCGCCAGCTTTCAGGCGGCCAGAAACAGCGCATCGGCGTGGCGCGGGCCTTTGCCGGCGACGCCAAGGTGGTGGTGGCCGACGAGCCGGTCTCGGCACTGGATGTGTCGGTCCAGGCCGCGGTCACCGAGCTCTTGATGGACATCCAGCGCAAGAACAAGACGACGATGCTGTTCATCAGCCACGATCTGTCGGTGGTGCGCTACATCGCCGACCGCGTAGTCGTCATGTATCTCGGCTATATCGTTGAGCAAGGCACGACCGACCAGATATTCGCGCCGCCCTATCACCCCTACACCGAGGCATTGCTGTCGGCGATCCCGATCGCCGACACAAGCGTGGTCAAGAAGCACATCGTGCTGGAGGGCGACATCCCTTCGGCGATGAACCCGCCGTCCGGCTGTCCGTTCCAGACGCGCTGCGGCTACAAGAAACTGGTGCCGGACAACCTTTGCGAAACCAAGGTGCCGCCAGTCAAAAATCTCGGCGACGGCCATATGAGCCTGTGCTGGCTGTCCGACGACGTGCTGGCGAAAATGGAGCCGGTGATCAAATTCGACAAGGAGCACGCCGCAAATGAGGGCGTGCCGGATGATGCAAACCACGGTGTTGGCCCGGGCTTTGCCGGAGATCCGCCCAAGCGCCCGCATGGAAAGACTGGCAGCGTTGAAGCCGATGCCGAGGGCCAGGCAGTGGAGAATGCCGAAGCGGTCGCCAAAGCCCGCCGTCACGAGGTTCGCGACGAGGTTTCAGAGACCGGCACCTCAAGCTCTGCCGACAGCGTGGTGGCACCAATCATGCCGCCGACTGTCGGCGACGGCCGACAGGCCGAGGACGCCACGCGCAAGCCGCGCAAACCCAAGGGCGGCTGAGAGCCGTTAATAGGCTAGGGCGCGCATTGCCGTAGCTGCGCGGCGTAGTCCTGCGCCATCTGTTCGGTGGCATGCGCATAGCGCTGCACGTCGGCGTCGCCGCGACTGCCGCGCTTGTAGGCATTCCAGCCGAGATAGTAGGCGAGATACAGATTGTAGGTGTCGTTGCGGGCGACGCCGAGCGTGTCGGCGGTCTTGGAATGATACCAGCCGACGAAATCGACGGCATCGGCAAACCTGGTGCGGCGCGCCGCCCAGCTTCCGGTCTCGTTCTGGTATTGCGCCCAGGTGCCGTCGAGCGCCTGCGAGAAGCCGGTGGCGCTGGAGATATGTTTCCAGGGAATGAAGCCCAGCAGCTTGGTGCGCGGCGGCCTTGCGTTGCTCTTGAAGCCGGATTCCTTGCGCACCGTCGCCATCAGCACGGGAACCGGCACACCGTATTTCTGCTCGGTGCGTTGTGCCGCCGCCTGCCAATTGTCGAACCAGCCGTCATTCTGGTCGAAAACGGCGCACACATCGTTGATATGGTTCGGTGGCGTCGCGCAGCCCGAAAGCGCCAGCGGCGCGGCAATCGCTATAATTTTACTAAAACTCGACCTACGCATCGGAAGAGCATTAGGCCGAAAACATAAAAGGAATCTTGCTGTCTTTCTTAACGGCTCATCGGCCGCTTTGGCCGACACTGAGCAGGTATAAACATTCCGACGTTTGTTGTCGCTTTTACCGACGTGAAATTCCCGGAATGCCGCCTTGGCTAAAATCACGCCCGCAGGTGGCGGATTCTTGACAGCCCGATCCTCGTCCCGGCGCTTTGATGCGCCGCATGAGCGAACCAAGACGCAAGCGCGGCGCCGAGCGAACCAGCAACAGGGGACCGACCGCCATCCCGCAACTGTCGCTCAGGCGGGTGACAAATCCTTATCCGCCGATGGCGATGCTCTCGGCCGACCAGATCGAGGCGATCCACCAGGCGTCGATGCATATCCTGGAGAATTTCGGCATCGAGGTGATGAGCCCGCGGGCGCTGTCGCTGTTCGAGAAGGCCGGAGCCAAGGTCGATCATGCCACGATGAACGTCCGCATCGATCGCGGCATGATCGAGGAAGCGCTGAAGACGACGCAGTCCAGCTATACGCTGACGCCGCGCAATCCCGCCCATGCCGTCCACCTCGGCGGCAATACCATCAACTTCACGCTCGTCGCCGGGCCGCCGAATGTGCACGACATGGAGCGCGGCCGCCGTGCCGGCAATTTGCGCGATTATTCCGATCTCGTCCGGCTGGCGCAGCATTTCAACTGCATCCACATGCTAGGCAACCAGGTCTGCGCGCCGGTAGAATTGCCGGCGAATTCCCGTCATCTCGACACCTATTTCACCAATCTGACACTGACCGACAAAAGCTTTCACGTCTCGGCCATCGGCCGCGGCAGGGCGCTCGACGGCATCGAAATGATGGCAATCGCGCGCGGACTGACGCTTGACGAGATGCGCCACGATCCCGGCGTCACCACGATCATTTCGGTCAATTCGCCGCGCCGCTTCGACGAGATGATGGCCGAGGGGCTGATGACGATGGCCGAGTTCGGCCAGTCGGTGGCGGTAACGCCATTCACGCTGATGGGGGCGATGAGCCCGGTGACGCTTGCCGGCGCGCTCGCCCAGCAGAATGCCGAGGCGCTGTTCGGCGTGGTGCTGACGCAGCTCGTCCGGCCCGGCGCGCCGGTGATGTATGGCGCCTTCACCTCCAATGTCGATATGAAATCGGGAGCGCCGGCGTTCGGCACGCCTGAAAACACCAAGGCGAATATCGCGTCCGGACAGTTGGCGCGGCGTTACAACCTGCCTTATCGCACAACGCCGGGCTCGGCTTCCAATGCCGCCGACGCGCAAGGCGCCTATGAGACGCTGATGGCGCTGTGGGGCGCGGTGCTCGGCCATGGCAACCTGGTCTACCATGCCGCCGGCTGGCAAGAGGGCGGACTGACAGCGTCGTTCGAAAAGTTCATCATCGACGTCGAGATGATCCAGCACATGATGGAGTTTTTGCGCCCGATCGAGGTCAACGAGGCCGAGCTTGCTGTCGAGGCTCTGGGTGCGGTTCCGACCGGCGGCCACTTCTTCGGCGAGCCGCACACTCTGGAGCGCTACGCCACAGCCTTCTACCAGCCGATGCTGTCCAACTGGCAAAATTTCGAGGCCTGGCAGGAGGCTGGCGGGCTCGATGCCACGGCGCGGGCGACGAGGCTTTGGAAGAAGGCGCTGGAGGACTATGTCGAGCCGGTGATGGAAGTCTCCAGGCGCGAGGCGCTTGAGACGTACGTGGCCAAGCGCAAGGAAGCGATCGGGCAAAGCGAGCCGTGATGATCGAAGGCTCGCGCTCGTGGGGCTCCTCCCCGAATTCATCGTTCCCATCCAACTCGTTGACGTCAGAGAGAATCCCATGAAATCGCATGCAAAGGTCGTGGTTATCGGTGGTGGCGTCGTCGGGTGCTCCGTGCTGTTCCATCTGGCCCGGCACGGCTGGACAGACATCGTGCTTCTGGAGCGCGATGAATTGACCTCCGGCTCGACCTGGCACGCCGCCGGCGGCATGCACACGATCAATGGCGATCCCAATGTCGCCAAGCTGCAGAAATACACAATCTCGCTCTACAAGGAGATCGAGGAACTGTCCGGCCAGGCGACCGGCGTGCATTTGACTGGCGGCGTCTTGCTGGCGGCGACCGAGGCGCGGCTCGACTGGCTGCGCGGTGTCATCGCCAAGGGCCGCTATCTCGGCATCGAGCTCGAGGAGATATCGCCAAACGAGGCGGCCGAGCTGATGCCGTTGCTCGATCCCAAGCAGTTCGTCGGTGCCGTGCGCAACAAGGAGGACGGTCATCTCGATCCGTCCGGCGTCACCCACGCCTACGCCAAGGCCGCGAGGAAGCTTGGTGCCGAGGTCGAGCGTTTCACCAAGGTCGAGGACATCGTGCGCCGCGCCGACGGGTTGTGGCGTGTCATCACCAACAAGGGCGAGGTTGTGGCCGAGCATGTCGTCAACGCCGGCGGCCTGTGGGCGCGTGAGGTCGGCCGCATGGTCGGGCTGGAGCTGCCGGTGCTGGCGATGGAGCACATGTACCTGATCACCGAGGACATGCCGGAAGTCGCCGCCTGGAACCAGAAGGCTGGTTCCGAAATCATCCATGCCGTGGATTTCGACGGCGAGCTGTATTTGCGCCAGGAACGCGGCGGCATGCTGATGGGCACTTATGAAAAGGCCAACAAGCCATGGTCCGAATTCCAGACGCCATGGAATTTCGGCCACGAACTGCTGGAGCCCGATATCGACCGCATCGCACCGTCGCTGGAGGTTGGCTTCCGGCATTTCCCGGCGTTCCAGAACACCGGCATCAAGCAGATCATCAACGGACCCTTCACCTTCGCGCCGGACGGCAATCCGCTGGTCGGGGCGGTGCGCGGCCTGCCGGGGTTCTGGGTGGCCTGTGGTGTCATGGCCGGGTTCTCGCAGGGCGGCGGCGTCGGCCTGGCGCTGTCGAACTGGATGATCGAGGGCGATCCCGGCGCCGACATCTGGGCGATGGATGTGTCGCGCTACGGTGACTGGGCCACGATGGCCTATACCAACGCCAAGGTGCGCGAGAATTATTCGCGGCGGTTTTCGATCCGCTTCCCGAACGAGGAACTGCCGGCTGGGCGACCGCTCAAGACGACGCCGGTCTATGATCTGTTGTCGGCCGAGGGCGCGCAATGGGGCGTCGCCTATGGGCTGGAAGTGCCGCTGTGGTATGCGCCCGAAGGGGTCAAGGACGAATTCTCCTGGCGCCGCTCGAGCGACTTCGAGCATGTCGCGAAAGAAGTGGAGACGGTTCGGCAACGCGTTGGTCTGTCGGAAATCTCGTCATTTGCCAAATACAGAGTCACCGGCGCGGGCGCAGCAACCTGGCTCGACAGTATGCTCGCGTGCAAATTGCCAAGGCCCGGCCGCATGACGCTGGCGCCGATGCTGAAGGAAGACGGCAGGTTGATCGGCGATTTCACGCTGGCCAATCTCGGCGGTCCAAATTCTGCAAGTAAGAATTGGTTCCTGGCCGGCAGCGGTGTCGCCGAGCAGTACCACATGCGCTGGTTCGAAGCGCATCTGCCGAAGGACGGCTCTGTTAGCATCGAGGCGCTGGGAGCAAAACTCACCGGCCTGTCGATCGCCGGGCCGAGCGCGCGTAACCTTCTTGAAAAGATCACACGATCTGATGTGTCGAATACGGCCTTTCCGTTCATGGCCATCAGCAGGATGGATATCGGCATGGCGCCGTGCCTGGTCGGGCGCGTCAGCTACACCGGCGACCTCGGCTACGAAATCTGGGTGGCGCCGGAATATCAGCGTGCAGCCTACCAGGCGCTGATGGGGGCGGGCGAGGAATTCGGCATCGGCCTGTTCGGCTCGCGCGCGCTCAATGCGCTGCGGCTCGAGAAGAATTACGGCTCATGGGCGCGCGAATACCGGCCGATCTATGGGCCGCTGGAGGCCGGCCTCGACCGCTTCGTCGCGTATGGCAAAGAGGCCGATTTCATCGGCAAGCAGGCGGCGTTGGCCGAGCGCAAGCAAGGCGGCAGACTGCGGCTGCGGGCCTTTGTCGTCGATACTGTCGATGCCGACGTCATCGGCGACGAGCCAATCTGGTACGGCGGTGCCGTGCGCGGTTGGGTCACGTCGGGCGGCTACGCACATCATTCGAAAAAATCCGTCGCCATGGGTTATGTGCCGAAAGAGATCGCCGATGAGGCCAACGGTTTCGAGATCGAGCTATTGGGCAAGCGTTACGCCGCACGCATGCAGCAGACACCGCTGTTCGACGCCAATTTCGAGCGGATGCGCGGTTGAGGAACCGAGTGGCATAGCGAAGTCGCCGTGCCGGTGGCACGATGAAAGGGGGAGGACGATTTCGCGATAGTGAAAATTCTTTCGCGCGGTGACCTTTGGTTTTATTGTCGAGCTGCGGCGGAAGGCTGGGCAATTGCTTCGGAGGTCCACCATGCCCGACGTGTATGCGCAGATCACAACCGCTGATCCGGCTGTTGTCGCGGTTCTTATCAACGCGATGGAGTTGCGGGCCGCAGACCCGCGCCAGAAGGCAATTCGCCACTCGTTTTTCTCGTCGATCGATTTTCCGGAAAGGGCACGCGTCCTCGAAGGCGGCTGCGGCTCGGGACCGATCAGTCGCGAGCTTGCGCGCTGGCCGGGGGTGAACGAGGTTGTTGGGCTCGATCCGTCGCCGATATTTCTGGCGAAGGCGCGCGAGCTTGCCGCGGATATCCCCAACCTGAACTTCGTCGAAGGGGATGCCAGGTCGCTGCCGCACGAGGACAACTCGTTCGATGTGGTCATCTTCCATACCTGCCTGACCCATGTGCCCGGTCCCGAAAAGGCCCTGACGGAATCGTTGCGCGTGCTTCGCCCAGGCGGCTGCCTGGCGATCTTCGACGGCGATTACGCGACGACGACGGTCGCCATCGGCGATCATGATCCGCTGCAGGATTGCGTGGATGCCGCAATGGCGGCGCTGGTGAATGACCGCTGGCTGACGCGCCGGCTGCCGCTGCTGGCGAAATCGGCGGGCTTTGTCGTCGAAAAATTCGACAGCTACGGCTACGCCCAAATTGCCGCGCCCGACTACATGCTGACTCTGGTCGATCGCGGCGCCGATATTCTGGCCGGCTGGAAGCGACTCGACAAGGCGCTTGGCGACGGGCTGAAGCACGAGGCGCGCCGGCGTGTCGAAGCCGGAGAGTTCTTCGGGTTCATCGCCTTCGCGGGCCTGATTGCGCGCAAGTCGGCCTGAGCGCGCGCTGATCCGCCCGGCTACGATGTTTTGCGGTTGTCCAGTGCCAGGGCGCCGGGGCCGGCGAATACCAGATAGAAGAAGATGAAGCAGAAGGAGATCGCGGCATCGCCGCCATTGTTGACCGGGAAGAAGCTCTGCGGCATGTGCGCCATGAAATAGGCGATCGCCATCTCGCCGCTGAGAAGGAATGCCACCGGCCTGGTGAAAAGCCCCAATACCAGCAGGATGCCGCCTCCGAATTCCAGGATGGCCGCGGTCAGCGATAGCCCGCTCATGGTGCCGGCATGGTCGCCGACGGGGAAATTGAACAGTTTCTGGGTGCCGTGCTCAATGAACTGCAGCGCCGTCATGATGCGCAAGGCGGCAAGGGCGAACGGTTGATATCCGGCGAGGCCTTCGAAAAGCTTCATCTACGACTCCATTTTCACCTAGCCCGGCCATAGGTCATCGCCAAAGGCCGGACCATTCACATAGTCCGGCCTTCATTCAACTGTCGGTGAGTGAGTCGTGAGGCGTGCTGCAGCCTTGGGGCCGCACGATGGCGGCCCCGCAATTGGCGCGGCCTGTTACCGCGTCGGTGCCATTAGCGCGAAATGGGCGCCTTGCGGATCCGTGCACTGTACGATCCAGCTGCCGCCGGGGACCTCCATCGGACCCATCAGGATCTTGCCGCCATTGTCGGTGACGCGCTTGGCTGCCGCGTCGATGCCGGGCACGTTGAAATAGAACTGCCAGACCGGCGCCGGGATCTGCTCGGGCTTGTTCATCATGCCGCCAACGGGCTCGCCGCCGAAGGCGAAAAGCTGGTAGACGCCCATCGGACCCATATCCATGGCGTCGCCCTTCTCCCAGCCGAACTGGCTGGAATAGAAATCGAACGCCGCCTTCCAGTCTGACGTGTAGAGCTCATGCCAGCCGATGTTGCCGGGGGTCGCCAACGGTAGCGGCGGCTGGTCGGGGCCGCTGGGCTGCAGGAAGTTGAACATCGCGCCTTGCGGGTCTGCAACGACGGCGAAGCGGCCGACGCCAGGAATGTCGTCGGGCTCGCGGTGAACCGCGCCACCAGCCTTCTTGAGGGAGGCCGTTGCGGCATCGATGTCCCTGGTGAGGATATAACCGACCCAGGCCGGCGGCATGCCCATCTTGCGCGCGTCATCGGGCAGCGTCATCATCCCGCCGACGCCGCGCTCGCCGACATTCATGACGATATAGCGCGGCATGCCCTGGGCCCCTTCGAAAGGCTGCCCCCTCCAGCCCACCACGGAGGTGTAAAACGCCTCGGCGGCGTCGAGATCGGTGGTCATCAGCTCGTACCAGAAGAAGGGCATGGGGGACTGTGGCATTGTCGTGCTCCTTGCGGTTTGTACATCGATCATGCGCGATCCATTCTAGGACGATCTTCACGACGAAAATCCGACAGCCAACCAAAAAAGATGACGGCAAATTGGAAATGTTACCGGGTTGCGCGCCCTGCGGTTTTCGACTTTGCTCGCAGTCAACGAGGGGTTGTTGATCCATGCGCCGGATGTCGCTCACTTCCGAACTTGTCGCGCTGTGCCATCGGGAGGAGGCCGATCCCGGCCCCGATGGCAGCTGGACGCAGCTGACGGACGAAGACTTCAGGGCCCTTTGCCTTCGGTGATCAAAACCAACGCTAAGCTTACCAGGCTGACCACTCAGTCCAGCAACGGCAGTGCCGCTATGGCCAAGCTTCCCTGTCGGCGGCTTTGGTAACATGAGTACACTTGTCATGTTTATTCGTGGCTTTTCAGCAGTTTGCACAGAAAATTGACCAATTGATAAAAAAACAAAACGTGCTAGCCTTCCCCAAAACAAGAACATGGGGAACTGACGATGCCAGAAGGCCAGTTCAAGCAAGGCATTGCCGGCGGGCGGCTTTCGCCGGGACAATATGCCGATAATTTCGCCGACCTGCACCCGCCGCTCGATCATCACGAGGCGCTGGTCGAGTCCGACCGCTGCTATTTCTGCTATGACGCGCCTTGCATGAATGCGTGTCCGACCTCGATCGACATCCCGCTGTTCATCCGCCAGATTTCGACCGGCAATCCGATCGGTTCGGCCAAGACGATTTTCGATCAGAACATTTTGGGCGGTATGTGCGCCCGCGTCTGCCCGACCGAGACGTTGTGCGAAGAGGTCTGCGTGCGGGAGGTGGCCGAAGGCAAGCCGGTGCAGATTGGTCGCCTTCAGCGCTACGCCACCGATGTCGCCATGGCCGAAAACAAGCAGTTCTACAACCGCTCCGAACCGACCGGCAAGACGGTCGCCGTGGTCGGCGCCGGACCGGCCGGGCTTGCGGCCGCGCATCGGCTCGCCCGTCATGGCCACGACGTGACCATCCTGGAAGCCCGCCCGAAGCCCGGCGGCCTCAATGAGTACGGTATCGCCGCCTATAAAAGCGTCGACAATTTTGCCCAGGCCGAAGTCGACTATGTCACGTCGATCGGCGGCATCGACATCCAGAACGGCAAGGCGCTCGGCCGAGATTACCAGCTGTCGGACCTGACCAGGAATTACGATGCGGTGTTCCTCGGCATGGGGCTTGCCGGCGTCAATGCCTTGCGAGCGGATGGCGAGGAGGCGCAAGGCGTCACCAATGCCGTCGAGTTCATTGCCGAGCTTCGTCAGGCCAGTGATCTGGCCAGCCTGCCGGTCGGCCGGCGTGTTGTCGTCATCGGCGGCGGCATGACGGCGATCGACGCGGCGGTGCAATCGAAGCTGCTCGGAGCCGAAGAGGTGACGATCTGCTATCGGCGCGGCCCGGAGCACATGAATGCCTCCGAATTCGAGCAGGATCTGGCTGCCGCCAACGGCGTCATCATCCGGCACTGGTTGCAGCCGAAGCGGGTCATTGCCGATGCCGGCAAGGTGTCGGCGATCGAGCTCGAATACACCGCGATGGACAGCGACAGGCTCGTCGGCACCGGCGAGCGGCTGACGCTCGTCGCCGATCAGGTGTTCAAGGCGATCGGCCAGAGCTTTGTCCCGGCTGCGCTCAACGGCAGCGGTGCGGAGGTCGCGCTGGAAGCCGGCCGCATCAAGGTCGATGCGGAAGGGCGCACCTCGCTGGCCAATGTCTGGGCTGGCGGCGACTGCATTTTCGGCGGCGACGACCTGACTGTTTCAGCCGTCGCGCAAGGCCGCGATGCGGCGGAGAGCATTCATCGGGCACTGACCTCGAACGGGAGGGCATGAGCATGGCAGACATCCGCAACAATTTCGTCGGCATCAAGTCGCCGAACCCGTTCTGGCTGGCTTCGGCGCCGCCGACCGACAAGGCCTATAATGTCATTCGCGCCTTCAAGGCGGGCTGGGGCGGCGTGGTATGGAAGACGCTCGGCGAAGAGGGCCCGCCGGTGGTCAACGTCAACGGTCCGCGCTATGGCGCGATCTGGGGCGCCGACCGTCGTCTGCTCGGCCTCAACAACATCGAGCTGATCACCGACCGCGACCTGCAGGTCAATCTGCGCGAGATCAAGCAGGTCAAGATGGACTGGCCCGACCGGGCGATCGTCGTCTCGCTGATGGTGCCTTGCGAGGAGCATGCCTGGAAAGCCATCCTGCCGGTAGTCGAGGAGACCGGCGCTGACGGCATCGAACTCAATTTCGGCTGCCCGCATGGCATGTCGGAACGCGGCATGGGTGCGGCGGTCGGCCAGGTGCCGGAATACATCGAAATGGTGGTGCGCTGGTGCAAGGCCAACACCCGCGTGCCTGTCATCACCAAGCTGACGCCCAACATCACCGACATACGCAAGCCGGCACGAGCTGCCCTTGCCGGCGGCACCGACGCGGTGTCGCTGATCAACACCATCAATTCGATCACCGGCGTCAATCTCGACAATTTCGCACCGGAGCCGACGATTGATGGCAAAGGTTCGCATGGCGGCTATTGCGGCCCGGCGGTGAAGCCGATCGCCATGAACATGGTGGCCGAGATCGCGCGCGACCCGGAAACAAAGGGCCTGCCGATCTCCGGTATCGGCGGCATCACCACCTGGCGCGACGCCGCCGAGTTCATGGCGCTTGGCGCCGGCAATGTGCAGGTGTGCACGGCGGCGATGACCTATGGCTTCAAGATCGTGCAGGAGATGATCGCCGGCCTGGAAAACTGGATGGACGAGAAGGGCCATGCCTCGCTCGACGACATCATTGGCCGCGCCACGCCCAACGTCACCGACTGGCAGTATCTCAACCTCAACTACGTCGCAAAGGCGCATATCGACCAGGAGGCCTGCATCAAATGCGGCCGCTGCCACATCGCCTGCGAGGACACCTCGCACCAGGCCATCACCAGCATGGTCGACGGCCTCAGGCATTTCGAGGTGATCGAGGCCGAATGCGTCGGCTGCAATCTCTGCGTCAATGTCTGCCCGGTCGAGAACTGCATCACCATGGAGCCACTGGCGGTTGGCGCGATCGACGAGCGCACTGGTAGGCCAGTGTCGCCGATCTATGCCAACTGGACGACGCATCCCAACAATCCGATGGCCAAGGTGGCGGCGGAATAGCATTGCGAAAAAAGCGGCGTTCATGGGCGCCGCTTTTTGACTTTCCTATTGCGGATAAAAGATATCCAAGATAATCTATATCCATGAAGAGGAGAGCGAAATGAAGCTGGGCGAAGGCGTCGAAGCGGCCATCCACTGCGCCGCGATGCTCGCCGGCGTTGATGGCGCCGCGACCTTGCCAGGTGCTGCCATGGCCGAAGCGTTCGGGCTGTCGCCGAGCTATCTGCTTAAGCATCTCAACGCGCTGACTGCGTCCGGCATTCTGGAATCAGTGCCGGGGCCGTCCGGCGGCTACCGGCTGGCGCGGCCGGCGGAACGCATAACGCTGCTCGATATCGTGCTGGCCGTCGAGGGGCGTGAACCGGCGTTCCGCTGCGCCGAAATCCGCCAGCGCGGCCCAGCGAAGCTCGACGCCTCGGTCTATGTCAAACCCTGCGGCATCAACGTAGCCATGCTGAAGGCCGAGCGTGCCTATCGCGCCGCGCTCGCCGACGCCCGGCTGTCCGACATCGTTGCAGAATACACGGCCGATGCCGATCCCCGTTCGGTCGCCGCGAACTGCGCCTTCGTCGAGCGCCATCGGCGGCCGCAGAAATCAAGTTCAACCAAGCAAGCATGAAAGGCTACAGACGATGAAACAGAGGCTGCAATTTTTCGGCGCGGCGCCGGAGATCATGAAGGCGGTGTCGGCGCTCAACAAGGCAGTCGACGAATGCGGGCTCGAAAAAAGCCTGTTGCATCTGATCAAGCTCAGGGCGTCGCAGATCAACGGCTGCTCGTATTGCGTCGAGATGCATAGCCGCGAAGCGCGCCGCGACGGCGAAAGCGAGCAGCGGCTCTATCTCATCTCCGCCTGGAAGGAATCGCCGCTGTTTTCAGAGCGCGAACGGGCAGCCTTGGCCTGGACCGACGCGCTGACCAGGATCGCCGACAACGGTGTGTCGGACGAACTCTATGCAAGGACGCTTAAGCATTTCTCGGAAGAGGAGCTGGTCAAGCTGTCGGTTGCGCTCGGCATGATCAACACCTGGAACCGGCTTTGCGTTCCGTTCCATGCAATCCATCCGATGCCAGCGGTCATGGCCGCTTGAGGACCAGGCGCGCGGCCTTGGGC
>NZ_JAMYOL010000025.1:0-70296 GCF_040319815.1 Mesorhizobium sp. M0854
GCGTGAACGCCTTTCTTCTCGTTGTCGAACTTGTAAATCTGCTGGAAAAGCGCGGAACGATCAGCAGCGACGACGTCGCGAAAATAGCCGAAGCCGCCGCACTTGCCGTTGCCGCATCCAGCGAACCCGACGTGAACAGCATCAATCTGTTGCAGGCCATCGCTGCCGCACGCCGGCCCAAATAGGCTTATATCAAATCCGCCAGCAATCGGCGCCCACCGACGCGTGGACTACCGAGATCAAAGGGACGGATGCGGAGGGCAAGCGTGTCGAGGACAACGCGGGAACAGTCGCTCCCGATTTATTCCTGGCCTTTTCTGCACTCAATCTCTGAAACCACCCACCCTGCCGGTTGCCGCCACCGATGCACATGCCAGCGTGCCAATGCGCACGACCGAGTGCGCTGGTGTAGCGAAGCTTGCGCAGCTACCGCGTGCTCATGCACCGCAGCCTAAGCCTCATGCTAATCACCCAGCCGGTTGAGTGCGGTAGGTACAAACGTCCGCTTGTAGAATGTCCTTCTTGCCTATTAATGCAGACGCTCTACCTCGTCCCGATGATTTGGGCTCCCGCTGGAAGGTTCTACGATGCCGGCGAAGTCGCCAATCCACCGCCGATGCACGACCCCGTCATTCTGCGGCTGGTCAAAGAAACGGGGATCACCGTCGAACAGGCGCGCGATCTCATCAACCTATTGGGCAACCTCAACTGGAACTCGCTCTTGCGAGAAGCCCGCTTCCTTACCAGCGCCGCTGAGGCGATAGGCACTCAGTCACGGATATTGAAATATTGAAAGCGCCACAAAATCCGCTAGTCTTAACTGCGGTCGCCTCTGCTTGCCACGAGGTGACTACCTAGCCTAACCCCGCTCCGGCCAAAGCGTCCCCCCGCCCTCGCCCCAACGCCGGAGCGGGGCTTTGGTCATCCCCGGCCTTGTCAGGCGCACGGTTGTCCTTGCCACGATGGCCAGTAGCCACGGTGTCGGTGCGGTACTTCATTGTCGCTCAACCTCGCCGCATGTCCCTTCAAAGCGACGCGCTTGCTCACTGGATGACCTTCACGATCCTGCGTGTGCCTGGATCGACCAGGACGGTCTGGTTGTCGACGACGACGTAGCGGTATTTGACGTTGGGGACTTCATGAAGCTCGACGGTATCGGGCAGGGTCGAGCCGACATTGAGCTCCACGCCGGGGAGCTGGACGGACGCCAGAGGCTGCTTTTTCACATACTCGCGTACGATCGTCTCCTGCTGCGGTTCGATGACCACGTCCTGAGCGGCAGCGGCGCCAATACCCGCAAGCAGCAAAAACCCAGCCGCGGCCGCCGAAAGATGCATTCTCATGATTGTCTCCTTTCCTCGTGAGCCACCTCTGCGCTGCGCTGCGTCATGCTGTTCGCAGCGGGGTCGCTATAGGCCGGTAACGTCATCAGGTGGAGCTTGTTCCGCCACTCGGATCGCTTGCCGTTTCCTTCCATTAGTTTGGAACAAAGTTTTTTAAACGCAGTTTTGCGGGGTGAAGGGACGCATTTTCCAAGGAGATCTCTCATGAAAGGCGTTCTGATCACCAGCATGTTAGCAATCAGCGTCAGCTGCGGGGCCGCACTTGCCCAGACGCAGCAGTCGACAGGCGATCAGTCCGGCGCCAATTGTGCAGCCGGCACTGCCAATTGCCAGAACGGCGCCAAGATGGGCGAGCAGGCTCAGGGCAAGGCCGGCGCCACCACTGATCAACAGGCGCAGGGCAAACCGAAGCTGAAGACCGGCGAGCAGGCACAGGGCAATGCTGGCGCTACGACTGACCAGCAAGCCCAGGGCAAACCGAAACTGAAGACCGATCAGCAAGCCCAAGGCAAGGCTGGCGCCACGACTGACCAGCAGGCCACGGGCAACACGAAGATGAAGACCGAGGAGCAAGCCCAGGGCAAGGCTGGAACCACCACCACCGAGCAGGCTCAGGGCAACACCAAGATCAAGCCCAATCAGCAGGCTCAGGGCAAGGCTGGAACCACGACAACCACCGAGCAAGCTCAGGGCAAGCCTGGCGCCACGACCGACCAGCAGGCCACGGGCAGCACCAAGATGAAGACCGACGAGCAGGCTCAGGGCAAGGCCGGGACCACGACCACCGAGCAGACCCAAGGCAATGCCTCGACGCAGACGCAGGACCAGAGTTCGACCGCTTCCATCAGCAATGTGACCGTTGAACAGAAGACCCAGATTACCCAGGTCATCAAGGAGACGAACGTCCAACCCGTTTCCAATGTCGATTTCGACATCTCCGTCGGCGTCGAGGTCCCGCGAAAGAAGGTCCGGCTGCATCGTCTGCCGGCGCGCATCGTCAAGATCGTTCCGGCTTATGAAAATTACGAGTATTTCGTGCTCGCTGACGGCCGGATCGTCATCGTCGATCCGAATACCTACAAGATCGTGGTTATCCTGAGCTAGTTGTGGCCAGATGGTCTACAAGTGGGTTGATCGTACCAAAGCCCGCCGCGCAGCTCGGGCGGCGGGCTTTTTCCGTACCCGGCTCCAGCGTCTGCAAATCGCCCATCAAGGTCCGTCCTCGGGGCGAGGAGTGAGCACGGTATGATCGACGGTGTCGGGCAGGCACGGAGTGGGCACCAAGCTTGTTCGGACTGACGCGGTGGCCATGGCATCAATGTTCGTAACCAGCACCATTCGCGCGTAGTGCCGCGGCCACAGCGGTTCTCCAAACAAGATGAAGATGCCGCCAACCATCAGCGCCACCAACAAGAGTGCCGTTGCGTTTGCAAATATCTCGCCGTAGCGCATGGTAACCTGTCCTGGCCGGAAATCGATTCAGCCTGTGACAGCGGCAATCGGGACGGTGCCGAAACCCAGCTCTACTGCCCTTGGCGCCTTGCGAATGCCGCCTCCCGTTGGATCCTCTCGGGAATAAGCCAGGTGAATAGCGGCACTCTCGGTACTTTGTTCCCGGGGCCGGACGACAGCCGCTCCCTTCATGCCGGACGTTTCCGTTGGCGAAGCCGCTGGCGGTCGTCGCCATTGATGTGCGGCAGCGAGGTCCTTGACGTGACGTTCGTGCATTTGCAGCACCGGCAGCGTCTTCTTGGCAAACTCCTTCGTCGCCGGATCGTCGCCAGAATTCGCGTAAGCGGAAAACAGCACCACCGCTTCCTTATGCGCCTGGGTCTGCATGTCGATATATTTCGATTGGAAACTGTCCCCGCTGGCCTCCTTGAGTTGGTCGGAGAGCGCGCGAAGCTTCCGTGGAGATCGTTCGCCAGTCTCAGAACCGCCTGACGTCTCAGGACCCGCCACTCATCGAGCGCGCCGCCGGCGACTACGGCTCGGCGGCGGTCACCGCCATCAATATAGCGATTGGCCGTACCGCGCCGGCGGAGCTTCTGGATAGCCAGGCCCGCAATGCGCAGCGCCCTTGTCCGGGCTCTGAACAGAGCCGGCGAGGATGCGTGAGGACCGGCTGCGTGGGTGAGATGTCCGAGCCATCCCAGCGTTGACGCCGATCCCGGGGCCGTTCGGCACGGTTTTCGGCAGCCGGCTCGCGCGGGTCTCGCTCCAGATCGTCGCGGGCAGCCGGAGGGTCTGGTTGTGCCATCATCAGAGAGCGCCAGTTTTCGCCTGTGGCGTTCGGTCTTAGAGTCCGTCATTCGGTGCCGACGATCAGCCGGGTGGAGAAAGTGGTGCACACCGGTCGGCTGCAGATCCTGACGGACCCGACGGTGCAGACCCCGCTCGGCGTTCCGATCTTCCTGCTCGCCGTCGTTATCGCGCTGCTGATTCCCTTCCGGAATATCCTGCCGGTGCTCTCACTGGTAGTCTTGGCCGTCGCATTGATGGAACGCGACGGTCTCGTAACCCTGATTGGACTGCTGCTCGCCTCGACGTCGTTTGTCGTGACTGCGGCTCTGCTTGTTGTTGTGGCATCAGCGGTCCCGACGTCCTAAGCGCGGGATTGCGAGATCACGGGCGCGTCGTCAGGCATTGAGTCCGAGACCGGCCGCTCACTGACGGCCCAGGCCTGCTCTTCGACATTTTCATCTGCCTCAAGTCTGCGCCGCAACTCGCTCATCACGCGGTGCGCCATCTGAACATCCTCAATCGAAATATGACCTGCCACATAGGCAACAACCATGTCGGTACCCGCAGAGCCATAACGCCAGCAATAGCAGGTTCTAAAAGGGTCCAGAATGTTTGGTCGAACTACCGAGCGGGGATTCGTAACCAGCTCGCTAAGTTCCCCGTGCCGCTCACGATCCTATAGACGGTTGAACCAATGGGTTGCCATGCGGCTATTCGCGAAGATCGAACGCGACGAACAGGCCAAAGGCTGGTGCAACATCAACAACAAGAGCGACCAGCTCGCAGTCACTTGCCACCAGATGTGGCCCGTCACGGCGCACCGCCGCGATAGTGTCTTTGACGGAGATGATGATGATTTGGCCGCGCCGGGCTTGTAAGATCAGCTCTTCAACAAGCTCATGTGCAGTCACTTTGCGGGGTCGGCAGTTCGTCAGAACGTTCATCCGAAGGCCTCCCACCTCAGCGAGAACCCAAGTGGGAATTTATGGATCACTCCACGGAAAAATCAATGTTCGAATCGTACTGAATAAAGGACTGAATCTTTGGGAGAAATTTTCCCCTCGTCCTACGGGGAAAGATACATCTTGGCTTCCTTGGCGGCAGCCTCAAAGGCCTTTCGTACCACCTGAGGGTCAATCGGATCGCCCTCCAGGTCTGACAGGCAGAGGGTCACCGCCTTGTGCCAGCGAGGTCCTCTGCGGGTCCACCTCTTGAGTTGCTCAAGGGCTGTCCTCGCATTGTTGCAGCCATGCCTGTCGCCGGTTTCAGTCTTCACGAACACCGGAGGGACGAACCAATGGGTTGCCATCGAGGGACAATTAGAGGGGGTGGAAATGTTTGGAAGGGATGTCTGAGCCGGTGAGCGAATTTGGCTTGTGCGAAGAGCCACACGACCTGCTAATCAGGAAAAAGCATCCCCTCCTCCATGGCAGCGGCCAGGAACGCCTTGCGGCACTCCTCAGGCTCATCTCGTCGGCAATAACAGCCACGCAAACGCGCACCGCGAGGTTCCAGTCAGGGCCACGGTTGGTCCACTTCAGGAGCTCCTTGGCTGCAGCGTGAACGTGGTGGACCCCTAGCGGAAGCCGTCGTGCTCCGTCTTGACGTACACTGGAAGTGCGAACCAAAGGATTGCCATGGAATTTAGAAGGACTTCCTCTGCGACCAGCTTCCGGTCGGGAGCTGGTAAACTTTTTGACCATCGGCCCTAAACAGAGGACCGTAACATCCCCATCTCCTCGGCTGCGCCGCGGTCGCGGTGAGGATAGGCGCCCAGCCTGGTTCGGTTTCGCCGTTGCGGAGCCACGGAAACGGCAGATTCTCTCACGTTTGGCGGTGCGGCGGTGGAACGGGGCGACCGAGAACCGCTGTTGCCGTTAAATCTCAGTCTTCGCTGCAGGCCAGCGCGATCAACGTCCACACATATTTCTGAAAGTCTCAGGCTTTAGCAGCCTTCCGCCCGTAGGGATCGCACCATTCGCACGACGACGGGATCGTAGGCGATTTTTTCGGATCTGCTGTAGTTCATTATAAAGAGCGCCGCACCGTCATTGCAGACGGCAATGACGCGTACGTAGCGGATTTGCCCGTCCCTGACACCGGAATAACTGGCCCACGTCGGCTTAACGCGCCGATAGGTCACTTTCCAGCCCGCCTTTTCATCCTCGACAATTCGATGCTCTATTTCGGCGCGGAAACTGGCCTTTCCGAGCCTTGCGCCCCAAACAGCAAGAAAGGCCTCGTTTTTGCCCTGAAAAGCTGCTCCCTGGTCGGAACGCTGAGTTAAAACAAAGCCGGGGGGCGCATCGAATACAAAGCCAAACTGCTTGATGCCGAAGGGCTGCCACTCTTGCGCATAAAGAAGCGTGGTGGAAAATAACAATGAGACGAAGCTAAGCAGCAAGCGGAACATGGCGCTTAATTAGGGTCGAGTAATATACCGTCCATATCATGCCGGAGTTTTTTGCCAAGCCGCCCTGCAAGCTGGGTTAGTCGCAGACGCCGGCGCCGCCGCTCGACACTGCTGCTTAACCCGACTTGGCTCCAAACTCGTACTCGGGCGATCACCTTGGCCCGATGAGGCGCCGTTAGTGAGCTGCGGCTGGCCAGCGCCGCCACACGCAATCGATGGCAAGATTTTGTGGCCGCAGTTGGTCGGCAATCCAAGGCTTACGAGTCCTCGCGTCCAATCCCTGTGCAGATTCCCACTGGAACCAATGCGACCGGGGCCGGTTAACAATCGAAGGGGGCCCCCTCGGATCTTGAATGATGGTCGATCTTTTGAACATCGAGTTGCCTAAAGCCAGGCAGCGCGTGAAACGAGTGGAGCTGTCCCTCCAGCGTGCGACCGAAATCCTGGACAAAGACTGCGGCGTCGGCATTAACATCGCGCTGTGCGACAGGATTAGGTCTGCACAACGTCGACTGGCCGAGGCCAGAGAACGTCTGGTCAAGATAGATTCCACCTGCACGGACTGCGGTCTGACACGCTGAACATCCGGCCGCTTGGTGGAGCATCGCAACAGGCCGCCGCGCGATGCGCGCTCAGGGCCACTGGTATTCCAGAGCTTCCATGCGTCCACAAACCGACGGTTGGAGCGTAAAGGACGAACTCGGCACCGAAATGTCAGGTCGTCCCCCGGTCGCTACCGGCAGCAACAAGGCGGTACCGGAAGTTATTGCCGATGCGTCGTCGAAATAGCGACCCTGGCGGATGCGGCCCGGAACGCGGCAAAGGTCTCCGGCGGAATGCTGTCAAACTCGGTATGCCTTGGCGCTGGCTACAAACCAGACCGATTTCTGGATCAGACCCCGTTTTGCGTATGGAGGGGGAGGGCATGACGGCAACTCGGGTCGAGACGGTCAACGAGCGGAGAGGCAGTCGCGTTCCTTGTCTCCGTCCCTCAGCAATCGTCGCAAACGCCGAACATGGAGCTGGCGCTCCTGCGAGGAAGCGGAAAGAGATCGGAGGGTTTTCTGCGGATGCTGCAGCCGCCCACGCGCCCGCTCAAGGCTTAGTTTCTTCCTGGGGAGGAGCTTTTGGGTCAGGACAATCAGGGACGACGGAGTGGTACGCTTCGTTATGGCAGAACGACCGCTTGATCGCAGCCACCTGGAACAGCGTCGAAATCGCAATCATCACCAATATCATCTGTCTCGTGCTTGGTTCGGTCTCACCTTGATTGTCGCCGCGCACGCCGCGGCGCGTTGGATGATGTCATTGGGATTCCTGTGTGAAAAGATCCGGGTAGGATTGCCGATTGGGCCTGTGCGCCCATAGTCACGGCATGAAGGCGGAGTATGTTGAACTGGTTTTGTTAGAGCAATCACTTGCCAATACAGGCGGTATGAATCGGGCGTTTTCCGACCGAGTGGATGACATCGCGGAGAAAACTGGCGGATCCGTCTTGTTCGACGTTCGCGTGGACGGCGATTCTCGCATTCAGAGGATGGCGGCGATTGGGTACGGCGCAAACGACACCGTGGTAGCAATCATGATGGATAAAAACGGACAACTTAGATCCGCGCCGGTGGACGCAGACAATGACTTTCTGGTGGCCGAACTAACCGTGTGGAGTTCGCTGCCGATGGCCGAGCAGGCCTCTGCCAACTACCACGGCGCGGCAGAGAGCTTGCTTGCGAAGCTTCGCAAATCGGGCCGTTTCGACCGGTCTACCTGATCTTTCTCAAAGTCGGATGGCGGTGGCGTGATGGCGAGACACACGGTAGCGCGTCGTGTGGGTCATGTCCCACGAGTCTGAATGTCCCACGAGTCTGAACCAAAAAGAATGTTTGATATCAAGCTCTTTACCGCGTCGGTGGCCCGCAAGGGCGAATTGGGACCTACAAGTTCAGCAATGATGGGCAAATTGTCCGCGTCGGTCTGAACTACCATTTCTAATCACTCTCAGAAGTATCAGACCGGCTTTTCTTCTTTAGGGCCGATCTGAACGCTGCCTTCGGCACCGTCGATGGTGGGCTTGATTGTGGCACGGTAGTTGCCGCCCACAAGGATTTTGACGGTGACTGTCCTGGCCGTTCCTTTCGAGTTGCTATTTGGGAGATTGCCCGGAACCGCCGGGCGCGGGTTGCTAAGGCGCTTCCGGGGTCAGCGGCGTCAGCGTTGCCGGCGCCGGAACGATGTCGAAATAGACGGTCGGCGCGGTCACCTCGATCGGGAAGGCCAGCTTCTGCACGCAGGTGTAGGTGAAGCGCGCCTCTTAATGCGCCCGGCCGAGCGCGGTCGCCAGCGGGATGGTGATGGAGCGCTGATAGGTCTCGCGGCCCTCCGGCGGATAGCAATCGATCAGCGGCCGCGCAACTTCGCGTCAACGAGTTCCTTAAGCTTGTCGGTCGGAACGTTCTTGGCATGGTCGATGCCGAGCTGATTCGCCTGCTTGGTGAGGTCCTCGCGTTCCGTGTCGGTGCCCTTGCCTTGGAGGAATTCGTCGGATTGGGACGAATTCTTACCGGCAAAGGGGAACCAGCCGGTTGCCTTGGCAACTTTCACTTCGGCTGCGCTCACGTCGACATCGGCGGTCTGGCCGGATCGAGGAAAACCGGACCGCTGGTGGTGTTGATACCGCGCGGGCCTGCCTGGTTGTTGGTGTTTCATCATCGCCTCCTTAGATGCCGTCAAGCTAGCGGATCGACTTCGGCCGGCGGATATCGACCACGCCGAGACGGAACATGCCGGGCACGTTGAACTTGATCGGGTCTGCCATGCAGGCCAGGAACCGGAAGGGCGTCGGTGAGTTGTCCGCGGACAACTAAGCTCGAAACGGCATCAGGGTTAAGCATTTGTAAATTCGTAAGGAAAAGGGTCTTATTGTAACTGCGCAGTTTATCGCATCTTAGCGCTAATTGCATAGTTCGAGGGCCAAGGATGTTGCAGCCAAAATTGGCGGCGGCCCTGAGCGCGTTTGAGGCTGGTGCACGGCATTTGCCGGCGGCGTTTCCTCCAAAACGACTCCATACTCGGCGATCACGGCATCCTCTGGGACCACGAGCAAATCCCTTGAGCGCTGACGGAACCGACTTGACAATTCGGCGGCCGTCCGACACGTTCTTAACAAAAGGCACAACAAACTTACAAAAGTTCAAGTTGGCACAATCTGGCCGATAGGGAGAAGGCCGATGCGTCTGTGTGACCGAGCGGAGATTTGCGCGTGAGCACGGTGACCGTGACCCGCGAAGCGCCCAGATGGGCCCTTCCCCGGTTCATGACGGCCGAGCATCCTTTCCCCTGGCTCGCGCCGATCACGGTGATGCTTCTCGTTTTCGGCATCTATCCCCTCGCCTATTCAGTCTGGCTGTCGTTACACAAACGCAATGTCGTCTCCCGGCAGCTCGACTTCGCCGGGCTCCACCAATGGACGCGCGCCTTCTCGGATGCGCGTATGTGGCATTCGCTGGAAACCACGCTGATCTACACCTTCGTCGCGCTTGCGGTTCAGCTTGCGCTCGGCATCCTCATCGCGCTTCTGCTTGACACCGATCGCAAAGGTTACGGCGTGCTGCGGGCGCTGATGACACTGCCGCTGGTGGTGCCGCCTGCGGTGACCGGAATGATGTTCCTGCTCATGCAGGACGGCTCTTTCGGCGTCCTGTCGTTCTACCTGTATGCCCTCGACCTGATCTCGCCGGCACAGCCGATCCTGACGCAGCCCGGAACCGCATTGGCGGCGATCCTGCTGGCAGACATATGGCAGTGGACGCCGTTCATGGTGCTCATCATCCTGGCAGGGCTCAGGGCGCTGCCGAAGGAACCTTTCGAGGCAGCCGCGATCGACGGTGCCAACGGCATCCAGACGTTCTTGCGCCTCACATTGCCGATGCTGCGCAAGGTGATAGCGGTCGCGGTGCTGATCCGCGGCGTCGATCTCTTTCGCATCTACGACTACGTCTACATCATCACCGCCGGCGGGCCAGGCACGGCCACCGAGACGCTTTCGTTCTACGCTGGCCGTATCTACTTCACCGGAGACTTCCCCTATGCCGCAACCCTGTCGCTGATCGTGCTCGTCGTCTTGATCGTCGTCTCGAACCTCTTCGTCAGGCTGTTCAAGGTGAGGTTCTGATGGAGTCGTCGCGCGCCCAAACGATCGCCCGCGACGTGCTCGCCGTCCTGGTGGTGGCGATCTTCATGTTCCCCATCGCGTGGTGGGCCTTGTCGTCCATCAAACCCTATTCGGCGATCTTCGACCGCAGCGGACCGGTCTACGTCGGATTCACACCGACGCCGGACAATTACCGCGTGACGTTGCTTGGCGTCTCACGCGTCGACATCGGCATGGAACAGGGCGGCGAGGCGGCCGGGGTGATCAAGGGTGGCGCCAGCTCCTACGATTCGCGCCAGTCGTTGCTCGACAGCGCCATCATAGCCGTCGGATCGACGGCGCTGACGCTGCTGCTGGCCACGCTGGCCGCCTATTGCCTGTCGCGAATGCAGTTCAGCGGCCAGCAGTCCTTCCTGTTCTGGATTCTGTCGCAGCGCTTCATGCCGCCAATCGCGATCGTCATTCCAATCGTTTTCATGTTCCGCGATCTCGGCTTGCGCGATACCTATACGGGCCTCGTCCTCGTTCACAGTTTGATCAACCTGCCGCTGGCGGTTCTGCTTTTGAAGTCGTTCTTCGACGATGTTCCGCGCGAGGTTGATGAGGCGGCGCTTATTGACGGCGCGACGCGCTGGCAGACGTTCCGACGCGTGGTCCTTCCCATGGTCAAGGGCGGCATCGCTGCGACGGCGGTGCTGTGTTTCATCTTTTCGTGGACCGAGTTCCTGCTCTCACTGTTCCTGACAACGTCGATCCGCACTGTGCCGGTGAAGATCTCGACCTTTGTCACCTCGACCGCGACCGAGTGGGGCTACATCACAGCGCTCGGCACGTCCGCGATCATACCCAGCTTCATCTTTATCCTGCTGGTTCAACGGCATCTGGTCCGCGGCCTCACCCTCGGATCGCTGAAGGAGTGAGGCGCAGACGAGAAGAACGACGACAGAAACGCAATGGAGGAACGATCATGAGCTTCAGTGAACACGACAAGAAGACATTCGTCGCCGATACCTGCAATGACTTTACGGCGCGCCGGATAACCAAACGCGACTTCATGAGGAAGATGGCGCTCGCTGGTGTCGGCTTTTCCGCCTTCGGATCGGCCATGCTGGGTGGTGGCCGCACCAATCGGGGGATGCTGGGCCTCGGGGTTGAAGAAGCCCGTGCCCAGGACGCCGATATGCTGAAGTGGCTGGCCGACGTCGGCAAACCATATGCCGGCACCAAAATCCGCTACACTTCGGAAGCGACGCCGCCAACGATTGTTGCCAACCAGCTTGTCGCGGGTGAATTCACCAAGGCAACCGGCATTGAGGTGGAAGTCGAGATCGTGCCGCTGGAGCAGGTTCTCGCCAAGGCGACGCAAGACGTACAGGGCCAGCTTGGCACCTACGACGTCTACTATCTCGACCAGTCCTGGATGGCGACATTTGCCCAGGATGTCGTCGATCCGCGCGAGTATTACGACCAGAACAAAGAACTGGCGATGCCCAACTTCGACTGGGACGATTTCTCCAAGCCGCTGGTCGACGGCATTGCCATGTACAACGGCAAACAGTGCGGAATTCCATTCGATATTCCGATCTTCATCCTGATGTACCGCAAGGATCTTTTCGACAAACACAACATTGCCCTGCCGACAGACCTCGACGCCTACCTTAAGGCCGTGCAGGCGCTCACAGAGGCAGAAAAAAGCAACGGCATCTTCGGCACCGCGTGCCAGGCGAAGTCCGGCCACTATTCGCTGGAATGCGACTGGACCTTCGCATTGTGGGGCCATGGCGGTTCTGTCTTCAACAAGGACAAGAAGTTTGTCGGCAATGACGAACGCGGCGTGGCCGGGCTCAAATTCTATCAGGAGCTGGTCAAGAACTCGCCGCCGTCGGCGACGACTTGGACCTGGGACGGCCAAGGACAGGCCCTGACACAGGGACAAGCCGCCATGGCAATCACCTGGGGCGAGGATTTCCCCGGCTTCGATGCCAACGATTCCAAGGTCAAAGGCCTGTTCGAGGCCCTGCCCGCGCCCAAGGAAGTTCCTGGTCGTCGCGCCGCTGCCGATTGCGGCTTCAACGAAATCCCGGCCGTCGGCCACCAGGGCGGCTCGACGATCTCGCTGTCGCAATATTCCAAGAACAAGGAAGCGGCATGGCTGTTCATGCAGTGGGTCTGCTCGAAGGATGTCATGGCGCGGGTATCGACGCTCGGCGGCGGCGCCTCACCGATGCGCAATTCCTCTTTTACAGATCCTCGGGTCAAGGCGAAGGCCGTTGTCGGTCCCGGAACGACACGCCATTTCGACGCGATCAAATACACGATCGACAACCAGATGGGATCGGAGCCGGACATGCCGATCTGGGCGGATCTGTCGAACAACGACATTCCGGTTGAGCTCGGCAAGTTGCTTACGGGCCAAGACTATGGCGGCGATGCCAAGGCGTGCCTCGATGCCATTGCCGGCATTGTCGACGGCAAAGTCAAGGATGCCGGTCTTTAGCGGCTGGTCGGTGATTTGGGCGAAGGCGGTTTCGACCGCCCTCGCCCGTTGGCAACGTGGCGGCAATGGTTCCTGATCTCGTCATCGGCATTGATTCCTCGACCTCGGCAACCAAGGCGATCGCCTGGGATCGCAATGGTCTGGCCGTGGCCGAAGGTCGTGCACCGCTTGCAATGTCCAACCCGCGTTCGGGCTATTTCGAGCAGGATCCGGCCGAGTGGTGGACCTCGACGGTCGCAGCGCTGCGCGCCGTGACGTCAACGGTTTCGCCGGCACGCATTGCCGCCCTTGCGATTGCCAACCAACGCGAAAGCTTTGGCCTTTTCGACGAGCAAGGCCAGGCGGTCGGGCCGGCAACGCTCTGGCTCGATGAGCGCGCCCGTGGGAAAGCACGGCGCTTCGGCGAGAGTTTCGGCGCGGCACGCGTCCACGCAATATCCGGCAAGCCGCTGGACGTCATTCCTTGCCTTTACCGCATGATCTGGTTCCGCGAGCAAGAGCCCGAGATTTTTGCCCGGGTGGAGCGGATGGCCGAAGTCCACGGCTATCTGGTCTTTCGCTTGAGCGGCCGGTGGGTGACGTCCACCGCATCCGCCGACCCGATGGGCATACTCGATATGCGGGCTATGGACTGGTCGAACGATATACTGGAGGCAGCGGGCGTCGCCCGGCGCATGATGCCAGAAGTGGCGCGGCCCGGCACCGTTCTGGGCCAACTGACTTCGGAAGCGGCCATTTCGACGGGCCTGCGCGAGGGCACGCCGATCGTCGCCGGCGGCGGCGACGGTCAATGCGCCGGCACGGGCGCTGGTGTGTTGCAGCCGCGATGCGCTTACATCAACCTCGGCACGGCGGTCGTCTCCGGCAGCTTCGGCACGGACTACGTCCATGACCAGGCCTTCCGCACCGAAACGGCGGTCGCCGATAATGGCTACATCTACGAGACGTGCCTTCGCGCCGGCACTTTTCTTGTCGACTGGATGGCGCGCGAGATGCTTGGCGTCGATCTGCATGGCGCAAGCGATGCCCTGGAGGCGCTCGAGGCCGAAGCCGCTGCCAGCCCGATCGGCGCAGGCGGCATAATGCTCCTGCCCTACTGGCAGGGCGTCATGGACCCACACTGGGACAGTGCGGCCCGTGGTGTGATTGCCGGGCTTTCGGGCTCGAGCCGCCGCGGCGACATCTATCGCGCCGTGCTGGAAGGCATAGCGCTGCATCAGGCCGCGACAAGTCAGCGGGCGGCTGCGGCTGCCGCCCAGACTGTCGACCAGTTCATAGCCATCGGCGGAGGAGCGAAGTCCGACCTGTGGATGCAGATTCTGGCGGATGCACTCGGCCGTCCCGTAAAACGTTCGACGACCGTCGAAGCCTCCTCGCTAGGCGCGGCGATGGCGGCGGCAAAGGGGGTGGGCTGGTTTTCCACCATCGCCGAAGCGTCGCTCGCAATGGCCAGCGAGCCGGCCAAAACCTTCGAACCGGACACGAAACGGGCCGCGCTCTACGCCGAACTTCTTGCGATCCATGCCGATCTTTGGCCAACGCTTGCAGCCTGGAACCAGCGCCTCGCGGCCTTCATGGAGGCCGATCATGGCTGAAACGACCAACTGGAACGCGTTGATCGAGGACGTTGTCGCGGGACGCTGGAGAGATCCCAAGACAGGCGCGGCCGCGGTCCTGCCGTTCCAGACGATCGAATTGCTGGAGACGACGGAAGGCCGCGAGGCGGATCTCGTTGCGCCGCTGAAGCTAGGCAGCCGCATCGCCGTGGTCTCCGATATCAACACCGTCGATGTGATGGGCAGGCGCGTCGCGAAGGCGCTGCGTGCCATCGCCGACATCGATGAAATCGTGCTGCCTGACGGCCTCGACTGTGATGAGGCGACGATCCAGGTGGTCAGGGAGAAGACACGTCACGCCGAAGGGGTCGTGGCCGTCGGGTCGGGCGTCCTCAATGACAGCTGCAAGCATGCAACCTTCCTCGACGAGCGACCCTATGCCGTCTTCGGCACGGCCGCCTCGATGAATGGCTACGGCGCCTCGACAGCGTCGGTGACCTTGGCCTCCGGGCTCAAGATCTCGCTGCCTTCACACGCCCCCAGGGGCATCTTCCTGGATCTTGGCGTGTCGGCCGCAGCGCCCGCCTGGCTCAGCGCCGCCGGGCTTGGCGACAGCCTCTGCCGCTCCACGGCCCAGATCGACTGGTGGGCTTCGCATCGGCTGTTCGACACTTACTATTCCGAGGTGCCCTACCTGCTGCAGGCGGGCGATGAGGAGCCGATGCTGGCCCATGCGCCTGGCCTTGCCAGGCATGACGTCACCGCTGTCGGGCATCTCCAGCGCGTCCTGACGCTGTGCTCGATGGGCGTGTGCTTTGCCGGCGTTTCCCATCCCGGGTCCATGGGAGAGCACCAGATTTCCCATTGGGTCGACATGTTCGCGCAAGACCATCATCCCGGCACCACGCACGGCCAGCAGGTGGGGGTTGCCTCGCTGGTCATGGCGCGGCTGCAAGCGCGGCTGCTGGACATGGAAAAGCCGCCGCAGGTGAAGCCGACCGCCATCGACGAGGCGGCGATGCTGGCCCGTTATGGCGCACAACTTGGACCACTTTGCATTGCCGAGATGAAGAAGACGGCACTCGACGCCAGCCAGTCGGAAATCTTCAACCGCAGGCTTGCGGAAATCTGGCCGGCGCTGCGCCAGGAGGTTCGGCCCATGGCAATGCCGGTCGCCCGCATGGAGGCAGCACTCAAGGCTGCGGGAGGGCCGGTCACCGGCGCGGAACTAGACCTGCCGCGCGCGCTTTGGCACGACGCCATTCGCTATTCGCGAGAAATCCGCGGCCGATGGTCTTTTGTCAACCTGGCCGCCGATGCGGGAGGACTCTTGGAAGAGTTTCTGGAGAGCGAATGGTGAGAGCGCATCCGATCGCCAATCGCTCGCATGGCGAAAATGAGATCCAACCGGCAAGGGCATCGAAGGGTAGCAATTTATGGCGTCTGTGACCATCAGCAACATAAAGAAGGACTATGGCGCCCTCTCGATTATCGATGGACTCGATCTCTCGATAGAGGATGGCCAGTTCGTCGTTCTGCTGGGGCCGTCCGGCTGCGGCAAGTCCACTCTGTTGCGCATGATAGCCGGTCTCGAGCCCATCACGTCCGGTGAGATCGCCATAGGCGACAGGGTCGTCAACATGCTCCATCCCAAAGACCGCAATATCGCGATGGTCTTCCAGAATTACGCGCTTTACGCCCACATGACCGTCTTCGACAACATGGCCTTTTCCATGCAGTTGAAGAAGCGCCCCAACGAAGAAATCAAACAGAAGGTCGGGTGGGCGGCGTCGATCCTCAACCTGACACCCTATCTGGAACGGTATCCCCGCCAGCTTTCGGGCGGCCAGCGGCAGCGCGTCGCCATGGGTCGCGCCATCGTGCGGGACCCAACTGTGTTCCTGTTCGACGAACCGCTGTCCAATCTCGATGCCAAGCTGCGGGTGCAGATGCGCACCGAAATCAAGGAGCTCCACCAGCGGCTGAAGACCACCACCGTCTATGTCACGCATGACCAGATCGAGGCCATGACCATGGCCGATGTCATCGTCATTATGCGCGACGGCCATATCGAGCAGATCGGGCGCCCGCTCGATGTCTACGATCGCCCGGCAAACCTCTTCGTCGCCTCCTTCATCGGCTCGCCCGCAATGAACATGTTCCATGGCGAGGTGGCTTCCGAGCGCGACGCCTGGGTGGTGCGGACCGACGAGCTATCCCTCCCGCTGCCGCCAGGGGCTGCGGTCCGGCCCGGCCAAAAGGTGATCTACGGCATTCGCCCCGAACATCTTCGACCAGTGGCCGACGGGCGCGGCATTCCGGCGAGGATCACGGTTGTCGAGCCGACCGGCCCCGAAATCCACATCTTTGCCAGCATGGGCAACGCCGCGATCTGCTCGGTGCTGCACGACCGCATGGAGGTCTCTCCTGGAGCTGTGATCCATCTGGAGCCGGCGCCTGAGCGAATCCACCTGTTCGACGAAGGCAGCGGCGAGCGGCTGGACAAGGGAAGAAGCTGAATGGCGCGGATCGTTATCCTCGGCGCCGGCGTCATGGGCTCTGCCATGACGCTTCCGGCCGCTCACGCTGGTAACCGCATCACTCTTGTCGGGACCCATCTCGATGGGGAGATCGTCGGCTCGGTGGCCAGCACAAGTCATCACCCACGCCTCAACATCACTCTGCCTGATGTCGTAACCGCCTGTTCCTGGACCGAATTCGCTGCGGCGATGAACGATGGACCCGATCTGCTTGTACTCGGCGTCTCGTCGGCCGGCATTCCTTGGGCGATCGACCGCATTGCAGAAAGCATCAAGTCGCCCGTGCCGATACTGATGATTACGAAAGGGCTTGCAGCAAGCGACGAAGGCGTGGAAATCCTGCCACATCTGCTTGCCCGCGAGATCGAGCAACGCACCGGCTTGTCGGTCCCGGTGATGGCCGTCGGCGGACCGTGCATTGCCGGCGAACTGGCGGCGCAGCGCGACACCTCTGTGATCATGGCCGGGCATGATCCCGACCAGGTCGCCGCGGCGTCCCGCATTCTGCGCGCGCCTTTCTATCATGCGCGATCGTCACCCGATCTCGTTGGGGTCGAGATCTGCGCCGCTTTCAAGAATTTCTACACACTCGCCGTTGGCGCTCCCGTCGGGCTGCTCGAGCGCGACGGCAAGGCGCCCAATGGCGCACTGATGCACAATCTTGCCTCGTCGCTATTCTCGCAGTCCCTCGCCGAGATGGCGATTCTGGTCGAAGCCCTGGGTGGAAAGGTCGAAACAGTGCTGGGGCTGGCCGGCTCCGGCGATCTTTATGTGACCTGCCAGGCGGGCCGTAACGGTCGCATGGGGCGCCTGCTCGGCCGCGGTCTGCCCTATTCCGTGGCGAAGCGCGAACATATGAGTTCAGACACGGTCGAGGGCGCGCAACTGGCGCTGGACCTTGGTCCGACTTTGAAGAATATGATGGCCCGGGGTGAACTTCCCCACGATCGCCTGCCGCTGACGAGCGCCATCATCGACGCAATTTGCCATGATGCTCCGCTGGTTTTGTCCTTCGACCGCTATCATCGAGGCTAGCGGAGCCGGGAAACTCGATTGATGCCTCATATCGATGAGCACATGGCTCCGCCGAGCCGCTCTGGACCCGCTGCCGCGGAGTGGACAGGATGATCTGATGGAGAAACCAGCGCGAAAGAAACGCGATGGCCGCCAAGCCGTAACGAGTTCCGTTACGGCCGATCGCGAGGAAGGGCTGCTCGTACGCGCCGCCTGGCTTGCTTATGTCGGTGACCTGACGCAAGCACAAATCGCCAAGTCTCTTGGCCTGACACGCCTTCGCGTCAACCGGATGCTGGCGCATGCCCGTCAGCGCGGGATCGTTCAGATTCGCATCAATTCCAAGGTGGCGAACTGCATCGAGTTGGAGCACCGGCTGCGGGACGCCTATGGCGTTTCCGACCCAATCGTGGTTCCGACACCGCCTGATCCCGCCCTGGTGCCACAGGTGATCGCAGCCGCTGCCGGTGAAGCCCTGTCGCATAGAATCCGTGACGGGATATCGGTGGGCGTGGGATGGGGACGGACGCTCCAGCTTAGTCTGCGCTCAGTGACCGTACGCCCCGTCAGAGGGATGTCGGTCGTTTCCCTGCTCGGCGGGCTCACGCGTGGATCGGCGATCAACATCTATGAAATCGCCTCGCGGCTCGCGGCGCTTTTCGACGCGGAATGCTACTACATCGCAGCACCGGTGTTCACGGACACGGAGGCCACGCGCGATCTGCTTATGCGCCAGTCCATTCTGGAAGACGCCTTCACCCATGCCCGCGACGTTGACGCCGCTTTCGTTTCGGTGGGCGCGGTGCACAAGGACGCCACCATCTTTCGGATCGGACTGGTAGGAGACGATGATCTCAGATCGCTCCAAAAAGCCGGAGCCGTCGGCGATATTTGCGGCCACTGGATCGGCGCCGACGGACAACTGGTCGATCACCCGCTAAACAGCCGTGTCATCGGCCTCGCCCCCGAACATCTGCGCGACGTCGACACTGTGATCCTGCCCTCCGGCGGCCTCGACAAGGTTCCGGTGCTGCGTGCCGTGCTGCGTCTCGGCGTCGTCGATGTGCTGATCACCGACGAGAAAACCGCTGAGGCGATCCTTGCGGAAAAGCCGTAGCGCAGACTGACCTCTACCAGAAGAGCGGCTCGCGAGTGATCGCTTCTTCGCGTCACAGAACCTCGTGGATTTCCTCGATCGAAGTCTCGCCGATCCGCTTGTCGAGAACGATCTCGCCGCGCGCCATCGCCACGACCCGGTCACAGCATTCGAAAACATGATGCATGTTGTGGCTGATGAAGACGCTGGTGATGTTCTGGGCCTTGAGGGCGCGAACGAAGCCGATCACCTTTCGCGTCTCCTTCACCGAGAGATGATTGGTCGGCTCGTCGAGGATCATGACTTTCGACTTGAAGTGCATGGCCCGGGCGATCGCCACGCCTTGGCGCTGGCCGCCCGACAGTTCGCCGACCAGCGCGTCGGGCGACCTCAGATGCAGATCGACGTCGGCGATCGCCTTGACGCTTTCGTCACGCATGCGCTTCTGGTCCAGGATGCCGATGCCGAAAACCGAGCCCTTCACCGGTTCGCGTCCGATGAAAACGTTGCGTGCGATGGTCATGGTCGGGACCATCGAATTGTACTGGTAGATCGTCTCGATGCCGCGATCCATGGCGTCGCGCGGGTTCGAGAATCGGACCGGTTCACCGTCGATCCTGATCTCGCCGCCATCGGGCTTTTGGGTGCCTGACAGGATGTTGATCAGCGTCGATTTGCCGGCGCCGTTGTCGCCGACGAGGCCCAGCGCCTCGTCTGGGTAGATGTCGAGAGTGACGTTCTTCAAGGCGTGGACGCCGGAATACCATTTCTGGAGTCCCTTGATCGCGATGATGGGTGCCGCCATGATCAGGTCTCCACCTTCATTGCCCTGCCCCGCTTTCGAAGCCAGGCGTTCACGACGACCGCGAAGATGGTCAGGAAGCCGATTGCCATCTTGAACCAGTTGGCGTCAACCTGGCTCAGCACCAGTCCGTTGTCGATGACGCGGATCAGGGCAGCCCCGATGATGCCGCCGAAGATGGTGCCAATGCCGCCAGTCAGCGAGGCGCCACCGATGACGGCAGCCGACACGGCTTGCAACTCCAGCCCCTCGCCGATCGAAGGCAGCGGCGCGCCGAGCCGCATCACCTGAATGGTGCCGGCAAAGCCGGCGAGCACCGAACAGATCATGAAGCAGGCGACCTTCACCCGGGCCGTCGGGATGCCCATCGATTGCGCGGCGGGCAGAAAGCCGCCGGTGGCGCGCACCCAGTTGCCGAAATTCGTGCGCGACAGAAGCACCGTCACCAGGATTGCCACGGCGAGAAACCAGAAGAACGACATGCGAAAGAGGTCGCCCGGCCCCACATAGATCGTAAACAGCCATTTCGGCAGAGCGTTGGCCGGGATGACAGGAGGGAAGCCACCGGAGATTACCACCGTCAGCGAACGCGCGATGAACAGCATGCCAAGCGTGGTGATAAAGCTTGGTATCGCGAAACGAATCGTTATGAACCCGTTGAAGAAGCCAATCAGGGCGGCGATCGCGAGTCCGGCGGCAAAGGCCGGCGCGAACGGCACGCCTGCCGCCAGCATCACCGCCATGGTCATCGGGGTCAGCGCAAATACCGAGCCTACCGAAAGATCAAACTCGCCGCATATCATCAGCAGGGTCACGCCGATCGCGACCAGCCCCATTTCAGGCAGCAGCCCGAGCATTCCGCGCACGTTCTGTGTGTTCAGAAATACGCCGTTCGAGCGAATCTGAAAGACGAGGAGGAGGAGGAGCAGGAACACGACCGCCGCAAGCTCCGGCTTCTCCAGATAAATCTTCATCAAGCGCTTCATCATTCGCTCCGGCTTGGGATTGTTTGCGCTGGCTTGTCGCATCGGCAAGGGGATGGCCGCAGTCTGTCTGCTACCGCCCCTGACAAGGGAGATGCCGTTGGAGGATGGGACGGAGCCGACGCCCAAGGCCGTGCTGCCTGGCCCTCCCCTTGCCCTCTCCGCGTAAGAACGAGGAGAGGACGCCGGCTTCGCGCCTACCGCACGCCTTGTGCGGCCAGTTCCTTGAGTTTTGGCACGTCTTCCTTGACGATGATGCCCTTGCCGGTGTCGATGTCTGCCGGCAGCAGACCGACGTTCTTGGCGAGATAGGCTTCCATCACCGGCATGAAGCCCTGCATGTAGGGCTGCTGGTCGACCTGGACCTGGATGTAACCCGCTTCCATCTGTTGCAGGACTTCCGAGACGATGTCGAAGCCGCCCATCAGCACCTTGCCCGGCTCGATGCCTCGATCGATCAGGACCTGGGCCACGTAGGCATGCCAAAGGCCGGTGTCGAAATACACCGTGGTGTCCGGGTGGGCAGACAGATAGGCGCCAACACGATCGGCGACGACGGCGCCATCTGTGCCGGTGTCGAGCCGTTCAATGACCACTTCGCGTCCGGCATTCGCGGCCTTGTATTCCTCAAGGAACTTCATGACGCCGGCAGCGCGCTGTTCCGACCAGTTCTGACCGGGCGCGGAGACGCCGACGAGCGCCCTGATCTTGCCTTCCTTGGGGAAGAACTCGGACATCTTCTTGCCGAGTTCGTAGCCGGCGGGAATGAAGCCCTGGCCGATGAAAGCCTGGCGGGCGTTGCCGGCTGCACCCTCGGTGTCGTCGACGTTGGACGCGATGACCGTGACGCCGGCAGCGCGGGCGTCGGCGATGATCTGGTCGAAGGCATTGTTGTCGACGATCGAGGTGATCAGCGCGTCCGGTTTTGCCGCGAGCGCCGCCTGCATGTTGGCCGATTGTTGCTCGATCGAGCCTTCGGTCTGCGTGAAGACCATCTGGCAATTGGCCTGGATCTTGGCGCAGGCGTCGTCAAAGCCCTTCTTCACCGCCTGCCAGAACGGGTTCGACGCCGACGAATGATGCGTGAAGACGATGTTCATCGGCTCCTGTGCGCGTGAGCCGATTGCCGAGCCTCCAGCCAGTACTGCTGCCAAGGCTGCCGAGATAAGTAGCTTCTTCATGGTTCTCCTCCTCCGTAGAAAGCTGCTTCAGGTTCATTTTCAGAGAGTAGATGCGTCGCTCACCCGTCGAAGCGCCGTGAAGGCGCGATCGATCTCCGGGTTCAGTTCCATGCCGAGGCCCGGTCCGGGGGGCACGGTGATCATGCCGTTCTTCACCTGCGGCAAAGCGGTCACAAGATCGCGGTACCAGGTCTTGTAAAAGGCCCTGACACTCTCCTGGACAAGCGCGTTCGGCGCATTCAGCGACAGGTGGGTCGATGCGCCGAGCACCACTGGACCGGTGCAGTCGTGTGGCGCGACCGGCAGGTGCCATGCTTCAGCCATGGCAGCGATCTTGCGCGCCTCCGAGAGCCCGCCGCACCAGCTGATATCAAGCATGATGACACCGGCCGCTCCGGTTTCGAGAAGATCGCGGAAGGCCCACCGGGAACCGAGCGTTTCCGAAGCCGATATCGGCGCCAGCGAAGCCTCGGCATAGCGTTTCAGGCTGGACAGGCTGTCCATCCTGATTGGATCTTCGTGCCAGAAGGTCTTGTAGGGCGCAAGCTCGCGAGCGATCTGCATGGCCGGCAGCAGCTGCCACATTGAATGGAATTCAACCATGATGTCCATCTTGTCGCCGACCGCATTGCGGATTTTCTCGAACGGCGCCAGCGCGGAATTCAAGTCGGGCTGCGATATATACTGGCCGCGCGTTTTCTCGGCGGCCATGTCGAAGGGCCAGATCTTCATGGCCGTGATGCCTTCCTCCAACAACGAATGCGCCAGTTCGTCGGCGCGGTGAAGGAAGCCGTTCAGATCATCATAGGCGTCGCCGGGCTTGTCGAGCCCGTAGTTGGCAGTCGTCTGCCCGGTGGCCTTCTTGATGTATTCGGTTCCGGCACAGGTGTTGTAGGTCCTGATCTCGTGCCTGGTGAACCCGCCGAGGAGTTGTGCGATCGGCTGACCCGTCGCCTTTCCGAACAGATCCCAAAGCGCGATATCGAAAGCGGAATTGCCCCTGACTTCCGCGCCCGTCGATCGGAAACCGAGATAGCCGACGAGGTCGGCGGCAAGCAGGTCGATCTGCAAGGGGTCGCGCCCGATCACGCACGGCGCGACATATTCGTGCAGATAGGTCTCGACGGTTTCAGCCATGAAAAAGGTCTCGCCGAGTCCGACGAGGCCTTCGTCCGTGTGAACCAGGACCCAGAGAAGGTTCGGCCGCTCCTTGAGCCGCAGCGTTTCCAGTTTCGTGATCTTCATTGCGCCCCTGCTCCTCAGGCGATGCCGGCCGCCAGCAGGGCCTTGACGCTCTCGTCAAAATGCCTCGCCATCAGGTCACGCGCCGACTGGGGATCACCGGTCTCGATTGCTTCGGCGAGGTCGATATGGATCTGGATCATCGCCAACTGCTCGGCATCCGAAGGGCGGGTCCGCCAGCCGATCGGCCAGGTCTGGCGCGATACGCGCTCGAACGCGCCGACGATGAGGCTGAAAACCGGATTCTTCGCAGCCTTGGCGATTTCGAGGTGAAATGCGAGATCGTGCTCCATGACCTGTTCCGGCCGCTGGAAATTCTCGAGCATGGCGAGCGCGTGCGTCCTGATCCTTTCCACCTCGTCGGCTGTTCTGCGCAAGGCCGCCAGCATGGCGGTGCGGGTCTCAATCGTGCGGCGCACGTCATAGATTTGCTGCACCGTGATCTGCTCGGTGTGGACGCCATGCTCGATCACCAGTGACATCGCGCCATAATCCAGCTCGGCGACGGTAGCCCGTCTGCCCGCCCTCAGGTCGATAAGCCGCATGGCGGCGAGCGAGCTGAAGGCCTCGCGAACCACGGTACGCGAGACGCTCAATTGTCTCGAAAGCGCGGCCTCGCTGGGCAGCCGGTCGCCGGGCCCGAGCTCATGCGCGCGGATATGGCGCGTGATCTCGCCGATCGTATTGCTGACCAGGCTCGCTGCGTCGGAATGTTTTGCGGATACGGCCGTGCTCACGCAATCTCCCGTTCAGGAGTGGGCAAACCTGTATGGCAGGTTTTCCAGATATGTTGATAGTACATAGGAAAGCTGTAAGTCAATCGAGTCTTCGCCGGGAGACCTCGGCATCATCGCCGGGGACATCGATGACCAGAGGCTTGCATGAGCGATGCTGTTGACGCGACCGGGTGCGGGAGCCTGCGTGGTCGAACAGCGATCATCGCGCTTGGGTAGGGCAGACATTCTCGTCGTGAACACCGGCGGGCGGCCGACCATGCCGCCCGAAAATATCTCGACGGACGATTCACTGCTATTTCGATCGACGCACCCCATATGAGCGGAAAGAGTGTCACTTGAGGACTTGCCTATGCTGATTTCGCGTTGGGGACGGTTTGCAGTTTTGCTTGCGGGGTTGTTCCTGGCATTTTCCATCGTCGCTGTGGATCACGCCGATGCGCGCCGTGGCGGCAGCTTCGGCAGTCGCGGCATGCGCACTTTCCAGCCGGTCCCGCCGACCAGAGTTGCGCCGCAACCGGCCGCACCGGTCGAGCGCTCGATGACGCCCAATGCGGCCACGAACAATGCGGCCCGTCAGCCGCAGGCATTCCAGCGCCCGGGCTTCTTCAACGGCCTCGGCGGATCGATGATACGTGGGCTGCTTCTCGGCGGTTTGATCGGCGTTCTTCTGGGTCATGGGTTCGGCGGCTTGGCCGGCATGTTGGGTCTTTTGCTCCAAGTACTGCTGTTCGGCGGCGCGATCATGCTGGCGATCCGCTTTTTCCGCTCGCAGGCGGCGCAAAACCCGGCGTCCGTTACGGCTGGTGCCTCGCGGGGCACCGGGACCTTTGCGCGAAACGCAGCAGCGCGGCACGAGCCGAGCAACGGCCCGACTTCCTCCATTACCGGCATCGGGTCAGGATTTGGCGGAACGAGCCAAGCCAACGCTTCCGATGAGATCACACTCACCCAAACCGACCTCGACACGTTCCAGCAACGGCTGACGGAAGTTCAGGAGGCATTCGGGCGCGAAGATCATGCTGCATTGCGCCGGTTGGTGACACCCGAGATGGTGTCCTATCTGTCCGAGGAACTTGCCGACAATGCCAAAAAGGGCGTCAGGAACGACGTGTCGGACGTCAGCCTGCTGGAGGCCGATATTGCGGAAAGTTGGCGGGAGGGTGATCGCGACTACGCGACGGCTGCTTTGCGCTATGAGTCTCGCGACGTGACCCGCGACCGCATCAGCGGCAAGATCGTTGAGGGCGGGGCCGATCAGCCGACGGAGACGGCCGAACTGTGGACCTTTACGCGGCAGAACGGCGGTGACTGGAAGCTTGCCGCAATACAGCAGCCTGGCTGATGTGCTTGCCTTCGTTGAGATCTCTGCCCAGAGGTTGTTCAGGTTTCGCGCTACCACTCGAAGACCAGCGCCCTTTTCGCGCTTGATCAATCCGTCACGGACTGATGCGGTAGCTCACCAGCGCGCGTCGGCGTCGGCCGGTCGGTCAATCGAGTCTTTAGCGCGTCGATAAGGCTGATTGTGATGGCGATCACCGCAGGTCCGAGGACAAGGCCGGATGCTCCGAACAAGACGAAGCCGCCGACCGCGCCGATAAAGGCCACCACCGTGTGGAGGCGCAACCGATTCCCGACAAGCATCGGATAGAGCAGATTGTCGATGCCGCCGACGATGACGCCGCCCCAGACGGTCAATATCGCTGCGCTGGCCCAAGCTCCCTCCAGTGCGAGATAGACCGCTGCGGGCACCCAGATCACAAACGCCCCGAGCACGGGCACGATGGCAAGAAGTCCCATGACAAGGCCCCAAAAGACTGGCGTCGGCAGGCCGAGCCACCAGAACATCAGGCCACCCAATGTTCCCTGGACGGCGGCGACGAACACGGTGCCGAGCAGTGTTGCATGGACGGTCTCCGCAAAGCGAGACAAGATGTAGGCTGTCTCCGGAGCGCGCAGGGGCGAAAGGCCCGCGACGGCTTGCAGGCCATGTTGGCGGTCGCGCAGAAAATAGAACAGAAGATAAAATGTCAGGCCGAACATCGCGACTTGATAGATGGAGCCACGCAATAGCGATGTGCTTTGTCCCGTCAGCCATTGCACGAATGCGGCGACTGAGCCGGCCGGATCGAATTGGTTCTCGGTCCATTGGGCAATGGCCGAAAGCGTGGGATAGCCAGACATGAAGCCGACTGCGTCCCAACCGCGGATGACCTCCTCCAGATAAGTCGCTCCGTTTACCGCCTCGCGAACGAGCTGTTGTGCGACGAGCGCCAGCGGCAGGCCGACGGCGATCGCCGCGACGCTTACCGATATCAGCGCTGCCAGGTTTCGATTTCCGACCCGTCTCTCAACCCACCGGTGAGCCGGAGACAGAATAATTGCCAGGACGAGCGCCCAGGTCAATGCCGGCAAAAAAGGCCACGCCAGCAGATAACAGACATATAGACCGATCGCCGTCGCTGCCAGGACGCCGAGCAATTTCAATTGTTTCACATCCGGCATCTGTTTCAGATCGGGCATCTCTCGCCGTCTCGCAAGCCCAGCGAGCCTAATGGTTTTCCCGAAGAAAAGGCAGGTCGGTTGCCGTACCCGGTCAGGCTGCCGCTGAGGCGCTTCGAGTGACCTTCAGGGGATTTTGACGGCATGCAAATCGAACCTGATATCGCTCGCCTGCGCTTTGACGGCCTTTCAGCCCGTCTGTGACTGGCAGATGGGGCTTGAAGAAAAGCGACGACAGGAAAACGCTTCAGAACTCCCACGGAGATCTCAGAACGAGTCCTGCCGTCTCGAAGTCAGTCAGATTGCGCCTGGCGAGGCGGCCACCGCTTACTCGAGCGATCGCCGCGATCATGCCATCGGGTGCCGACATGCCGCGTCCCTGGCGAGCAGCAGCACCCAAATTTTCCCCATAAACCAGCGCAGACCGAAGATGCGGTCTGCGAAACGCCGGCGCCAGTCCGCTAACCCTTGCTCCAGCCGTTCGGCACGTTGATCCGGTCTTATCTTCTGGATGCCGAAGGCGATCTCGGCAATCGTCACGTTGGAAGCGCGAGTTGGGCATCGTATCGGATCAGCCAGGCAATGACTGCCTCGTCTGGGGTCTTTTTTCAACGTTTCGGAAACGACGTTGATATCGACAAAGATCAAAGCTCGACGCCTCGATTCGGCCGGCGACTCTCACGGATCACCGCCTCAAGGTCGATGTCTGTGCCGGATTGCGCTGAAAGCCGCGGATAGAAGGCAGAAGCAGGCTCACGACCGGCCTCGCGGATCTCGTAAGATTCGAGGGCGCGCTCGACCACCTCCGCAATCGAGCGGTTTTCACGGCGGGCAAGCCGGTGTGCAAGATCGCGCGCCTTGGCGCTGCGGACTGAGAGTTGTGGCTCGGCCAGATCGGACTCCTTGGCACCCATTGTATTTCGCCTGCTAGCAAGATGGCTTCTGATGGCTTGATGTCAAATCGATCTTGCAGGGCGTGTTGCGGCTGCGCTTGACAGCTTGCGTCCGAGCCCGATGGACTTGGCCAGTGCCGAGCGACAAACGGAATAGACGCATTCTCCGAACCAATCGAGCGGGCCAATCATGCTTTGGGCGCGCGCTGTCGGCTCGCGCTCCTGTTTCAACGATGTCGCCGAGGCGCGCGATCCGGCCCGTCATCCAATCCTGCCAGCGAATAGCTCGTGCTTCGCCCACCGGCTTCATCTCTCACGAGTATCCCTTGCGCCAGGAGATCATTGATATCGCGCAAGGCCGTGTCAGGTGAGGTCTTGGTCAGCACTGCCCATTTCGAGGAGGTGAGCTTGCCTTCGAAGCCGTCCAGGAGCCGATTGACGACTTTGCGCTGGCGTTCGCTTAGAGGTCGTTGGACCATCTCCTCCCAAAAACGGGCCTTTCGCAGCACATTGGCCAAAATCTCCTCGGCCCCGCTGAAGGCGCGGTCGAGGCAGCTTAGAAACCATTGCAGCCAAGGGGTGATGTCGAGACTGCCCTTCTGCGTCCGTTCGAGGATGGCGTAGTAGTCCTTCCGCTCCGCCCGGATTTGCGCGGACATGCTATAGAACCGCTGAGCGCTGCCCTCCGATCGCGCCAACATCATGTCGGCGATCGCGCGGGCGATACGGCCGTTGCCATCCTCGAAGGGATGGATGGTGACGAACCATAGATGGGCGACCCCCGCCTTCAGAACGGGATCAAGCGGCGCGTAACCGTTGAACCAGTCCATGAACGAGGCCATTTCAAGCTCAAGCCGGGCCGCTGCTGGAGCTTCATAGTGGACTTTCTCCCGACCGATGGGACTTGAGATGACCTGCATCGGACCAGAGGCTTCATGCCGCCACGCACCGACGATAATCTTCGTCAGGCCGCTGCGACCCGTCGGAAACAGGGCCGCATGCCAGGCGAACAACCGCTCATCCGAAAGTAGCGCCTGATATTTCTGAGTTGCGTCGAGCATCATCTCGACCACGCCCTCGACATTGCGGTCGACCGGCGCCAGTGCGCCAATATCCATGCCCAGTCGGCGGGCGATGGACGACCGCACCTGTTCCTTGTCGAGAATTTCACCCTCTATTTCGCTGGATTTGAGAACGTCCTCCGTTAGGATCTGAAGCACCGCCTCGGCACGCAATTCGAAGCCTAGCGCCTCCATCCGTCCCAGCAGCCGGCCCTGCCGATGGCGCACCGTCGCCAGTTGATCGGCAAGGTCCTGGCTGCGCCACTCGAACTGCGGCCAGTTTTCAAGCTCGTAGATATAGGTCGCCATATTGTCCGCACTCTTTGCGTTGAATATGGGCTCCAATCGTCGTATATGCAAGATCTTTTGCCGCAATTTCTGCGGTGAATAGACCAGCTAAACACCGCATGTCACGGCTTATTATTCCTCATTGTCAGCTTCTTCTCTCAAAGACCTCCCATTTTGACGCTATATCTCCTCAAGATTATGAGGCATTTGCGGTTAGGCAGTGAGATGGCACTGGTCCAGTACTCTGAGAATGGCTTCTTCGCTCCGCGCACGATTGCCGACGCCTTTCGCACGACGAGCAACGAAGTCGGCCGAACTCCCGGGCTGGGCAAGGATGCCGTCCAGCACAAGCAGCGGGTCCGGTCGGACAAGACCATCGCCGATGTGGTCCACAAGGTCAGCCGTGCTTCGGTTCAAGCCTTCGCAAGATCGCCCGCCTTGCCGCTACGAATTGAGAGCTGTGGCTCGGCCATATAGGATTCCTTCGCAGCATTACTTAAACCCACTGGACCCAAGGCGGTCGCCCTCAGTCCGCAGTAGACCTGCCCAAGCTCCACCCGTCCGAAGGGTCCGTGCGTTGCGGCCGCCTTAACGCCGGATTGTGAGCGCCGCATCTACCGCTCGCGACTTCGGCTACCACGCTCCCGACGACCAGCTCCTGCGCTCATCGCTCCATCTGGCACGCTTGATGAAACTGCTCGACCGCCATTCTAGAAAGACGACTGACAAGGCCCCCCTTTGCCGGCATGATGCAAGCATCAACATCTGAGCCTTCCATGCTCAAATCGCCAAGGGTTGTTGAGAACTTCGGATGACCCGTATCGCAACCTTTAACGTCAACGGGGTGAACGGTCGTCTGCCCTTGCTCATCAAGTGGCTGGGTCAGACCGACTATGACATCGTGTGCCTTCAGGAATTGAAGACTTCGGATGAGAAATTTCCCGCGGAAGCCGTCAGGAACGCCGGTTATGGCGCGATCTGGCACGGGCAAAAGTCCTACAACGGTGTAGCTATACTCGCACGGGGAAAGGAGCCCCTGGAGCGTCGACGCGGCCTGCCGGGTGACCCTGACGATACTCACAGCCGGTATATCGAGGCAGAGGTGGATGGGATCGTCGTGGGGTGCATCTACCTGCCCAACGGCAATCCAGCGCCCGGCCCGAAATTCGACTACAAGCTCCGCTGGTTCGACCGTCTGATCAGCTACGGCCAGCTACTGCTCAAGGAGGGGATCACAAGCGTTCTGTGCGGCGACTACAACGTCGTGCCAACGCCGATCGATGCCGTGGTGCCGAGACGTTGGCTAGGCGACGCAGTCTACTTTCCGGAGAGCAGGCAGGCCTATGCCGAAATGCTAGACAATGGCTGGATGGATGCCGTCCGCTGCATTCATCCGGAGAAAGGCATCTACACGTACTGGAACTTCTCCTACCGAGGCGGTTATGATCGGAGTTCCGGCCTGCGGATGGACCACCTCCTCGTCAGCCCATCACTTTCGAACAGGTTACGTGACGCGGGCGTGGACGCTGACCTGCGAGGCTGGGAAAAGCCGAGTGATCACGTGCCCGCCTGGATAGAGATCGACCCGTCCGGCAAGTAGTTGACAGATCGAATGTTCGGCGGAATCGCCGGGCGTCTTCGCCCACTGCTATAGAATGCGCTGCGAGATTGCTCACGCTGCTTTTCTGGCAGCCGCCCTAAACGGACGGTCAATGGTGAAGGCATCTGGACGGATGGCTGCCTCGACCTGGCTCCAGGTCACGGCACGGGCGATTGGGAAGCCGGGTCGCGCTCGTGGGGAGAAGGCGCCGACCGCCGTGTTGCCGCGCCCATTGCGAAGGTAGTCGATGAAGATGCGGCCCTTTCGGGCTGCCGGCGCGGCGGAGAGCAGATAGCGATCGGGATGGGCTTCAGCGAGGCGCTTGGCGAACGATCGGGCAAGGAGCCGGGCATTGTCGTGCGTGATCTTCGTCTCAAGTGGGGCCATCAGGTGAATGCCCTTGCCGCCCGTCACCTTCGGCCAGCTCTGCAGACCTTCCGCTTCCATGATGTCGCGGAGCGTTAGCGCGGTCTCGATCACTTCATCCCACTCGACCCCCTCGCCCGGATCAAGGTCCAGAACAACCCGGTCGGCATGTTCGATGTCGTCAACAGTAGCGTTCCAGGGATGCAACTCTACCGCGTCCATCTCGACCAGCCCCAGCAAGCCGGCAAGGTCGTCCACCCACACGCGCACACCTTCGCCACCCTCGCGCTTTTGAACGCGCAACTGATGCACTGCTGCGGGGATCTTCGGCAGCGCGCCCTTGTGGTAGAAGGTTGCCCCGAGAGCATGGCGGACCAGCTTCAGCGGTCGGTGGCCGAGATGGACGAGTGCGTAATCGGCAACCCTCTGCCAGTAGCGCGCAAGCTCTTCCTTGGAGGGCGAGACCGCGTCGGGCAGCAGTTGCAGGATGTTCTCGCTCGGAACGCCATATTCCTGGGCTGGTCCACGTCGCTTTGATGGCGCCGGAGGCTTGGCCGGGATCGCCACGAGGTCTTCTCGCAGACCCTTGAATACTGCCTCGCGCAACACGCCGCGATCAGTGACGCCGCTGAACTGTACCTCGGCCAGCACCTCTGGTCTGACCCACGTCGCCTTCGGCTTCACGATGGGCTCTGACAGAGGCGACTTGCTGATGATCAGCGGGTCGAGCCGCTCTCGAACCAGTTGAGCAACGCTCAAGGTGTAGCCGCTGCGGGCCTTCCCGGCATAGAGCAGTCGGTCGCCCTCGCGGCGACCGATGTAGAGGGATGCGATGCGGCGCGGGTGAGCGCCCAGCTTCTCGACAAATGCCACGATGGGGAAAGTGTCGCTCTTGATGCACTTCACCTTGAGCCAACTGGTCTGGATCCCTGAGCGGTAGGTGGCATCGGTGCGCTTGGAGACGATGCCCTCCAACCCCATGCGGCAGGCATGTTCAAACACGTCCGTGCCGCCCAACTCCAGATGTTCGGCGTAGGTCAATGTCGGGGCTGAGTTCTTCAGCAGCTTCTCTAGGGCTGCCTTACGCCTTACCAGCGGCTGCTGCCGCAGATCGCGCCCGTTGAGGTGCAGCAGGTCGAATGCGCAGAAGATGAGCCTCGGCGAGTCTGGGTTGCCCAACTCCCGTTCCAACGCTTGGTAGTCCGGCAGGCCAGTGTCGCCGAGAACGACAGCCTCCCCGTCGATGATCGCCGCCTTCACCGGCAAGCCCGCCGCCGCTTGAACAATTCGTCGGTACCGGTGCGACCAGTCGTAGCCACGGCGCGTGAAGGCTCTCGCTTTGCCGCCCTCAATGATGAGTTCGGTGCGGTAGCCGTCGTACTTGATCTCATGAAGCCATTCGCCGCCCTCGGGCGCATTCTCGACCAGCGTCGGCGACTGGAACTCAATGAAAGAAAGCCCGTCTGTGGCGTTACGCATGCACCCTCCGACGGCGACTCAAGACGCGGAGCAGCAATAGGTTCCGGGGCATTTTAGCGAAATTGTATGTTGGGGCAGTTTATGGTTCCGTTGGAATTAGCATCAATTATCAAGCCGCGCACATAGCAAGGACTGGCGCGAGCTGGAGGCGGATTTGCTATGGCTCGATCTGCCGCCAGCCAAAATGCAATGACAATAGCCAGCGGCTTGGGAGGCTTGCGTGGCGCGGATCGTAGTCGCACCGCAATTGCACCGCCGTGTAGTCGTAGTCGAGGTGTCGGGGTCCGCCGAGCCTCCTTGCGCCATCCTGATCTGATGTGCGTCCTGACATGGACTGTCCTTTCATGGCTGCATCGGGGCAAGCGGCAATTTCTGTCCTCACCAAAGGTCCGCTCTGTGAATAGCCGTTCATTGCGGCTGCCATGGATGAGCAACGGTTGGGTGGAAGCCTCACATTGCTGCGATCGATCTGAACTGGAACGGGCGCGCCATGAGCAGAAATTGAGAAACATCTTCCGAAGTGGACATTCGGGTGATGCGCTAGGCACGGAAGCAAGGAGGCTCGTGCATTCGGGGCGCGCCCTCTTTAAAGCCGTCACGGGGCTTGCAATTCGGTGGCGCATTGCGACACTTGTTGCATGAGCACGTCCGCACAACCAGTGCGTCTGGCCCGCCCCGAAAAGAAGCGGCGTCGCATCCCTATTGCGGTCATCATGGCGTTGAGTTTTGGCAGCCTCGTATTCCTGTCGGTCGGGGGCGTGCTCGCGTTGTCGGTCGGCGCCAATTTTCGCAACACGTTCGACTTGCTCGGCGCTCAGTCGACACTCCTGATCGATGCGATGGAGGACTCGCTGCGCGCAGAGATGGGGGACGCCGAGAACGCGGTCGACGGCATCGCGCAGCTGTATGCCCAGGGCGAGTTCCAGATCGACGACGAGGCGATGTCTGCAGCCGTTGCCGGTGCTCTGGCTACCGCCTCGGGGGTCGAGGCGATGCTGATCTGCACCCCCGACCTGGTCTGCCGTGGCGCCGCGCGCTCAGTCGAAAACAACGTTGCAACGGGCGCCATCGAGCATTTTCCGGCCAAGCCCGAGAAGTCGCCCCAAGTCCGCGCCGCCCTCGAACAACGCAGACGGGTCGGCGGCAGGCAATGGGGGGCATTCGTAGCCAACGAGTTCGGCCTGTACGCGCATGTCTCAGTGCCGCTGGCACGTGATGGCGTGACGCAGGCCTGGGTGATCGCGGCGGTCGAATTGCAGAAACTGTCCGATATCACGCGGGAGCTATCATCGCGATTTGGCACGCATGCCTTCATTCTCGACGGCGAAGACCGCGTGCTCGCCGACCAAAGGCTGGCCGATCCCGACGCTCTGAAGAACGGCGTCCTGCCGCTTACGCCGCTGGCCACGTATGGCGATCCGGTATTGGCCGCCTATAGCGCGCGGAAGGTAGAGCGGGATTTCGACACGCGCCGCGCCCGCGACATAGAAATCGCCGAGATCGACCGCAGCGTGGACAATGCGTCCGAGTGGAGCGGCGACGCCACCTACATCGCCATCAGCCGCAAGATCGCAGGCTATGGCAACGAGCCCTGGACGCTCGGCGCGTATTTCGAGACCAGTCAGATCAGCAAGGAGATCGAGCGCGTGTTGGGATCGGCCCTGCTCGGTCTTGGGGCGATGGCCGTGGCGGTCATCGTCGCGATCCTGCTTGGCAGCCGCCTGTCGCGACCGATCCAGGCGATCGCCGGCCAGGCCATGCGCGTTGCCGATTTCGATCTCGACGGCGTGACTCCGCTGCCGCGCAGCAGGGTTCTGGAGTTGGACAACCAGGCTTCGGCCTTCAACGCCATGCTGATCGGTCTGCGTGCATTCTCGACCTATATTCCGCGCTCGCTGGTGGCCAAGCTGGTGCGCACCGGAGAGGTCGGCATCGCCGAACCGCGCGAAGCGGTCGTCACCGTCATGTTTACCGACATCGTCGGGTTCACCACGCTGTCGGAGCAGATGGACGCCGCAGCCGCGGCCAGGCTGCTGAACCACCACTTCGAGATCCTGTGCGGCGCGGTCGATGCACATGGCGGTACGGTCGACAAGTTCCTGGGCGACGGCATGCTGGCGTTCTTCGGCGCGCCGGATCGTCTGAAGGGCCATGCCGCCGCGGCCGTCCGCGCCGCCGCGGCGATCCGCGAGGAGCTGGACAAGGACAATCTGGAAGCGGCTGGCGAAGGCCGGCCTCCGCTTCATGTCCGCATCGGCATCCACACAGGCTCCGTCATCGTCGGCAATATCGGCGCATCCGATCGCGTGAACTACACAATCGTCGGCGACACCGTGAACATCAGCCAGCGGCTTCAGGAACTCGGCAAGTTGCTCGCACCAGATGCCGCGACCGCCATCGCCATTTCCGGCGAGACTGTTTCGCGGCTCGACGAAAAGTTCGAAACGATCCCGGCGGGCAAGCACAGGTTGCGCGGGCGCGGCGAAGCGACGGAAGTCTTTCAGCTTCGCAAAGTCGCGACGTCAGCACCGCCCCGTATGGACGTTCGCCACGCCCAAGCAGGCTAGGGCCATGCCGCTTCCATGCCGTTGATCGGCGGCTTGGAGAAGCCGGCGCGAATGCTGATTCCGGCTAATGTCGACTTCCAAAAAGAGAATTCGGCTCCGCAAGGTCCCGAAAGGGTCATCGGCGTGAATTCGTCCTGCGCGAACGACCTTCCCCTCGGGGTCGCTCAAAGACTCCCATCTTGCGGACCAACCTCACCAAGGCGTCTGGGCTCAAAAACGTCCCGCTCGAAGCCGGCTGCCAGTGTTGGTCAGGATGATGTCGCTGGCGACAGCACCTCTTCGAGCAGGGCTGTTGCAATGGCAAGGCTATCAGCAGCCATCTCCTCGTAGTCTGGCCTGATCATGAGCTGTGCGATCATCCGTCTGACGAACTCCGGATTCAGCTCTGCAAGCCGCTCCCTTGTTCGAGCGACACGATCCACGCCGGGCCCCGGCCACGATGAAATCAATCTCGCCCAGGCCCTCGAACGCGAATTTCTGAAACCTCGTCCCGTCGCAGTAATCGAGCGGTTGGAAACTCGTTCGCTTCGAAAACATGGTGATGCACACGGCCGGTGAACATCTTGAGCAGCTCTCCGGTCACATCGCGGCTCTGAAAGCGAACGTCGGAATGCAGCGCCTTGTTGCAGGCGTCCATGTCGGGATAACGGATGGCGAGCGCCATGGCATAGACGGGGGCGCCCTCATCCCGTGCCGTGCCATCCAGAACGCGCACCTCCTCGGCTCCAGGGAATTGCGTCCACAACGGCACTAGCCTTTCCCTGACAAAGCGCCGGAATTCGCTCTCGCGTCCGGGGTGGATTTCGCCTTCGAACAGGGCGTAGCGAATGATCATGGCGAGGGTTTCCTGATTTTCTGCGCTTGGGATGGCCGCCGGCCGGCAAGGGCAGGTCGCGGTGTAATCCGTGGATTTGTCGTGCGAATGAGATGCGGGCGCATCGCGTATTGCGCCCGCATCGCCGGGCTCCTACTTGCCCCAGATCTTCTTGTATGCGTCGCGGTAGCCATTGCCGGGGTCGAATGCGTTATTCGGCCCACCGTCGAACTCGACATTGTCGGCCGTCACCACATGCAGCGGCGACAGATAGCCCGACCATTTTTCGCCAGCGATGGCGCGGTTCAGCTCGTCGACCAATTGCCAGCCCTGCAAGTTGAGCGGTTCGGCGACGGTCACCTTCTGGAACTGACCGGCGCGAATGCGCTGATAGGCCGATTCCGAACCGTCGCCGGCGGCGACATTGATCGGCGCGTCGGTACCGGCTTTGCCGGCGGCGGCAAGTGAGGGTCCCATGAAGTCGAAATAGAGATCGTTGATCGCCAGCGAATGCGTCCAGGCATCGCCGTATTTCTGCAGCAGCGAAGTGGTCAGCTGCGGCATGCGCTGCGAAGTCTCGGCGATCGGCGTGTCGACATATTCGAGCACCCTGCCGCCCAGCCGCTCGATCTCCGCCTTCATCTTGTCGGCTTTGGCGATGGCGATGGCATAGGTCGAATCGGTGAAGATGACGACGCCGGGCTTGCCCTTCGCATCGGCGTAGGCCCAGTCGGCCGCGGCCGTGGAGACTTGCATGGCATCCGTCGACACGTTGGCGAACACGCCGCTTTTCTCGTCGGGCCCGATCACCGGTCCGGCATGCCAGGAGACCAACGGGATACCTGCGGCCTTGGCCTGTTCCAGCGCCGGCGCCTGCTCGACCGCGTCAAAACCGTTGATGACGATGCCATTCGGCTTCAACGCCATGGCCTGGCCGAAGGCGGCGGTGCGGCCGCCGATCGAGCCGGCGCCGTCAATCACCTTGACCTCCCAGCCTATCGCCTTGGCTGCTTCCTCGACGCCGTTGGTGACGCCCAAGATGCCGCCGTTCTTGAGGTCGCCGGCGAGCACGACGATCGTCTTGCCTTGCTGCGCCTTCGGACCGGTGGTCGGGCCATCCCAGGCCGTGACCTTCTGCGCATATTTCTGGACCACCGCCATGGCGTCGGCTGTGGCGTCCCCCCGTGCCTGGCCGGCGAACAGGACAGGAGCAGCGATTGTCATGGCCATCAAGGCGACGGATGATTTCAGGAATGTTCTGCGTTGCATGTTGATACCTCCCTTGGTTTCTAGAAATTGCATGGTCTTTCAAACTCGGCTTTCGATTGGAGTTGGCGACATGTCACCGGCCGATGTCGCCCGCCACCGGACCAACACCGGCCGGATGTGCGTTGACGTAGATGGCGTAGAGGGATGTCTGAGCGGTGATGTAGAGGCGGTTGCGCTTGGGACCGCCGAAACAGACATTGGAAACGAGCTCGGGAACCAGGATACGGCCGATCAGGGTTCCGTCCGGCGCATGGACGCGCACCGAGTCGGCGCTGGAGGCCCAGATGTTGCCGTCGCGATCGACGCGAAAACCATCGAAGAGGCCTGCCCCGCACTCGGCGAAGATGCCGCCTGCGCGCGCCGACCGGCGATCGGCGGCAAGGTCATAGGCCTTGATCGCGCGCGGCAGGCCGGGCACATGGCTGGCGCCGCTGTCCGACACGTAGAGGATCGTCTCGTCGGGCGAAAAAGCCAGGCCGTTCGGCTGCACCATGTCGGTGACAACGGCGCTCACCTCACCCGAAAGCTCGTCGAACCGGTAGACATGGGAGCCGCCGATCTCCGCTCTGGCGATCTTGCCCTCGTAGTGGCTTTCGATGCCGTAGACCGGGTCGGTGAACCAGATCGTACCGTCGGATTTGACCACCACGTCATTGGGTGAATTGAACCGCTTGCCTGCAACGGTTTCGACAAGCGTCTGCCAACGCCCGTCATGCTCGAGCCGGGAGACACGGCGCCCGCCATGCTCGCAAGCAACGACGCGGCCTTCGCGGTCGAGTGTGTGGCCGTTCTGGTAGTTACAACGGGCCTCGAAGATGCTGACGGAACCATCGCTTTCGTCGTAGCGCAGCAGCCGATCGTTCGGGATGTCCGACCACAGCAAATGCCTTGCGGCGGGGACATACACCGGTCCTTCCGCCCAACGGCTACCGGTCCATAGCCGTTCGAGCTTGGCATGCCCGATCATCAGCTTGCCGAACCGATCGTCGAGAACCTCGTAGTCGTTCATTCCATGATCCACGGGTTTGGCTCGATTTGTCACTTCGAGGGCTGCGCGACGGTCTTGGTCCTGTTTCTTTGCGCTGCGCCGCGCTTGCGCTGGGCGTAGCCGGCAATGCCTATGGCGACGAGCAGCGTGACGCCGTTGAACAATGGCTCGACGAAGAACGAGCCGCCGAACTGCTGGATGCCGGAAATGCCGACCGCCAGGATGATGACGCCCGTCATCGTGCCCCAGACGTTGACTCGTCCAGGCTTGATCGTGGTCGAGCCGAGAAAGGCGCCGACGAGAGCCGGCAGCAGATACTCCAGTCCGACGCTGGCTTGGCCAATGCGAAGCTTGGAGGCGAGCAACACTCCTGTCAGCGCCGTCAGGAAGCCCGAGGAGATGAACGCCCCAATGACGAAGCGGCGCACCGGAATGCCATTGAGAGCAGCCGCCTTCGGGTTGGCGCCGATGGCATAAACGTAGCGGCCGATCGGCAGATATTCGAGAATGATCCACAGTGCGACGGCGATGCCAAGCACGTAGAGGCCGGTGATCGGCAGCCCGAACACCATCGTGCCGTTGAGCGCGTAGAAGCCGTTGGGCAACACGCCGACAACCTGCCGGCCGCCAGTGTGCCAAAGCGCCAAGGAATAGAGCACGGTGCCGGTGCCCAGCGTGGCGATGAAAGAATCGATGCGGGCGACTTCGACCAGCAGGCCATTGAGGAAGCCGGTCGCGGCGCCGAGAACCAGCACTATCATCACTGCCAGCGGCCACGGAATGCCGAACATGGTCTGCAGACTGATGGCCAGGATGTGCCACAGCACAATGCCGTAGCCGACGGTGAGGTCGATGCGTCCCGACGCCATCGGGATCATCGCCGCCAGCGACAACAGCGCAATAATCGCCTTGTCGGAGATGATCGAGCGCAGGTTAAGCAGCGTCGGGAACGTGTTCGGCAGCAGGATCGAAAACAACAGGATCAGCAACACCGTCAGGATAACCAGCCCGTAGACCGGCAGCAGCCGGATGACCTTCTGCCCCATGGACAAATCAGCCATCTCGCCGCGGGTCGGTTCGAGGGCGCTGGATTCGATCGATTGCATGAGTTCGCTCCCAGAAAGATCAGGCGGCTTCGGAAGCCGATGCCGCGGTGATCACGGCGGATGTGGTGAGGTCTTTGCCGGTGAGTTCGCGAACGATCTGTCCTCGCGAAAACACCAAAGCGCGGTGGCAGATGTGGGCAATCTCCTCGAAATCGGTCGACACCACGACGACGGCGAGGCCGGCTTCAATCGCGCGGCCGATCAGCCGGTAGACCTCAGCCTTGGCGCCGACATCGACGCCGGCCGTCGGATCCTCGGCGATCAGCAGCGTACGCCCGGTGTGCAGCCAGCGCCCGACGACCACCTTTTGCTGGTTGCCACCCGACAGCGCCTCTATCGGCAGGTTCGGATCGTTGGGGCGCAGCCCGACGGAACTGCCGATCGCCTGCGCCAGCGCAGCCTCCTTGTGAGGCGCAAGGAAGGAAAACAGGCCGCGCTTGCCGGCGCCGGGATTGAGGAAACTGTTCTCACGGATCGACAAGGATCCAGCGATTGATTCTTCGGTCCTGTCACGCGCGATCAGGCCGATGCCGGACGACATCGCCGCGATCGGGCTGGACAGGTCCGGCACAGCCCCGCGGATCGTCACCGTGCCGGAAAAGGCCTGGCAGCCAAACAGCGCCCGGCCAACCAGTTCCTGCCCGGCGCCGCGCAGGCCGACCAAGCCGAGCAACTCACCCTTGCGCACGTCGAAAGACACCGGGCCGGCACCGGCGCAGACCAGGTCGCGTACGGCGCAGATCGTCTCGCCGGCCTGCGTTTGAGCCTTGCTGAAAACCTGGCTGACCGGACGGCCGACGATCATCTCGACCAGTTCGTCCGGTTTTGTGTCGGCGACTTTCTTCTCGCCGACCAGCCTGCCGTCGCGCAGCACGGCGACGCGATCGGCGATGCGGAAAATTTCATCCAGGCGGTGCGAGACATAGATCATGCCGACGCCGCGCTGCTTGAGCGGACGGATGGCGTCGAACAGCCGCTCGACCTCGTCGGCGGGAAGGCTGGCGGTCGGCTCGTCGAGCACCAGCACATCGGCCTCGGTAGCCAAGGCGCGAGCGATGGCGACCAGCGATTTTTCTGTACGCGTCAGATCCTGAACGCGTGTCGTCGGGTCGAAGTCACAGCCGACCAGCTTTAACGCCTCATGCGCCCTCGCCTCGGTCGATCGCCAGTCGATGAGCCCGGAGCGCAGCGAAAAGCCTTGGGCCAGGCCGACATTCTCGCCGACCGTCATCCATTCGATAAGACCGAGATCCTGGTGAATGAAGGCGACGGGCTGGCGCTGGTTCGGCCGCGGCGGGCGATGATGGTAGGGCTCGCCGCGAAACAGGATTTGGCCGCCATCCGGCCGATAGATGCCGGCGAGCGTCTTGATCAGCGTCGACTTGCCGGCGCCATTCTCGCCGAGCAGCGCCAGGATCTCGCCCTTGTGCAGATCAAGTGTCACGTCGGAGAGCGCGCGGGTGCCGCCGAACTCCTTCGTAATTGACTTGAACTCGATCAGTTTTTGCTCGGTCACAATGCGTTCCTCCCGAGATCGCCCAAATGATGTTATCGATAACATTTCTAGGCGTCAAGTATCAAAGAATAAGGCCAACGGATCAGCTGGTCTTGCCGTCGAGCAGACGCATCATCTCGGCCGAATCGTTCGGCCCCAATCCAGCGGCGCAGAGCAGGCGATGGATCTCGACCACCTGCCCGGTCATCGGCATCGGCGTCTTGGTTTTCAGCGCGAAGGCCTGCAGCGAATCCAGATCCTTCAGCATGTTGTCGATGCGGCCGGTGGCTGAAAAATCCCGGGCAGCGAATTTTGCCATGAACTCCTGCATGATGCTGGAGTCGGCCCGCCCGCCCTTGAGTGCAGCGGGAATTGCCTTCGGGTCTACGCCGCCGGCTTCGGCAAGCTTCACGGCTTCGGCGACAGCCTGGAACAGTACTGCGCAGAACAGCTGGTTGATCAGCTTGGTCGTCTGCCCTGCCCCACTTGGGCCCATGAGAGTGTAGTTGGCGCAGAGATGCCGCATCACCGTGCGCGCCTGTTCGAAGTCTTCAGCCTCGCCACCCGCCATGACGGTCAGCCTGCCGGCCAGCGCGCCGGGAACGCCGCCCGAAAGCGGGCAGTCGAGCCATTTCATGCCGGTCTCGGCAGACAGCTTCCCGGCCATCTGCGCGGTGTCGACAGGATCGATCGAAGACATGTCGATCAGCAGCTTTTCCGACGACGCCGCAGCAGCGACACCACCATCGCCAAACACCACCGAACGCACGATATTGGCATGGTTGAGACTGAGGACGATGAAGCTGCTCGCCCGCGTTGCTTCGGCAACCGATGCGGCGGCAGCCGCACCCTTTGCAGTCAGCGCTGCAACCTTGACCTTGTCCAGATCGAATACCGTTACGGCTAACCCAGTCTCGATCAGGCGTGTGGCGATCGCCGACCCCATGATGCCGGCACCGACAACGGCGACTTTTGTTGGTTGCGTCATTTCAACGTGCCTTTCTTTGAGCTGGCAGGGCCGACCCCAAATGTACCCAGACCCTGCAACACTCTATCGGCAATCGTGTCGACAGGCGCCTCGATGTCCACTGTGACCACCAGCGGTTCGTCGCCGGGATGCTCCAGTGTGGCGAACTGGCTGTCGAGCAGCGCTGGCGGAAAGAAGTGGCTGCGGCGCTCGGCAAGCCTGGCTTGCAGCACCGCACGTGAACCGTCCAAAAATACGAAAAGCACCGGCCCGATAGCACCATGGCGAAGGCGATCGCGATAGGATTTCTTCAGCGCCGAGCAACTCGCGACGAGCCCGCGTCCTTGCTCATGTGCATGGCGCAAGGCTGCGCCCAACAGGTCCAGCCAAGGCCAGCGATCCTCGTCGGCAAGCGGTATGCCCGCCGACATTTTCTCGACATTCCCGCGCGGGTGCAGCGCGTCGCCTTCGACAAAAGCGAGCCCTAGACGAGCCGCGATCGCGATGCCAATGCTGGTCTTGCCGCAGCCGCTAACACCCATCACGACGATGGACCAGGACTCAGAGGCAGGTTGTGATGCCGCCATCGACATAGAGCGTGTGTCCATTGACAAAGGATGAGGCCGGTCCAGCCAGAAAGATCGCCGCGCCGACCAGTTCGCCGACATCGCCCCAACGACCCGCCGGTGTGCGGTTGGTCAGCCAGGCTGAAAACTCGGGATTGTCGACCAGCGCCTGGTTGAGCGGCGTCTTGAAATAACCCGGCGCAATGGAATTGATCTGCAAGCCATGCTTCGCCCAATCGGCACACATTCCGCGCGTCAGGTTGCGCACAGCGCCTTTCGTGGCCGTATAGGGCGCGATGTTCGTCCGTGCCAGTTCGCTTTGCACCGAGGCGATATTGATGATCTTGCCGCGCCGCCGCGGGATCATGTGCCGCGCCACCGCTTGTCCCACGAAGAACACGCTGGAGATGTTGGTGCGCAAGAGTTCCTCCCATTTGTCGGCGGGGAAATCCTCGAGCGGCATTCGGAACTGCATGCCGGCATTGTTGATAAGGATATCGATGGCGCCGATCGTCGCCTCGATCTCCGCGACGCCGTTCGCCACCGCAGCATGATCGGTGACGTCGAAGACGGCGCTATGGACCTTGTGTCCCTTCGCTGTCAGTGCATCCGCAGCTGTTTTGACCTTTTCGGCGCTGCGTCCGTTGAGCACGATTTCGGCGCCGTGCTGCGCCAACCCCTCGGCCAGCGCCAGGCCGATCCCCTGTCCCGAGCCGGTGACCAGCGCCCGCATGCCGGTCAAATCGAATAACGAACTGCCCAAATGCTCCTCCTGAGCAATGTTTCCTGAGCGGCCACGATTTGCAGCGCAGCGCCGCCAGTCCCTATTGACATGAATGTTATCGATAACATAGTCAATGGAAAAATGAGTTCGCACAGGAGACGACGCCGTGACCGACATTTTGATGACAGGTCCCTATCCCGATTGGGACATGGGAGATCTTGAGGCGAAATATCGGGTCCACAAACTTTGGCAGTCCGAGGACAAGGACGCGTTGCTCTCAAGCCACTCCGGCGCGATCCGCGCCATCGCTACGCGCGGCGAGCTTGGCGCAAGTGCTGCGCTGATGAGAAAGCTGCCGCAGCTCGAAATCGTTTCCTGCTATGGCGTCGGCACCGACGCCATCGACCTTGCCTATGCCAGTGCGAACGGCATTCGTGTCACCAATACACCTGATGTTCTAACCGAGGACGTAGCCGATATCGGGATCGGGCTGCTGCTCGCCGTGGCGCGAAAAATCCCGCAGGCCGACGCCTATGTACGCGATGGAAGCTGGCGCAAGGGCAATATGGGGCTGGTCACGCGTGTCTGTGGAAAAAGGCTGGGCATTGTCGGCATGGGCCGCGTCGGTGCGGCGGTGGCGAAGCGCGCCGCTGCATTCGACTGCACGATTTCCTATTTCGACAACCGCAAGCGCGACGATCTTCCTTATACTTTTGTCGGCGATCTGGTCGAACTGGCGCGCGACAGCGAATTTCTGATCGTAACGCTCGCCGGCGGCGAAAGCACAAAACACATGATTAATGCGTCGATCCTGGCAGCGCTTGGAGCAGACGGTATCGTCATAAATATTTCGCGCGGCAGCACGATCGACGAGACCGCGTTGCTCGCGGCCCTGGAATCCGGTGCCATCAAGGGTGCCGGGCTCGACGTGTTCTGGAACGAGCCAACCATCGACGAGCGCTTCCTGAAGCTTACCAACGTCGTGCTGCAACCGCACCACGCCAGCGGCACGGTGGAAACCCGCAAGGCCATGGGTCAGCTCGTTCGCGATAATCTCGCGGCCCATTTCGGCGGACAGACCTTGCTGACACCGGTCGTCTGAGAAGGGATCAATCATGAAGTCGATCGTCATCCACGCGGCAAAAGACCTGCGGATCGAGGAGACCGATCCGGGCTCCCCTGGCGCCGGACAGGTCGAGATCGCGGTCGAGGCTGGCGGCATCTGCGGCTCGGACCTGCATTATTACAACCATGGCGGCTTCGGCGCGATCCGCCTTCGTGAACCCATGATTCTTGGCCACGAGGTTGCGGGCACGGTGCGGGCCCTCGGCGACGGCATCTCCACACTTGCGGTCGGCGATCGCGTGGCGATCTCGCCCAGCCGGCCCTGCAATGCCTGTCGCTACTGCCTGCAAGGCATGCAGAACCAGTGCCTCAATATGCGCTTCTATGGCAGCGCCATGCCGATGCCGCACATACAGGGGGCGTTCCGCCAGCGCCTGGTCGCCGAGACGTGGCAGTGCCACAGAATAGCCGACCACATCTCCATCAACGAAGCCGCGTTTGCGGAGCCCTTCGCGGTGACGCTGCATGCCATGAACCGCGCCGGCTCGCTGCTCGGCAAGCGGGTTCTGATCACCGGCTGCGGGCCGATCGGCGCGCTTTGCATCCTCGCCGCACGAGCCCACGGTGCGCGCGAAATCGTCGCCACCGATGTCATGGAGGGCGTGCTGGCGAAGGCCCTGGAGATCGGCGCCGATCGCACTATCAACGTCGCGACAAACAGCGAAGAGCTCGCCGCCTATAATGTCGACAAGGGTAGTTTCGACATGATGTTCGAGGCCTCCGGCAATGAACGCGCGGTGCGTGCAGGGCTCGATGTCCTGAAGCCACGCGGCGTGCTCGTGCAGCTCGGTCTCGGCGGCGATCTGTCAATCCCGCAGAACCTCATCGTCGCGAAAGAGATCGAGATGCGGGGCACTTTCCGTTTCCACGAGGAGTTTGCGCTCGCCGTCGACCTGATCAATCGCCGCCGGGTGGATGTCAAACCGCTACTGACAGGCATCTATGCTCTCGACGAGGCGGTCGCGGCTTTCGACATCGCTGGTGACCGAAACAAATCCATGAAGGTTCAGATCGCGTTCTGAAGATCCTTCGGTTGCGCTGGAGGCGCATCGGCACATCGCATGAAATCACGTCGGCGCCAACCGCCGCCAAGGCGGCGTGTGCCACATCGAAATCCTGCTCGCCGGTTCCCGACCCGACGCCGATGCCGCCCGCAAGGCGTCTGCCGAAGCGGATCGGCAAGCCCTCGGGCAAATTGGTCACGTCGCCCTGCGATGCGATACCGGCTGAGAGCGCCACTTCGAACGCGATGCCGCCAGTAGCGGCGTTTATTGACGCTGCAGCGCGCGCCTTCGCCTGCGCCGTACGCATGCTGAGGAACCGCGCGCCATCCATGCGCAGACTGGCGAGGACTTCGCCGCTCGCATCGACGACCACGAGACATTGCGACGCCCATCGTGATGGCGCGCGCTGCTCCGGCTGCAACGGCTTTCAAAGCACCGTCATGCGTGAGGGTGATGGTTTCGCGAACATCGCTGCTGGGCTGCCCTTCGCTGCGTTTGAATCGATGCAGGAGCTCAGGTGCTTTCGCGCTCGACGACGCGATAGCTTGTGAGGACGATTTCTTCGCCGTGTCGTTTCTCGTCGCCTCGGATCACCTGGATCAATCTGCGGGCGGCCTGTTGCCCGATGCCGTAGCAGTCGACATTCACGGTGGTGATGCCGGGATGGCAAAAGGCGGCTACCTCGTAGTCGCCGAAGCCGGCAATGGCGATGTCCTGCGGGATCCGCATGCCCCGGCGCTTGCATTCCATCAGTGCGCCGAAGGCCGAAAGGTCCGAAACGCAGAGTACGGCTTGCGTGTCCGGCCAGCGCTCCAGCATGCTGACGACGGCCTGGCCTCCCTGCTCGATGGATATCGGCGGCACGCCAAAGGAAACGAGGCGCCCGGTTGGCAGGCCGAGCTCCTCAATGGCTCTGACAAAGCCTTCGCGCCGTTGGCTGCCGCGCGTGTCGCGCGAGGTCGTGCCACCGATGTAACCGAATTTATTGTAGCCTTTTCTGGCCAGCGTCTTGACGAGAAGCCCCATCGCCTCTTCGTTGGAGAATCCGACCACCTGATCGATGGGTTTCGCCGGCAACTCCCAGGTTTCGACTACAGGGATGCCCGCGTTTTTAAGAAGCCGGCGGGCGCGCTCCGTATGGGCGCCGCCGGTCAGAATGATGCCTTCGGGCCGCCGACGGAGCATCGCTTCGATCAGCTTTTCCTCCTTCTCGACCGTATAATCGGTGTAGCCGAGCAGAAGCTGGAGTCCCGTGCTCTCCAGTTCATCCGTTATGCCGCGCGCCGTATCGGCGAAGTTGGAATTGTTGAGTGATGGAACCATCGCGGCAACAAATCCAGTCTTGCGCGAGGACAGGCTGCCGGCCGATTGGTCGAGCACGTAGCCGAGGTCGTTGACCGCGACCATGATCTTTTCCCGCGTGGCCTTGGAAACGAGGCTGCCCTCTTTCAGGGCGCGTGAAACCGTCATGGTGGACACACCTGCCCGCCGCGCCACGTCGACCATCGTCGGGGCGTGGCTCTCGCCCGGTCTCGATGAGGCGGCCTTGGCCATCATGCCGCTCCACCAGCCGGCAGCGATGTGCCCAAGCAAAACGCTGGACACTCGGGCACAAGCTCTCTGCGGCGTCCGGCATCGCTCATGAACCACCCGTTGGAATCAACTTCACGCAAGGCATGTTATCGATACCATATCAAAAGACAACAGCCACATACGTCCCAAGCGTAAACATGGTCATGAGCACCGGTTTGGGCCGCGATCACACTTTGGCTCTACTGCCGACGACGATTGCCGAATGAGGTCCGCCCGACAGGACCGGACACCGTTTCTTCGATGCCTGCCGGGCGTGGGTGCGCCAGCTCTGTCAGCCAGGAGCAGCAGGGCAGGAACGCCCGCCATCGGGATGCCGGCACCACACGATAGACCGCCTTCATGTAGTTGGCGCTCCCGAGCAGATAGATCGCCGGTCCGCCAGTGAGGATCAGGACTTAGGTTAGGCCGTCTTGAGCGGATCATGGGAATGCGCCAGCACCAGATCGTTGCCGACGGCGGCGGCGATGACCCCGCCGACCAGGATCCCGCGGGCATAACGAGGCCTATCTGCCGAATTGTCGGAGGTTAGAACTCTTCCGCCGAGGAGAACGACTTCGCGTTGAAACCGAACGCTCTAAGCAGGTCTGGCAGGGACTCGCGCACCGATTCATCGTCGTCGACGACAGACACGAGTGGTTGCACAACTTTCATCGAATCCCCGCTGAACTCTGCGCATTGCCCATAGCCGATGCGCGCATGGTGCCGACCTCGCGAAGCCCTTCCCCGAAGTACTCCGGGATGGAGAATGAGAACGTAGCACCCGGGCCACGGTTCCGTTCAGCCCACAGGCGTCCGTTATGGCTCTCTATGATGGTGCGGCTGACGGACAACCCGATCCCCATGCCCTCGCTCTTGGTTGTATAGAACGCCTCGAAGAGGCGCGCCGTTCCTTCCGGCCCGAAACCAACGCCGGCGTCCTGTACGGAGAGGTGCACGTGATCGTCTTCGTCCAATTCGGTTCTGATCACCAGCTGCCTCGGGCGGTCATCGACGCCGCTCATCGCATCGGAAGCGTTCCGCAGCAGGTTTATGATTACCTGTTGAAGCTGGACCCGGCCACCGCCGACCGGCGGAAGCCCGTCGGCGAACTCGGTGTGCAGCGCCACCCGGTTTCGTTGAAGATCGCCGGACGACAGTGCAATCACCTCTCGCGCAGCCTCGTTCAGATCAATTGGTTCGATCGTTGGGGGCCGTTTGCTGAAAAGCGCGCGCAATCGTGCAATCACGTCCGCCGCACGATTGCCGTCGCGGATGGTGCGGCGCGCGGTTTCTTGCGCGACCTCGATGTTTGGCGGGTCGGCCGCCAGCATGCGAAGGCACGTGCTGGCATTACTAATGATTCCTGAGAGCGGCTGATTGACCTCATGCGCGATCGAGGCCGTCATTGCGCCGAGGCTCATTACCCTCGTGAGGTGGGCGAGTTCCGACCTAAGTTTGTCGTGCGCCTGCGCCAACAGCCGGCTTTGTGTCACGTCCTGAACCGCGCCGACGCATTCCAGTCGACCGGTATCGTGCTTTATCACGCGGCCGAATACTCTGACGTGTTTAATGCTGCCATCAGCCATGAGAAGCCTGATGTCGTATTCGGGATTGTCCCGACCGGAGCGCACCCGACGGGCGGCTGCACGATGCCAACAGCCTTGATCGTCGCCAGCAGCAGGGGGCCTGCGGGCTGGACTTGGAACGGCGCGCCTTGTCGGGATTGTCCTTGAGCGAGCGCGGATCAACGAATTTCAGTTCCATGGGAATGCTCCTTGGAGGTTGCAGACGCGGCCTTTCAGCGGTCCTTTCTCGTCTTCCTTCCGAAGACATCCCCCTGCCCGCGGAGCGGGCGGGCCGGTGCAACTGCCTGGTGAGCATCCCTGCCCGGCAGGACAAGCGGGGCTTTCAGCCCTGCGCCGGACGACGCGGCCGGGATTGCGAGGCTGGCGGTTGAGCGTCAGCGCCACCGGTCTGGCCGATCAGCGAGGGGGTTTTCCTTGCCTCCATTTCCTCTCCCTATGCTGTCCAAATCTGCTGGGCGGAGCGCTCACGCCTGACGGAGCTTGAAATCCGCGTATATTATAGCAATATACATCGATGATCGAATGGGAACGGATTGCCGGCTTCGACTGGGATGCGGGCAATGCCCGCAAGAGCATCGACAAGCACGACGTCAGCCAGGCCGAGGCGGAACAGGTGTTCTTCAACGAGCCGTTGCTGACCGTTCCCGACGCAAAGCACAGCGCCATCGAGCAACGAATTCATGCTCTGGGGCGCACCGATGATGGAAGGCTGCTGCACATCACCTCCACGCTTCGGGACAAGGACACCAAGATCCGGGTGATTTCCGCCCGGGATATGAGCCGCAAGGAGCGAGGCTACTATGACCAAGACAGCTAAGCCGGTTCCGACCTTTGCATCGGAGGCCGAGGAGCGCGCCTTCTGGGAGTCCAACGACTCCAGTGAGCATGTCGATTGGAGCAAGGCAGAGCGGGTCCGCCTGCCCAACCTCAAGCCGTCGTCGACCTCGATCTCGTTGCGGCTGCCCAATAGCCTGCTCGAACGGATCAAGGTCGCGGCGAACAAGCGCGACGTGCCCTATCAGTCCCTTATCAAGACCTGGCTGTCCGAGAAGATTGACGCCTCTCGAGGCTAAGGAGGCCGGCCTTAAGCCGCCTCTACCTCTCCCGGGTAACGAGCGGCAATGCCGATCTTGACAGGATGACGAGCGGGGGCTTCTTCCGCGACAGCGTTACGCTGGTCAGCGGCGCGACCGGCACCGGCAAGACGCTGCTGGTGACCAATTTCCTGGCCGGTGGCGTCGCGGCCGGCGAACGCTCCTTACTGGTTGGCTACGAAGAAAGCCGCGGTCAGCTCATTCGCAACGCGCGCAGTTGGGGTGTCGATTTCGAGACGATGGAAGCGGAAGGCGGGCTCAAGGTCGTCTGTCTCTATCCGGAGGCGCAAAGCCTTCCCGACCATCTGCTGATGATCCGTCAATTGGTCGAGGAATTCAAACCGGATCGGCTTGCCATCGACAGCCTTTCCGCGCTCGAACGCATTGCGCCGGAGACCGGCTTTCGCGAGTTCCTGATCAGCCTCACATCCTTCGTCCAGAACGGATTCAGGCGACCCGCTTTAGGTCTTTGTTTTATGCATGTCGTTCTCCCAAGACCGAGCTCACTTTTGGGCGACATTGCATTAGCGAAAAGCTGATGCTGCCGGTTTTTCGAACTTCGCCGCGCCGGTCATGATGGCGACGACATCGCCCATGGTGTGGGTTTTCGGACTGACCACGGCCGCACGTTTGCCCAGGCGCATGATGTGGATGCGGTCGGCGATTTCGAAGACGTTCGGCATGTTGTGGCTGATCAGGACCACCGGCAATCCGCGCTGGCGGATCGCCCGGATCAGGTCGAGAACCTGGCCAGTTTCGCGCACGCCGAGTGCTGCCGTCGGCTCATCCATGATCGCGAGCTTCTTGGCGAACAATGCCGCTCTGGCGACCGCGACGCCCTGACGCTGGCCGCCTGACAACGATTCGACCGCGCTGCCGATCGACGGCAGGTGGAATTTCAGGTCCGCCATGCTGCGCTCCGCCTCCGCGCGCATACCCTTCTTGTCGAGCATGCGCAGCACATTGCCGAGAAAGCCGGGGCGGCGGCGTTCCCGGCCGAGAAACAGGTTGCTGGCGATGTCGAGCGCGGCCGCAACGGCGAGATCCTGGTAGACCGTCTCGATGCCGAGCTTGCGTGCTTCCAGCGGACCCTTGAAGTGGACGGGTTGGCCGTCCAGCAGAATGTCGCCGCTGTCGGGGACGATCGCGCCAGTCAGCGCCTTGATCAGCGAACTCTTTCCAGCGCCGTTGTCACCGACCACCGCCAGGATTTCGCCGGCGCGCAGTTCGAAATCGACACCGTCGAGAGCGGTGACGTGGCCGTAGCGTTTGACTACGTTGCGGGCTTCGAGGATGACGCCACCCGGGGTGGTCACCACTGGCGCTCTCGGCTCGACAGGCGTCATCACCGCCTCCCCCTGGCCAGTTGATCGAGCGCGACCGCCACGATCACGAGAATGCCTGTGATCAGATCCTGCCAGAGCGGATCAATGCCGGCGAGCGTCAGCCCGTTGCGCAGGACGCCGACGATCAGCGCGCCTATCAGGGTGCCGATCAATCCGCCCCGGCCGCCGAACAGGCTGGTGCCGCCGATGACGACGGCGGTGATGGAATCGAGATTGGCGGTCTGCAAGGCATTGGGGTCGGCATTGGGGATTCGGCCGAGCGCCAGCCAGGCCGCGATCCCGTAAATGAACGCCGCTAGGACGTAGACCGAGAGCAGAAGCCGACCGACCGGTATGCCGACAAGCCGGGCAGCTTCCGGATTGTTGCCGACCGCGTAGACATGCCGTCCCCATTGCGTCTGGTTGAGAAGAAACCAGACCATTCCATAGAGGAGGAGCATGATGATGACGCCGTAGGTCACGATGAAACCGTTCAGGCGGATGGTGTTTCCCGTCCAGCCGAGAAAGTCGTCGTTGACCGCAAAAGCCCCGCCCGCCGAAATCAACCTGAGGGCGGCGGTGATGATGCCCAATATACCGAGGGTGACGATGAAAGGCGGCAGGCGCAGGCCGCTGATCAGGCTTCCAGCCGCGACACCCGCCGCTGTGCAGGCAAGAACGGCCAGGGCCATGGCCGCGATCGGGTCATAGCCGCTGTTCGCCAGCTTTCCGGCCAGGATGGTGCCCAGTACGCATATCGCTCCCACCGCGAGGTCGATGCCGGCGGTCAGGATGATCAAGGTCTGGCCAATGGCCAAGGTGCCGATGATCACCGTCTGCTGGAGAATGATCGACAGGTTTTGCGTGGCGAGAAAACGCGGATTGGTCAGCGAAAAGATCACGCCGAAAGCGAGCAGTACCAGCAATGGGCCCACCGATGGCGTGCCGATGACCTTCTTGGCAATGCTGGACGTTCCGCCCAAAGAGAGTGCCGATGGCGAATTCATAAGTGCCCTTTGGAACAGTCGCCGCGTTCCCAGCCTCAAGGGTCGGGCCGGAAACGAACGGGACCATGCCGATACAGATATACCGTCTTGCCGACGGCCTGTCCGGCATGGTCCCGCCGGGAGGATTCAAAATATCAGTCGCCCCAGCAGTTCTTGAGGCCCCATTCGGTATCCTTGGAGTCGATCCCTTCAATCGGCTTGTCGGTGATCAGGAAAGAACCCGTATTGACGAAGCCGCTCGGCTTCTTGCCGCTGGCGGCATAATCGACGACCGCGTCGACACCCATGGCCGCCATCTTGTAGGGGAACTGCATGACCGTCGCGGCGATCTTGCCGGCCTTGACGTCGCGGACACCGGCGCAGCCGCCGTCAATCGAGGTCAGCATGACATCGGCTTCCTTGCCGAAGGATTTCAACGCCGCATAGCCGCCGGCGGCGGCTGGCTCGTTGATGGTGTAGACCGCATTGATCTCGCCGTTCTTGGAGAGCAGGTTTTCCATGCCGACCTGGCCCTTGTCCTGCGCGCCATTGGTGATAGCCGAGCCGGCAATGGCCGGATCACCTTCGGCAAGCCCGAAGCCCTTCAGATATCCATTGTGCCGGAACGTATCGACCGTGCCGCCGGGCGTTCCATCGAGCATCGCCAGCACCGGCTTCTTGTCGCCGAGCGCCTTGCGGGCATAGGCGCCCTGCTGCACGCCGGCCTCGAAATTATCCGTGGCAAAGGTGGCGTCGACCGCTTCGGCCGGATCGGTCGCCGTATCGAGCGCGATCACGAGGACCCCTGCATCGCGCGCCTTCTTGATGATACCCAGCATGCCGGTCGAATTGTTCGGCGTCACCAGTATGCCTTTGGCGCCGGCGCTGATCAGATCCTCGATCGCAGTGACCTGGCCCTCATTGTCGCCGTCGAACTTGCCAGCACGGGCGATCAGCTTGGCGCCCTTGGCCTTGGCCTCCGCTTCGGCGGCCTGACGCATTTTCACAAAGAACGGGTTGACCTCCGTCTTGGTGACGAGGCCGACAATGACTTCATCGGCCAAGGCATGGCCGGTCACTGCAAAAGCGGTCCCGAAGAACACCAGGCCCGCAACGGCTGATTTCACGATAGTTCCGGATTTGGTGCCGGTCGACATAGGCAAAGTGAACATGAACTCCTCCCGAGTTGTTGAACCTTTCTCCTCAAAGGCTCACCGAGTTACGCATATGTTTTGCATAGAGTCAAACATTATATCTATAATTATGTATGTTTTTATACATAATTATAGATGCGAGCCGCGCCTCATGCGTGCCCTGCACGTCGAAGGATGGCGGTTCCGCACAAGATCGACGGGGTTGGCAATCGCCTTGCTCAGGCCACCGATTTCGTTTCTTTCTCCGGCCGGTCGAGCGACGCCGCCCTGTTCAGATCATGCATGGCGTTGCGTACGGTCCGGCTGTCGCTGAGCTGCCGATAATTTTTGTAGAGAGACCGGTAGGCGGCCGCGCTTTCGCGGCGTGGGTGATAGAGGGTGAAGGTGCGCGCGCCGAACCGGGCCGTGCCCTCGGCGAAGCCGCTCACCAGTTCGGCCGCGACCGCGCCATGAACCGCCGCGCCGACGGCCGTCGCATGGGCAATGCTTGGAACCTCCACGACGCGCCCCAGCACGTCGGCCATGAGCTGCACCAGCAATGGATTGTTCTGGGCCAGCCCGCTCGTCAGGATGATGCGGTTGATGCCAAAATCGCCGGCCTCGAAGAGGTCGACCACCGTGCGAGCGCCAAAACACAGCGACTCGATCAGTGCGCGGTAGATGCCGACGCCCGTGGTTTCGGTGGTGAGACCGAGAAGCAGGCCGCTGAGGTCTGAATCCGCGAGCGGCACCCGGTTGCCGTTCCACCAGTCAAGCGCCACGAGATGGTTGGCGCCGGGTTCGAGCCCGGCTGCCTCACGGTTGTAGACACGGAAACTTTCAGCCTCGTCCGCGCCACGCGGAAAGGCCTTCACGAACCAGGCGAGCATGTCGCCAAACCCAGCCTGCCCGGCCTCGTAGCACCAGAGATCGCGAACCGATCCATCCTTGGCCACACCTTCGATGCCGGGGGGCAAAGGACGGAACTGTTCGTTCAAAAAGAGATAGACCGCAGACGTTCCGAGCGCACCGACGAGACAGCCGGACGACACGGCCCCGACCGCGGGCAGCACGACGTGTGAATCGATGACCGCCACTGCGACGATCGCGCGGCCAGTGATCCCCGTGCGCGTCCGCCATGCCTCAGACAAGCCTCCAGCCGGAGTGCCGATACGGCGCGGCACCGACAATCTTTCGGAAAGACCGGGCACGATTCCCTGCGGATAGCCTTCGGTCTCGGAATACTGGGCCTTGTAGGCCGCAAAACCCAGACTGCGCACTTCGGAGCCGGTCAGTTGCCAGACAAGCCAATCGCCGGACTCGATGAACCGGCCGACCTCGCTCCAGATGCCTGGCGCCTCGTCCGCAATCTGGGCGGCCTTCGGAAGCAGCCATTCCCCGGAAAGCTTGCCGCCGAAATTGCGCAGGAAGGATCCGCCCCGACGGTTGATCGCGTCTGCGTAGGGCTGTGCGGCGCGATGTTTCCACAGCTTGACATAGGCATGAGGCTCGCCAGGGTGAAGTTCGGAAAGGGCTGTTCCGTCGGTGGTGGTCGGCATCGGCGAGCTTGCCGAGAAGCCGAGCCCGATCGACTCGACGATCCGTCCGCGCCCCAGCACACCAAGGATTTCTTCCGCAGCATCGAGATAGTCGGCGGCGTTCTGCAACGCCCATGAGCGTGGCAAGGGCGTGCCGTCACGAAGGCTTTGCGTCATGACGTCATGGCGATAGGCATGCGTGTGGCTGCCGATCTGCTCGCCGGTTGCGGCGTCGATCAGGACGCCGCGGGCTGATCCGGTGCCGTAATCCAGTCCGATGACATAGGTAGCGGTCATCTCGCCTGCTGCCTTCCCAACTCCGGCGACGCAGCGCGGCGATGTTTCTCGAGCGCCCTGTGGACCGCCTTTTCGACGGCGTCTATGGTCAGGTGGAAATGCTCGTAGAGGATCTCGGCCGGGGCCGATTCGCCAAACGTGTCGATGCCGACGCATTCGCCTTCGAGGCCGACATATTTGCGCCAATAGTCGGTGACGCCGGCTTCGACGGAGATGCGGGGCACGCCCCGTGGCAGCACCTCGGCCCTATAGTCGTCATCCTGCCGGTCGAAAGCACTGGTGGACGGCATCGACACCACGCGAACCTGAACCGCTTGCTTCGCGAGTCGCTCCTGGGCGGTGACAGCGAGCTGTACTTCGGATCCGGTCGCGATGACGACGGCATCCAGCCGGCCATCTTCCCGGCGCAGCACATACCCGCCCCTGCGCACCGCTTGAACCTGGGCTTGGTCGCGCGGCTGAAACGGCAGGTTCTGGCGGCTAAGCGCGAGACTTGTCGGCGTCGCCACCTGCTCCAGCGCAACCTGCCAGGCAACCGCCGTCTCAACGGTGTCGCATGGTCGCCAGACGTCCATGTTGGGCATCAGCCGGAGCGTAGCCAACTGCTCGATGGGCTGATGCGTCGGACCGTCCTGACCGAGCGCGATGGAATCGTGGGTAAAGACATAGATGGCGCCGAGCTTCATCAGCGCTGCCATCCGCAGGGCGTTGCGCGCATATTCCGAAAACATCAGGAACGTGCCGCCGAATGGACGCAACCCGCCATGGGCCATCAGGCCGTTCATGATCGCGGCCATTCCGAACTCGCGAACGCCGTAGTAAATGTAGTTGCCGCCCGAGACGGAGGTGATCGGCTCGGCCCCCTTCCAAAGGGTGAGGTTCGAACTGGCGAGATCTGCCGAACCGCCGATCAGCTCGGGAAGGAAGCCGGAAAAGGCCTGAATGGCATTCTGGCTTGCCTTGCGTGTGGCCAGCGTTTCGGCTTTTTCGACGGTTTGCGCAACGAACGCATCCGCCTTGGCGGCGAAGGCCGTGGGAAGATCGCATTTGGCTCGCCGCTCGAACTCCGCCGCTTCATTGGGGTAGACCTCGCGGTATGTCTCGAAGCGGCGGCGCCAGTCGGCCTCAGACATAGCCCCTCTGACCGAGGCGTTCCACGCGTCGCCAATCTCTCTTGGGACGTCAAAGGGCGCATGCGGCCAGTCGAGAGCAAGCCGAGCCCCACCGACTTCGTCGGCGCCCAGCGGAGATCCATGGCAATCGTGACTGCCCGCCTTCGTCGGCGCTCCCTTGCCGATCATGGTCTTGCAGCAGATCAGCGTCGGGCGGGTTGCATGCGCTTTTGCCGCGGAAATCGCCTGGTCGACTGCCGCAATATCGTGCCCGTCCACATCAGCAATGACCTGCCAGCCATAGGCCTCGAACCGCTTCGGCGTATCGTCCGAAAACCAGCTCTCGACATGGCCGTCGATGGAAATGCCGTTGTCGTCGTAAAGCACGATCAGCTTGCCCAGACCGAGCGTTCCGGCAAGCGAGCACGCCTCATGCGAAATGCCTTCCATCAGGCAGCCGTCGCCTGCCAGGACAAAGGTGTGGTGGTCGACAATGTCGTGTCCGGATCGGTTGAATTTGGCGGCCAGCATCTTTTCGGCAATCGCCATGCCGACAGCATTTGCGAGGCCTTGCCCAAGCGGCCCGGTCGTAACCTCAACTCCCGGCGTATAGCCGAATTCGGGATGGCCCGGCGTCCTGCTGCCAAGCTGCCGAAATTGCCGGAGATCGGCGATCGAGACATCGTAGCCTGTGAGATGAAGCACGCTGTAGAGCAGCATCGAGCCGTGGCCGTTGCTGAGCACAACGCGGTCGCGGTCGGTCCAGGCCGGATTGGATGGATTGTGACGAAGGTGCCGGTGCCAGAGCGCGACCGCGATCTCGGCCATGCCCATCGGCATGCCTGGATGGCCGGACTTGGCGTTCTCGACCGCATCCATTGACAGCGCGCGAATGGCGTTCGCCAGGAGATCCGGTCGGGCTAAGTCCTTTTGCGCTGATAACATGCGAGATTCCGTCGATGGAGTGACGGAGAAACACCGGAACGGCGCGGTCGGTCCGCGCAAGTTCGTCGTTCCTCCCAGACGATATACTCTTAGTCATCGATATATCTATAAGTCAACGTATTATTGCATATTTTTGTACAAAAGCTATGCAGCTTTCTTGCAGACACGCCTTTATCTCCCGGGGGTTTGTGGCTAAATCTCAGGGCGAACGGGAAAGTGCGGAATGGTCAGGACAAATGGTACGGCGGAGCATCCCGCCCTTGCAAACAGCGGGGAAATTCTCTCGCTGATTGCCACTGGCGCCGCCACGTCCCGGTCAGCGTTGCTCGACGCGTCGGGATTGTCACGCGTGACTGTCACCCAGCGCCTGAATGCGCTGATCGACTCAGGCCTGATTCGCGAGACGGCGCGCACCATGCCGAGTGGCGGAAGGCCGACGCGCGTGCTTGGGATCAATGAACGGGCGGGTTTCTTTCTCGTCGCCAATATTGGCGAAACCTACATCCATCTTGCCGCAATGGACCTCGAACCCGCGATCGTCTCGCAAAGCACAATACCGTTCAACGCGTCGGACGGACCGGCGGCTTCCCTCGAGCAGATTGCCGACGGGTTCGACATTCTTGCAGCGAAGGCTCGAACCAGCCATGGCTCGCTTTTTGGGGTCAGCCTCAGCATGCCCACGCCGGTCGATTTCAAACGCGGCCGCGTCGTCGGTCCCTCGGTCCTTCACGGGTGGGACGAATTCGACATCATCAGCTGGCTGTGCCGTCGTTTCGATGTACCAATCTATGTCGAAAATGACGTAAACCTCATGGCGATCCACGAGCACCGCCAGAATTTCCCGCATGTCGATGACATGTTCTTCATCAAGGCGGGAACGGGTATCGGCAGCGGCATCATCGCCGGCGGCAAGATCTTTCGTGGCGCTCAGGGCGCGGCCGGCGACATCGGCCATATCCAGTTCAACTCCGAGAACGCGCCTTTGTGCCGCTGTGGCAAGCTCGGTTGCGTTGAAGCCCGCGCCGGCGGCTGGGCGATTGCCCGGGATCTCTCAAGCAAAGGCTTCAAGGCGGAGAACGCCCGCGATGTCATTTTGTTGGTTGAAATGCAGAAGCCGGAAGCCCTGATGCTGCTGCGCAGCGCCGGGCGGGTGATCGGCGAAGTCGCCTCCGATGTCGTCAGCATCCTCAATCCGAGCCTGATCGTGGTCGGCGGCACGCTGGCCAGGGGCGGAGAGTTTCTGTTGTCGGGTATCCGCGAACTCGTCTACCAGCGATGCCTGCCGCTCGCCACGCGCGAGTTGCAGATCGTGCTTGCCAACCCGCAAAAGGACAGTGCCCTTTTTGGCGCTGCCTATCTGGCGCTTGAGGATATCTTCAGCCTCGGGAAAGTGGAGGAACTCATCGATCGACTTGCCGTCGACCGCGCCAATCCAATTTTACAAAGCGGCAGGATTTCCAGATGACTCTGTTTCAGGTGACACCCATGATCATCGCGACAAGATCTTTCTGAACGCCTTGGCGTGCAATCATCTCGCCGACATTTCGGCCTTGCCGCATGACGACAGCACGATCCGCCACGCGCACGACGTGGTCCATGTTGTGGCTTACGATGATGACTGACAGGCCTCGCTCCGGCAGGCGTCTTACCATCGTCAATATCTCGTCGGATTCGCGCACACCAAGTGCCGCCGTAGGTTCATCCAGAATGACCACCCGTCGGGCGAACGCCACTGCCCGTGCAACCGCGACAGCCTGACGCTGGCCACCCGACATCAGTCCGATCTCCTGGGAAGGTGAGACATGGCTGACGCTCAATGCGCTGGCATGCTGCCGCCACTGTCGCTGCTCTTGTCCAGCGGAAAGGAAGCCCAGCGGACCGAGCCAGCGTGGCCGCGTCTGCTCGCGTCCGATCAGGAAGTTGTCGGATACGGTCAGATTGTCGAAGACAGCAAGGTCCTGAAACACGGTCTCGATGCCCGATGCACGCGCGTCGGCGGGCGAACGCAGCCGCAATGGGTGTCCGTCAAGCTCGATGTCACCCGAATCCAGCGTTACGATGCCGGTGATCGCCTTGATGAGTGTCGACTTTCCGGCGCCGTTGTCGCCGAGCAAGGCAACAATCTCGCCCTCATGGAGGTCAAGCGACGCACCAGCCAGCGCCGTTACGAACCCGTAGGCCTTGCGCGCGTCCCGCACCGAGAGAACCAGACGCGCATCGGTGGCCATGTTGGAAATGCTGTCTGGCGAGGCGACACTCATTGGCTCACCTGCCTCGCACGCAGCGTCCGAATGCGGGTCTCGATGTGTTTGCGCAAGACATCGAGTTCAAGGGCCAGCAGGATGCCGACGCCGATTGCCACCGATGACCAGAACGGAGAGACGTCGAGTTGCTGAAGGCCACTGCGGATCGTGGCGATGATGAGCGCGCCGAACAGCACGTTGGTGATGCTGCCGCGACCGCCGAAGAGACTTGCGCCGCCGACAACCACCGCCGTGATGGCGTCCAGCTCATAGCCGATGCCCGAAAGAGGCGAAGCCGACCCGGTCCGACCGTGATACAGCATGCCTGCAATGCCCGCTGTGGTGCCACAGATGGCATACGCGCTCATGATCAACCTGTCGCGCGGAAGCCCAACCCATTGCGCGACATCCGGATTGCCACCAACCGCATAGAGCCAGCGGCCCCATTGCGTACGCCGCAACATGAGCCAGAACAACCCTGCAAGAACCAGGACCATCAAGGCGCCGGCAGGTATGCCCAGCATCTTGCCGTTTGCCAGCCAATGCACGGCGGGCGAAACACCCACGAGCGTGTTGCCGCCGCTGATGAGCAATGCGACACCGGCAACAATGCCGAGCATCGCGACGGTGACCACGAGGGGCTGCGGAATGCCGCCTTTAACGATGAGGAAGCCGTTGATCAGTCCGACAATCAGACCAACAAGAGGATAGATGACCAGCGCAATCGAGCTGGGTTGATCGACACCGGTGAGCGTGGCCACCGTCACGACACTCAGCGCTATGACGCTGCCGACCGAGACATCGACGCCGCGAACCAGGATCACGAGGAATTGCCCTAGGCCCAAGGCGCAGACAATCGCGCTTTGGGCCAGGAGGTTCTGAAGATTGCGCACCGAAATGAAATGCGGGGCAAGCAGGCCGAATGCCACGACCAGGGTTACGAGAATTATGATCGGCCCGGCCTGCAGAAGCCATAGCAGGATGGAGAGGTGATCGCGGCGCCCCGCCGCCGGGTCGGATGATTTCCCCGCAATGTTGACGTGCGCTTCCATCGGTGGCGTTATTTCACGACGTCATCAACGTTGCCCGCCACAACGTCGGAGACCGTCTTCAGCATGCCACCCGCATTTTCCGAGGTTTGGACGGGCTGCGCCGGCACCACCACAAGCTTTTCAACGCTTTTACCGCGCACCAGGTCAGCAGTGGTGTCCGTGGCTGTTCTGGCGATCACCTCGAACGGGTAAGGGACCGTGAACTTCCAGTTCTTGTTGCCCGCAGCGATCGCCTTCAGCGCGTACTCCTGGCCGCCGACCGAACCAACGATGACATTGGAGCCGGCTGCCTCGAGCGCCTGCAGCGTGCCCTGTGCCGAGACGTCAAAGATATCGTAGATGCCGACCAGATTTGGATGCGCGTTCAACATGCCCTCGGCGATCGTGCGCGATTTCTCGGGGTCGCAACGGGCGTCGCCCTCGGCAACGATGCTGAACTTCGTACCCTTCAACGCATCCTTGAAAGCATTGATGAACGCGTCGGTATCCGCCAGGCCCGCAATACAGCGGATGACGCCAATCTCGCCTCCCGCAGGGAGTTGTTTGGCAAACTCCTGCACGACTGCCTTCTCGGCCCCGACCGGATCATAATTCACCTGCGCCGTCAGGTCGTCGATCGGCGGTGGCGCGCCGTCGAAGGACAGCACCTTGATGCCTTGCTTGGTCGCATCGTTGAGCGCGCTTACCAGTTCCTTGGAGGTGGCACCGGTGTTGACGCCGATAACCTTGTAGCCTTCAGCGGGGGCGTTGACGATTTCCTGAATGAAGAAATTGACGTCGCCGCGCGAGGTGCCCGATTTGACGTCGATCTGGACATCTTCAATCTTGCCCGCCCGGCCTTTGGCGACATTGTACTGGCGAACATAGGCCTGATCGCCGAGGTACGAAAAGAGCATCAGCCCCTTGGGCTTTTCCCCTGCAAAAGCGCTAAAGGCAACGCAGCAGCCTGCCGCAAGCAAGGTCGCGACGCAAGCGTGCAAAACCAGCTTCGATTTCATTTTTATATCTCCTCCCTGGGTGTTGGGGCCCCTTCCCGATGTCAGCCTCCATCTGACGATACGCCATCTCCATCAATATGTCTATCTTTATCTAAATTATAGAGTGATTTTGTTTATTTTTAAACATAACTCGATGCCGACGCAGGTTTGCTCCGGTTCCCGATTGAACCGGCGTGCGATAGCGCATGATGGCTGGAGGGCGGAGATCGATGGCCTTCCGCGTGCCTCTGTCAGAGGTTCGGCCAGCCAATTGCCCGTTCTCTCATCCGCAACGGCGCACGCGGGCGCTTCGTCAATGTCGTCGACCTCGTCAACAGGCTCGAGACCGAACCCGCTCCGGCCGCCAGGGCCGCATTGCCGATCACCTGACCCGGCTCGACTTCGTCGTACTCGATGAGCTCGGCTATCTGCCCTTCGCTCTGGCCGGCGGGCAATTGCTCTTCCATCTGGTCTCGAAGCTTTACGAACGCACCAGTGTCATCATCACCACCAATCTCGCCTTCGGGGAATGGCCGAGCGTCTTCGGCGACGCCAAGATGACAATCGCGCTGCTCGACCGCCTCACCCATCACTGCGAGATCGCCGAGACCGGCAACGAATCCTGGCGCTTCAAGAGCCGATCTCAAAGCTAAAGCCGAAAAGCCAATCAGCCGCGCCGGATCAGGCTGTGCAACCCCGACCAGCTCCGCCTGATCGGGCGCTTACCGGCGTGCCCTTCACCGCCCCAAAACCGGGGTCCCTTTTGCGGAAAATATCGGGTCCCGATTCCGTGATCATTGACAGACGATGCTGACGATCGCAGCCGATCCAAAACACCTCGGCGCGCGCATCGGCATCACCGCCGTGCTCCACACCTGGGGATCGGCGATGACCCACCATCCGCACGTGCACATGATCGTGCCGGGCGGCGGCATCGCACTGGGCGATAGCCGATGGGTCTCCTCGCGGCCGGCCTTCCTGCTCCCGGTGCGCGTGCTCGGTAAACTGTTCCGACGGCTCTTCCTCGCCCGGCTGGTCGCTCTGCACGACGCCGGGCGGCTCGCCTTCTTCGGATCGCTGGTGCACCTGTCCGATCGACGCGCATTCCTGCACCACCTTGCTCCTGTTCGGAAGAAGTGTTGGGTGGTCTACGCCAAGGCGCCGTTCGCCGGGCCGAGGCGGTGCTCGCCTATCTGTCGCGCTACACCCACCGCGTGGCAATCTCGAACCGCCGCCTGATCGGCTTCGATGAGGCCGGCATCACCTTCCGCTACAAGGACTACCGTCGCAACGGCGCTGACATGCAGCAGGTAATGACGCTTGCTGCCGAGGAGTTAAGGGACTTCTTCGGTCGGCCCCTCTTTGGCCCGATCAATAGCCCCAAGTGATGACTGAAGGTTTGGCGGCGGTTCTGGTTCGACCCCCAGATTTAAGAACGTTTGTAGGTTATGACGATAGCCATCGGAACGGATCAGTTTCCGAAACGCTTCGGAGACAGACTGATGGTCTGCTTTGTTGCTGGTTGCCATGTTCGGGGAGTCCCTTCCCAATGAGCCGCAACTCGCCCGCAACGAAAGGGTTCCATCAGGACGTCGGAATATTTAGTATAATTTCTGAGCGGGAGATCGCATAACCGGCTCGCGCGAAGACCCCCCGTGCCACCTTCGTTTGCCGCAGCATCATCCTCGCTCTTTGAACTGACGATTTGTGCCGGTCTGGCGTCCGCGTGGCACATCGTGAACGTTGGAGTGCTTCTGTCCAATGTTTGCTCACGCTGTGATGCCAGCAGGGCAGGCTCTTGCGGCGGGGTGCCGCAAGGCCGCGACAAATGAAACGCCGGCCCAGTTCAACCCACGCGACGTCGTTCAAAGCTGGGGGGATCGATCTCCATCAAGCGGTCTGCGGCCTCGACCGCAGTTCGTATCCTGCTGCACAGCGCGAGATTTTCGGCCAGCATTTCTTCAGTGCGTTGAAGCGCGAGCTCGGTCCGGTGGATGCGCTGCCTGGCATTGGCAACTTCCGATGTCAAAATATCGACCGCCATCCCGTGGCCGTGGGGTTCCATAGTGTCCATGGGTTTCTAATACATGGGGGGCGATATCGTTCCGTGATGTCGGGCGAAACGGCGGGCCGCAGAATAACGCGATGGGCCGAATGACCAAATGCACTCCCTGTCAAAACAGCGCCAGAAACAGGCGAACGGCTTCGGCCGCTCTACCTGCCACGGGCAGAGGCGATCACGGTCCAGAGGGTCATTGATCTGTTCAGGCACGACTACAACGCAAGCGACGACACACTCAGGCGGCTGGTGATCAAGGACCGTCATCACAATCAGACAATGCCCGGTGCTCCGTGGAGAATAAGCGCTCCCGGTTTGGCTATGGCGCTCGCCGGCGATGATGACGCACTTGCGCGGTTGAGGCGGGACGATCGCGAGCACCCCACAACTCGGTATTTCAAGCGGCTCGGCATCCCGCGACCCTGACCTGTTATCAAAAGTTATGGTCGCGGCGACTGTCCTAAGTAGGCGACTGTCCTAAGTAGATGTCGCGGCCCGACAGGGCCCCATACATGCCCATACGTGCGGAATTCCTCGACGAGGCCGCGCGTGCGATTCTCTTGCCTCGAAACAGGGGCCGGAGATTAACGGGAATGAGGTTTATCGGTAGTCACCCCTGGGCCGTAATCGATTGCCTGTCGGATCGAGGCCGAGCAGCTTCAATTCCTCCAGATCGAACACTGAACTACTTGACCCGTTGCCTTGTCACGAACCCTTTTCGAAAACACGCGATGAAGACCGAGTGCGCGTGATCCAGCCTCGCCCCTCGCAACGAAATCGGGAGGGCCGACATGCGTTTGCCAGACAAAGTTTGGTGGGGCAGGTTTCCACGTAACTTTTGATCCATAGGCCGCTTTGCCCGGAGCTGTGCTATCGAACCGGCAGTCGATCGCTGCGGGCATCATGCCCTTCTTAGCCATTGCGTCGGAAACCCCGGAAGCACTTGACTTCGTAAGCCATCCATCCGCACCGCTAGTTGAAACTGTGGTGCACCCTGCCAGGGATATGCTCGATATCAAAAGCCCGATGGCCAATGGTCGAGTGCCTTCCTGATTCTGTTTCATACCCGCTCCTCAACCGAAAGTAGTTCAGGCTAGATGGGGATACGCCGCGAAACAAGGGAGCGCGCCTCTTCTTTGGTAGGGCCGATCGCTTCTAGGCAACAGCGCGGGCCAGCCGCATCGCCTTCAAAGCCAAATCGTAGGTCATCGGCTGGTCGCGCAGCCATGGGCCGAACTCGCCATGCGGCTATGACGCCTTGACCGCGAGCATCCTCTTGCCGAGCGCGATAATGTCTTCGCGCCGGCGCTGACGCTTGGTGAAGCCCTGGCGGCCCTTTTCAGCCTCACTGGCATCAGCCTTGGCCATCCGGGATCGAATCGTCTCCTTTGCCGTTAGCGAGCTCTCCCTGAGACGCCGGAGGTGCACGTAAAGGATACCAGCTAGCGCATGCCCCTGATGAACGCGGCCGCGCAGCTCATTGACAATCGCTATGTATGCGCCGAGCGGGATCGCGTCGAAAACCTCGGGCACGGCGGCCATGCCCTGCTCCACCAGGTCCGGACAGGCCAGCAGCAAGTCAGAGACGGCCATCAGGCTGCTCTCTTCGATGAGCGCGTGATTGCCGCGGCCCTCAGCCAGGACGCACAGGACCAACCGTGCATGCTCAGCGCCATGATTGTCGATCAGCCGGCGGATGGAGCAGACGGCGCGCGTCTGGCCTTCTTTCGGATAGCGGCCCTTGGGGACGATCTCTACATCGAACTCGCCATAGAGCGCGTCAACTCGGGGGTCGACGTAGCGCGCAAGCATTCGGCGTCTCCGCATGATCGACGCAGGATGTTTGCTGCAAGAGTGATGCATGATGGACAGTGGTGGGGCACGCATTGACGATGTCAGGCGTTCAGGATTTTCGCTTCCTTGGCGGCGCTGAGAAATGCCACGCGCGCTACATCCGGTGAGCTGCCGCCGCCGAGAACCTTCATGCATGCCATACGAGCCTGGATGCGGCGCGCGGTTTCTCCAATGGGCCAGCGGTAAAGCAGCATTTCGGCGGCTTCGCGGGTGCTCGAAACACTGACTTTGCCGGAGGACAGCAAAACGGTCACGGGCTCTTCGAACGTGCCGACATCTCATTCGCAGGTCATATGCTGGTCTCCTTTCGCAAACCTCCCCAAGACTTTGCGGGTGAACCATCCGTTCCGTTGCGTCACGTTTGTCCCGGTAGGCGAACATTCTGTGAGGATGGGCTTCGTCCACCCCATCATGCCTGCTCTCATAACCGAGGGGGTCAGTTCTTCATTTCGTCAGGGGGTCAGTTTCTCAATTCGGGCGACAGGCGTGTCGGAGCGGCTCTTGTGCTTGAGACCGGCTCGCGAGGAGCTATGGTCGGAATTGGGTGACGCGGCCGATCAGGCGGCGCGGTGATCCGGTGTCGCGGACTGTGCGACACCATTGGTGAATTTGACGCCGGCGATGTCTGAGCAGCTCAAGAGTAAGGCGACAGTATCGAGGTATCTGCCACGGCGGGAGGCACGCGACGCTCGATGCGGATCTGCTGGAATGGATTATGCGGAGGCAGCTTCGAGTTGCCGCGCCGGCTCCTGGTGCGGCGCAGCATCTGTTCCCGCGCCAGCGCCGGCCGGTCATGTTCCTTGAGGCCGAGCGCGGTGGCTTCCGTAAAGGCGTCGATAAATGCCAGCAGGTGGGGCCGTGGTCTTGCGGCGCTGCCGCAGCATGCGAGCGACTAGAAGGGTGCCGAGCCAGGGTTGATGCTGGAGTGGACTGATGTCTTCCCAGGCGTCGGAGAGCATCGCAGCAACACCACTTGATGAGATCGGTTATCGTGCTATATATGTAATCATCCTCACCAACCCAGCGGAGTGGAATATTATGGCACATACCAATGACACCATTGAGCTATCGGGATTTGGCGCGCTCACCGGAACTCCGAAGGAGGTTGGTGATCAACTTGATCGGCTGACTGCGGAGCAAGTCATAGCACTAACGTTCGAGCATGGGAGTGAACCTGCAGTTCGCGCCCTTGCGGACACGGTCGTCAGCATCGCGCCTCTGGTCCGTACCATCCTGGTTAGTCGCCAACGTGAAGCCATTAACTCAATAATCGAGGCCCTGGTTCCTCAGGTGCCGCCCCCGCAGTACATGCTTGTCGAGGCGCGGATGACGGCCGAGGCGAGAAAGGCAGTGCTGGAGAGCGGCGATTGGCTGACCGCTCCCCAAATCGCCAAAATGGCTGGGTTCAGCACAAGCAACCCGAGTGCGCAGCCAAACAAGTGGAAGAAAGAAGGCCAGATCTTTGCAGTTCGACATCGGGGCGTAGACTATTTCCCTGGGTATGCTCTGGATTCCGCCGCTGGATATCGGCCTATCAAAGCGCTCGCTAAGGTTCTGAGCGTCTTACACGAGAAAAAGGACGACTGGGGGCTCGCCTATTGGTTTGCATCGGTCAATAGCTTCCTTGGGGGCAAGCGTCCGCAAGATGTGCTCCCTGCGCAACCCGAGCGCGTTCTTGCAGCCGCCGAGGATGAGTTGGTAGGCGCACTCCATGGCTAAATCAAAGATTGGACGGGGACCTGGGACTCCAGTTCCCGTTCCATCGCACGATTTGCAGGATATCATCACCCGAACGATATGGCCGGCGGACCAAGTTATCCGTCGTATCCATTTGAATCTCTATGCCGGCGTCGAGTTCAATCCAGGCCTGAAAGGCAATGCCCGATTCAGCCCGATCAAGAATGCAACTGGGGCCAATATCCCGACTCTGTACGGCGGCACGACCTTTGACTGCGCGGCGATGGAAACCGTCTTCCACGATGTGCCATTCGCGCCGGGCCTGAAGACCTACGACAAGGTGAAACTGGCGGATCAAGTCTATTCGCAGGTGGCGCCGCAGGGCGAATTGGTCTTGGCTGATCTAAGCGTCACAGCGCTGAGGAAACTCGGCATCAAGCGCAGCCAGATCATCGACACCGAGAAGGACCACTACCCAGCAACACGCCCCTGGGCTGAAGCCATTCACGCACAATGCCCAGATGCCCAGGGACTTTGCTGGATTTCTCGGCAGGACGACCGGGCTGTCGCCGTGATGCTGTTTGGCGATCGAATTCCCGCAAAGATGTTGGTGCAGTCCGGCGTGTCGCTCGATTTGACCGGGAATTCTGACGTCTATTCCGAATTGCTCGAACTCGCCGATCGTATCGGCGTAAAGATCGTGGGCATCAGCTTCTGATGGCGGGAACAGGACATCAGGGCAAATCGGGGGACAGCAACGAGGTAGTCGTTGACCTCCCCAGCCGCGCCTTCGTCAACCGTCTGATCAGAGTGTGCCGTTGCCGTCATGGCCGCGCCGAGGGCGGAGGGACTGTTGCGGGTAAAAGCCGTCCGTATGCGCCGTGCACCGTGCGCTGGCGGCTGTCGAGCTGTACGCTGATTCAATGGCGCGGTTTGCGCGGAAATTTTGCAGCCCCGGGCCTGCAGAGCGCGATCAAACTGGCGGTGCGCGCCAGGCCCGTCCGCGGCCGCAAGAGCAGGAAGGCTGTGACCGCCGATATTCTGGCCGCCCTCCTGAAACATGCGCCGGCGACCGTCTCGTCGACGTCAGGGATCGCGCGATTCTCATCACCGCCTTCGCCTGCAGCGGCGGCGTCGCAGCGAAATTTCTGCTCTTCGCGTCGAACAGCTGGTCGACGAAGACCCGGTTCCGGCCGATCCCAACGCTCCCGGCGGCGATAAATTGCCGTGCCTGTCGATACGGCAATACGGCTCGGCTGCACAGAGACGACGCAAGCCGACAGCGACGCTTTCGTGCTGCTCGTCGGGCCGGCCTGTGCTGGTCTTGAAGGACTGGCTTGAACGCGCCAGGATCAGCGACCGCGTCGTGTTTGGCGGCATCGACCACGGGGCAATCTCGAAGCGCGCGTCCTGACGCCGCAGGCCGTCAATCTGATCCTGAAGCGGCGCACCGCCGAGGCCGGGCTCCATCCGCAAGCCTTCTCCGCCCACAGCTTGCGCTCCGGCTATCTCACCGAAACCGCACGCCGCGGCATTCCGCTGCCCGAAGCCTTGCAGCAGTCGCAGCATCGGTCCGTGCAGCAGGCCTCAAACTATTACAATGACGCGGAACGCACGCTCGCGCGGGCGGCGCGGATAATCCCCTCAGTCGCAATTCGATCCGACCCTTGCGGCGTTAGCTCCAGGACAATTGCTTCCGAGGCAGCCGGCCTCCCGGATCGATCACCTTGACCTGGCGCGGGAGCACCTCGCCCCAGCTCCATAGCACGAGGTTCTGATCACATGTGCCGGCACCTGGCGCGAAGCTGGGCGCGAGAATGCCGAACTTGCCTTCAGCAACGAGGCGGTCATGGATGCTCCATGAGGGCGGCCGTTTGCCATGGGCGAGAAAATCCATCCAGGCACAAGCCATATCTTCGAACCGGATCCCGGCGTCGGCCTGGCCTTGCGCCGTCCTCAGATCGACAATGTCATCGCAATCGATCTCGTATGAGCAAAGCACGCAGGGATCAATGCGATGTGCAAAACCCTGATTGGCCTCCTTCACGGCCGTCATGATGTCGAGCGCCAGATAAAGCGTAGGCACACCTTTCGGGTTGAACCTGGCGCCCCGAATAGCCGCTCCGTCGCCTGAGATAGGCTGGAAGGACCAGCGCGGATCATGGGCGCGGTGGCAAATTCCGGCAAACCTCAAGCAAAGCCACCAACGGCGACATGATCCAGGTAGTCGCGAACCGCGCTGGCCTTGCCTTCCTTGACCAGAGCTTCCGCCGTCCGCCCGCCGAATGCCGGTATCGGCTGGGCCCGGTACCAGGCCATCGCCTGCTCCTTGCCTCCGGCCCAGTCGATCACCCTGCTGATGATCTCAAGCATTTCACGAAGGCGACCTTGCGTCTTTGCAGCACGGCTACGCTCAATCCTATAGAGGGTTTCCCGCGCAAGACCCGCCGTTTCGGCAAGCTGACCTTTGGACATACCGAATCCATCCGCAACCTGGGCGACAGCGATCTTCCCAGCCCGATCCATATAGGACAGCACTAACGGTTCGTTCTGAACTGGAACTTTCAATGCTTGGGTCATCCCTGTCCCCCTTGCCATATCCAGAGGCACATTTCTTGTGCGTAAGATATGGCATTAGTGACGGATTACAAGCCTCGGTTGGCTGATGAGACGTCGTTGAGGCCTCTCCAGACGCATTCACACGTTCATGTTCTGGCACATTCCTTGTGTGTACAAAAATCCAAAAACGGCCCCGAAACCGGCCAATGCACGCACAACGTCCAGTTCTCCCGATCGGCCGCCCATTGGCGATCCCCGCGTCTCGACCGAGGATCGGGCGACCGACGCCCAGGTCGACGAGGTCAAGGCGGCTGACTGCCGCCTCGCCCACCAGGAGCACGGCTCCGGCGCATCGCCCTGCCGGCCGGTGCTGGCGAAGCTGATGCGCGATAGCCGCATGTGTGACACACCGCTATGGCGATATAGCGCCCAGAATCTCCAGGGTCGCCGCCAGCGATAGCCTGCCAAGACGCTCACCCATGTTTGCCCTGGGCACCGTAATGGAAACGATGGCGGGCGCTACCGTGACGAACAGGATATAATGCTCACCGGCAGCAAGCTGGTTGAGGAAGGCCCCACCGTCATGAAGCCAATGAACGAAGAGCACCTCGCGGTCCTACGCAGGCACATGGTCGAGATGATTGCAATCCATACCGACCTTGCAAGCGAAGAACTCGGCAAGGCGGCGCTCGATGAGCGGGTGATGGCAGCGATGCGGCGAGTGCCGCGGCATCGCTTCGTGCCAGCCTCGGTTGCACCTTATGCCTACCAGGACATGCCGCTGCCGATCGGCTTCGATAAAACCGTCTCGCAGCCATTCATCGTCGCTCTCATGACCGATCTCCTTGCTCCCCAATCGAACGAGGCGGTGCTCGAGATCGGCACTGGCCTGGGCTATCAAACCGCAATCCTCGCGCAACTCGCCGGGCAGGTTTGGAGCGTAGAAATCGTCGAGGAATTCGTAAGCCGTGCGGAGGCTCTCCTGCAGGAGCTAGGCTTATCCAATGTCGGCATTCGTGTCGGAGACGGGTCTCGCGGCTGGCCCGAGCACGCCCCATTCGACAAGATCCTTGTCACGGCGGCGGCTGAGCAGACACCGCCGGCTTTTCTGAAGCAACTCAAGCCGGGGGGACGGCTGGTTCTGCCTTTGGGATCTAAAGAAGCACAGTTTCTGACTGTCATCGACAAGGATGCGGCAGGGCAGCTCGAGACCCGGAAACTCATCCCGGTTCGGTTCAGCCGGCTCGAAACCGTCTAGCAGGCTGTTGAAAAAGGCCCTCGCCACCGGACCGCAGCAATGATTCACTGGCTCCGAAGGGATTCGGAGATGACGAGTGCGCGGCGGCGGCGATCGAACTGGCGAACTTTTCAGCTACGTGGACCTTGAAGTCCGGGTTCGGCGCAATCACCCATTGCGGGCGATCAGGACGATCGTGATTGAAGCCCTGTCGAGGCTGGAGCGTGAGTTCGCGGCGCTATATTCGCCGACCGGAGGGCCATCTATCCGGCCGGAGAAGCTGCTGCGAGCGCTGCTTTTGCAGGCGTTCTATTCGATCCGCTCGGAGCGGCTTTTGATGGAACGGTTGGAATACGACTTCCTGTTCCGCTGGTTCGTCGGCATCGGCGTCGACGACGCAGCCTGGGACCATTCGGTGTTCTCCAAAAACCGTGACCGGCTGCT
>NZ_JAMYOL010000026.1:0-69540 GCF_040319815.1 Mesorhizobium sp. M0854
CCCCCCCCCCCCCCCCCCCCCCCCCCCCCCCCCCCCCCCCCTCCCGCGGCCCCCCCCCACCAAAACCCCCCCCCTCGCCCCCCCCCCCCCCGCCCCCCCCCCGCCGCCCGCCGCCCCCCCCCCCCGCACCGCTGGTGGATCACTCGAAGTCCTTGACGTTCTGCAGCGTCACCAGTCCGGCGCCGGTATCCACATTGGCCTCGACGGGTTCCCCGCGGATGGCCTTGACGACGGTGTCGATGCCAAGCTCACCCATTTTCGCTGGAAATTGAGCTACGCTGGCGTCCTCCGCTCCCGACTTGATCGCTTCGATCTCACCGCAGCACGCGTCGAAGCCGACCACTATGAGGTTGTCGTTGGCAATGCCGGAATTGCTGATCGACTTGACGGCGCCAGGGATCGGCGGACCGCAGGCCGAGTAGATCGCCTTGAGATCGGGATTGGCGGTGAGGATGTCTTCGGTCACTGACGTGCCAAGTTCCAGCGTGCAGTTGGTTGCGCCCTTGCCGACGACATCGACCTTGACGTCGCCCAATCCCTCCATCATGCCCGTGACCCGGTCATCCAGAGCCGGCACCCCGGGAACGCCTTGCAGGATACCGATCTTGTCACCGCTCTTGAGCACCGTTTTAAGATACTCTCCGGCGATCTTGCCGCCGTTGAGGTTGTTGGTCGAGACCAATGCCGTCTGGCCTTTCCAGTTGGGAATGCTGTTGTCGACGAGAACCACCTTGATGCCGGCGGCCACCGCCTTGTCGAGCGCCGGCGCGACCGTCGGGTCGACCGGAGTGATTGCCAGCCCGTTGACGCCCTGCGTGATCATGGATTCGATCAGAGCGATCTGGCCTTCGATGTCGGTAGCTGCCTGGCCCTGGCCGGTGACCAGTTCGATCTCCGGATGAGCGGCCGCGTATTTCTTGGCGGCGTCCTCCATGGTCGAGTAGAACGGCACCGGGAATTTCGTAATCAGGCCAACCTTGATCTTGTCTGCGGCCGAAGCCGGCACGGAAAACGCAACAGCGATCACCAGCCCTGCGAACAGTTTTCGGTTCATTGGCATTGTATTCCTCCCTTGGATTGAGACGCCTCCCGGCGGGAGACGCTTCAGGCATTTGCGGACCTGAAAGGTCCCCAAATTTCGAACGGGTCAGGCTCCAACGATCATGGAAACCAGTTCCTGTTTGTTGCCTTTGGTCGGCACCAGTTCGCCGACCCTGCGGCCCTGGCGAAGCACCACCGCGCGATCGGCGAGCTCGACGACGTGTTCCATGTTGTGAGTGATCAGGATGACGGCATTGCCCTGGTCGCGGAGCGCAGCGACCAGATTGAGCACCTGGCGTGATTCACGCAGGCCGAGTGCGGCGGTCGGCTCATCCAGAATGACAACCTTGCGGGCGAACACGGTCGAGCGGGCCACGGCGATCGCTTGCCTTTGACCGCCAGACATCATGGCGACGACGGCATCCAGCCGCGGCAGCGTAACTTTCAGGTTTGCCAGCAGAGCGCGGGTCTCGGCGTCCATCCGGCGCTGCTGCAGAAACCGCAGGCCGCGCGGAAGCCATTGCGGGCCAGCCAGCTCGCGACCGGCAAAGAAGTTCTGTCCCGGCGTTAGATTGTCGAACAGCGCCAGATCCTGATAGACGGTCTCGATGCCGGCGAAGCGCGCATCCGCAGGGGAGCGTATCTGCGTTGGCGCACCGTCCAAAAGGATCGCGCCGGCATCGAGTTGGTGCACCCCGCTGATGCATTTGGTCAGCGTCGATTTACCCGCGCCATTGTCGCCGAGCAGGCCGACGATCTCGCCGCGCCGCACCTCGATGCTGACATCGTCGAGGGCCAGAACCGAACCGAAACGCTTGGTAGCACCGTGTACCGCCAGCACGGGATTGTCCGCCGTGACCGCGTGATCGGCGTTATCCGCAGCGGCGCTCATGACTGCCTTCCGGCTTGCAGGACACGCACACGCCCTTCGAGGTAATTGCGCAGCACGTCGGACTCGACCGCGATCACGATGACCACGCCGATGACGATGAGCTGGAAAAAGACATTGACGTTGAGCAGGTTGAGCGCGTTGCGGATAACGCCGATCATGATGGCGCCGATCAAGGCATGGCCGAGGTGGCCGCGGCCGCCAAGAAAGCTGGCGCCGCCAATGATCACCGCCGCGATCGTGTCCAGTTCCAGCAGATTGCCGAACAGCGGCGAACCGGCGTCGGTGCGGCCGGCAAGGATGACGGAACCGATGCCGGCGCACAGTCCTGAGATGACATAGACCGAAACCAGGACCCGGGACACGGGAATGCCCATGCGCAGCGCGGCGTCGGGCCGGCCGCCGACGGCATAAATCCAGCGCCCCCAGACCATGGTTTTAGCCATGACGGAAAGAACCGCGGCAACGCCCGCAACGACGAAAACCGATCCAGGCAGGCCCCAAACCGCCTCGCGGCCAAGCGCATCGATCGAATCCGGCATGCCAGGGATGGCGCGGCCATCGGCCAGTTGCAGGGCCAGCCCCTTGGCGATGCTCAATGTCGCCAGCGTGATGATGAAAGGATGCGGCAGCCGGCCGAAGACGTAGAAGAGCCCGTTGATGGCGCCGACCGCGGCACCGCAGCCAACCATCACGGCGATCACGATGATGGCGGGAGCACCGGCATGAAAGCTCAGCGCGCCGAAGACGGAGGCCAGTGCAAGGTTCGAGCCGACGGAGAGATCGATGCCGCGTGTCAGGATGACCAGATGCTGGCCCATCGCGACAACCGAGATGACGGCCGTCTGGGCAAGGATGTTGCTGAGATTGCGTCCCGTCAGGAAATAGGGCGACAGAAAGCTGAGGACGGCGATCAGCAGCACCAGGATGACGACCGGACCAGCGCTCAGCAGCATCAGGCCGAGCGCAAGGCCGGGAACGGCTTCTGGCTTCCTGGATGCCGGCAACGCGGCCTCGCCGACAGTCGTGCCGGTGTTTCCCGTTTCAGGCAAATTTCCCCTCCCCGCCGCGGCTTGTACGAGCCGCGTCGTCAAAAACTCAATTCGTGTTCAAGTCCTCTTCTTATCGATAAAAAACAACCGGCCAGGCCGGGTCAAGTTGTTTTTTATGGATAAAGTTCATGCTAAAAGGACAAGCTATAGTTCCCAAGGAAAATCCGATGAGAACCGACACCGTCTACAAGAAGGCCTTCAATCGGGCTGCGAATATGCTGCGCTACGGGCAACTGGCCGGTGAACTTCCTTCCGAAAATGAGCTTAGACGGCGAATGTGCGTCAGCCGCACAACCGTCAGAAAGGTTTTGCGGGAACTGGTTCACCGCGAACTTATCACCGAACGCCACGGCCTCAGGTCGACGGGCCGCCCGGTCAGCGACAACGATTACTATCCGGACGCCGAAACCACACCTCGCGCCAAGCATGTCGAACAGCAATTCATGGAGTGGATGCTGCGGGGTGACACCAGGCCTGGAACCAGCATCAATGAGCTCGAGCTTGCGCGCCAATTCGGCGTTGCGACCAACGGAATTCGCGAATTCCTGATCCGCTTCAGCCGGTTTGGGCTGATCGAGAAAAGGCCGAATACAGGCTGGCTTTTCAAGGGTTTCACCGAAGGCTTTGCGCTTGAGCTCTTCGAGATCCGAGTAATGTTCGAACTGCGTTCGGCGCAACTATTTTCACTACAGCCGGACAGTTCTCCCCTATGGTCGAAACTCGCTGCGCTCAAGATGGCGCATGCCGACCTGCTGGAGCGAATTGAGGGCCGTTTTCATGACTTCTCCGGCCTGGACAACCGGTTTCACCGGCTCATAAACGAGGCATCACCGAACCGCTTCATCGATGATTTCTACGACATCATCACGTTCATTTTTCACTACCACTATCAGTGGAACAAGCAGGACGAAAAGCAGCGCAACCAGGCGGCAATCCTCGAGCATCTCGCCTATATCGATGCGCTCGAAAGCCGCGAATCTGACCGGATTGAGCGGGCCTGCCGAGCGCACCTGGCGTCGGCAAGAGCAACGTTGACGCGTTCGCTTATCCGACTTGTTGAATGATGTAGTCGACCCGCCATTGAAGGGAACCGACGCATCCTCTGGAACGCGTCGGAAGCAAACGCTTACGCGTGACGGATTTCCGTTCCCAGCACCTTCAAACATTCGCGGATGAACGCTGCAAGGGCCGTCCAGCCCTTTGCCGAAACCATCGTGCCATCCACATATGCCTCCGTTGGAGACAGGTCGATATAGGTGCCGCCCGCAAGCGTCACTTCGGGCTCGCAAGCCGCCAGTGCGCCGACCTTCTTGCCACGCACGACGCCGTCCACCGCAATCAGGATCTGCACGCCGTGGCAGATCGTGAAGATCGGCTTCTTGGTTTCGTGGAAGTGGCGCACCATCGCCTGTACGCGCTTGTCGGTGCGGATGTATTCGGGGCCACGGCCGCCGGCGCAGTAAACGGCGTGGTATTGCTCCAGCTGCTTCTCAGCGTCGGAAAAGGTCTTGTTGATCAGCGCATAGTGGCCGAGCTTTTCGGTGTAGGTCTGATCGCCCTCGAAATCGTGCAGCGATGTTTTGATCAGGTCTCCGGCGCTTTTGTCTGGGCACACGACGTGCACGGTGTGGCCCACCGCTTCCATCGCCTGCTGGTAGACGAAGATTTCGTATTCCTCGGTGAATTCACCGGTCAGCATCAGGATCTTTTTGCCTGGCATGGTACTTCCTTTCCTGTGACAACGGCCGGGCGAGATCTGTACTCGCCTGGTAGGTTTGAGTTTCTAGAAGGGTGAATCGGGGAAGTAGTCTTCGTTGGCACTGGCCTGCGTGATGACCGTCAACGGCGGGTACGGGGACATCGGGACAGTCTCAGTCGAACGCCAACAACAAACGGTCGCGGGAATGCTCGATATGGCGACGCATCGCCTGCTCGGCAGCGGCAGGATCGGCCGCAGCGAAAGCGGCCAGGATGGCCTCATGCTCGTCAAGCGCCTCCTCGGTGACGCGCGAATGGAACATCAGGCGGAATATGTGGAAGTGGGTGTGCTGGTGCGCCAATGTCTCGCGCACGAGTTCGTTGTTGGCGAATTCCATGACCTTGTCATGGAAAATGGCATCCTGGCGGGCGAAGTTGGAATACCGCAGGCGCTCGTCCTTGCCCTCACGGCGCGCCATGACGCCGGCCGACTTCTGAAGCTGCGCGAGCTTTACCTCGTCCATGAGCGCGGCTGCCTTGGCTGCGCCATGAGGTTCGAGCAGCAGGCGAAGCTCATAAAGTTCGTCAAACCGCCGTTTCGTGATCTGCGGCGCAGCGCGGTAACCGATCAGATGCGTCTTCAGCACCAGGCCTTCGCCTTCGAGCCGGCCAAGCGCCTCGCGGATCGGCGTGTGGGATACGTTGAATTCCTTGACCAGGCTGTCGACCGTGATCCGCGAGCCCGGCGCAATCTTCAGCGACATGAGTTGCGCAAAGATCGCTTCGTAGACGTCCTCAACCAGGCTGCTGGAGCGCTGGATACGCCCGCCGGCGAGGTTCGCTTCGTCTAGACTGGGTAAGTTCATGGCCTGCATGTTTTGTCTCTTGACACATTGAGTTGCTAACACGATGCTCCGGCCAATGCAATCCTATATCCTATACGATTTTATAGAGGATATCATTTGCGGCAGCTAGGAGACAAAGCAATGACGCTACCGGTAGCCCTGCGGGAGCAGCGTGCCGCCCCAGCGGCCTTTCCAGACATCATCACAGGATGCAGGTCATGAGCCTTTTCGCTGCGATAAGGCTGCCACGCGAAATCCTCTTCGGGAAGGGCCAACGCCACGTCATTCCGGTTGTCGCGGCCAGGCTCGGGCGTCGCGCGCTCGTCTGCACCGATGAACGTTTTGCCGCAACGGGCCAGTTCGCAGAGATTATCGCGGCACTGCGAGCCGCCTCGATAGACGTACTGGTGCATGACCGCGTGCTACCCGACGTTCCTCGGGGCACCATTGCCGTCTGCGTCGAGGAAGCACGGAAGTTCACGCCCGACATGGTGATCGGCATTGGCGGCGGCAGCTGTCTCGACCTGGCCAAATGCGCCGCGCTGCTCATCAGTCACGGCGGTCAGCTCCAGGATTACTACGGCGAGTTCAAGGTGCCCGGCCCGACGCTGCCGCTGATTGCGGTGCCGACGACAGCCGGCACCGGCTCTGAAGTGACCCCGGTTGCCGTGATCTCGGATCCGGATCGCACACTGAAGGTCGGCATCTCCAGCCCGTATCTGATCGCGGCCGCGGCCATCTGCGATCCTGAACTGACGATGACATGCCCGCCGGGATTGACGGCGATCGCAGGCGCCGACGCGCTGACGCACGCAATCGAGGCGTTCACGGCCGCCAGGCGGGGGACCGATCCCGGCCTTCCGCAGAACCATGTCTTTATCGGCAAAACCGCCTTGACCGATCATTTCGCCCTGCTGGCGATCAAGCTGCTTGGCCGAAGCCTTGAAACGGCATGCGGCCGGCCCTCTGACGAGGACGCCCGGGCCGACGTCATGATGGGTGCACTGGCAGCCGGCTGCGCGTTCGGAACGGCCGGCACAGCGGCAGCGCATGCCGTGCAATATCCGGTTGGCGCGATAACCCACACCGCTCACGGATTGGGCGTCGCCACCATGTTGCCGTACGTCATGAAGTACAACAAAACAGCCGCAGCGACCGAGATGGCCGAGATCGCCAACGCGCTCTGCCTCGATGGTAAAGGCCGGACGCCCGACGAGTTGGCCGACGCGACCATTGCCGAAGTCAGCCGGCTGTTTGGGGCAATCGGGATCACCTCCTCGTTAGCCGAGCTGGGGCTGCCCGCAGATAAGCTCGATTGGACGGCGGAACAGGCGATCGGTATCGAGCGCCTCATCAAGAACAACCCGCGTCCATTCGATTTGCGGACCATGCGACACCTGGTCCAGGCGGCCTTCGATGGCGACCTCGCCAGCATCATGTAACAATCGGGAATATCGAGATGAACACGTTTTCACAGGTTCTGTCGGATGATCAGGGCGTCAGCGACTTCCACACAATTTCGCACCGGCTGTATATCGGCGGCCAATGGCGGCAGTCCGCGGATGGCAGGGTAATTCCGGTCATTGATCCGTCGACGGAAGCCATCATCGCGGCCGTACCCGATGCGACCTTGGAGGACGCGGCCGCCGCCATTGACGCCGCTGCCAAAGCAGCCCATGGCTGGCGGACAACGTCGCCGCGAAAGCGTTCCGAGATCCTCAGACGCTGCTTTGAGCTGATGACGGAACGATCCGAGGCACTGGCTACTCTCATCGCATTGGAAAACGGCAAGGCCCTGCGGGATGCCCGCGGCGAGATCGCTTATGCCGCGGAATTTTTCCGTTGGAATGCCGAGGAGGCCGTTCGCATTACCGGTGAATTCGGTACTGCGCCTTCCGGCACCAATCGGATTGTGGTCGACTACGAACCCGTCGGCATCTGCATCCTGATCACGCCCTGGAATTTTCCTGCCGCGATGGCGACGCGCAAGATCGCGCCGGCACTTGCCGCTGGATGCACGGTGATCCTGAAACCGGCCAGTGAGACCCCGCTTACCGCCTATGCGCTCGCCGCGCTCTACCAGGACGCGGGCGTTCCACCAGGGGTGGTCAACGTCCTGACAACCTCCAGTCCCGGGCCTTTGACAGCCGCCATGCTGGCCGATCCGCGGGTGCGCAAACTCTCCTTCACCGGTTCGACGGGTGTGGGTCGCGCTCTGCTGGCAGAGGCTGCCAGGCATGTGGTTTCGTGTTCCATGGAGCTGGGCGGCAACGCACCGTTCATTGTGTTCGACGACGCCGATCTCGAAGCGGCGCTCGATGGTGCAATGGTGGCCAAGATGCGCAACGCCGGCGAGGCCTGCACGGCCGCAAACCGCCTCTATGTGCAATCTGGCATCTACGAAGCCTTCTGCGATGGCCTCGAGAAGCGGATGTCGTCGCTCAAGGTCGGCCCTGGCACAGATCCGGACACGGAATGCGGGCCCATGATCACGAAAAAGGCGGTCGAGAAGATAGACCGCCTTGTCGTCGACGCGGTCACACGCGGCGCGCGGGTCATGTGCGGCGGCTCAGTCCTGTCCGGGCGCGGTTTCTTCTATCCTCCGACGGTGCTTCGCGACGTGCCGGGCGACGCAAAGATGGCGCATGAGGAGATATTCGGGCCGGTGGCGCCAATCTCGAGCTTCGAAACGGAGGCCGAGGTCATCGCACGCGCCAATGACACCGAATATGGGCTTGCTGCCTACATTTACACGCGCGATCTGGCGCGCGGCATGCGGGTGGCTTCCCGCATCGAGGCCGGGATGATTGCTCTCAACCGCGGGCTGATGTCTGATCCGGCAGCTCCCTTCGGCGGCGTCAAGCAAAGTGGGCTCGGCCGCGAGGGAGGGCAGCATCACGGCATTGCCGAGTTCATGGAGGCGAAATACCTCGCCGTCAGCATGTGAGCTGAAGAAGAATGCAAGGCGATCCCTTTCGCATCCGCGACCACGTTGCTGATTTTGACCAAATCGTGCAGGACATTGTTGACCGCAGCGAGGTCGCCCGCGCCGCCATTCCGATGGCCGCCGACGTGGCCTACGGACCGGATCCGACCGAGACCATGGACCTGTTCTTTCCCGCGGGCAAAAGAACGGCGCTACCGGTGCACATCTTTGTCCATGGCGGCTACTGGAGAATGTTCTCCAAGCGCGACTATTCATATATGGCGACGACGATTACCCAAGCCGGGGCCATCGCCGTCATCCTTGATTATGCTCTGATGCCCAAGGTCCGAATGGCGAGGATTGTCGACCAGGTGCGCCGCGCCAAGCAGTGGGTCCTGGCCAACATCGCCGATCATGGCGGAAGCCCGGCGGCCCTGACCGTCAGTGGTCATTCGGCTGGAGCCCATCTTGCAACGTTCCTGTTCGAAGGCGAGCATACCCCCTCGAATGTGAAGGCAGCCCTTCTCCTGAGCGGACTATATGATTTGAAGCCGCTCCAGGATTCCTTTCTCGCCAACGAGATTGGAATAACCGACGAGGAAGTCGCCATGTTCACACCTCTCGCCTGTCGGCATGATGCTCAAACCAAGGCGGCGGTCCTGGTCGGAGCCAACGAGACGCCACCCTTCCATCAGCAAGCCGATCGATTCAAAGCAAGCTTGCTGCGGCAGGGATCGTTGGTAACGTCGGATGTGCTCCCGAACCGCAACCATATGGACAGTGTCAGAGATCTTGGCGTGCCGGGGACCGAGGCTGGCGATTGCCTGGCAAAACTGATCGCCAAGGCCTGCTGACTAACTCGGGTTCTCCAGGCGATTTGTTTTGCGCCACTCCTCGTACTCTCCGCGGGCATCATCATGCAGCGGATAGTAGCGTTGCAACGGCCCGCCCTCCATGAGCTTCGCTCGCGAAAACTCCTCCCAATCATGATGCTTCTGTGATTCTTCGATCACCTTCGGGGCCATCACGACGGGAAGCACCACCACCCCGTCGTCGTCGGCGACGATGATGTCGCCCGGGATCACCGTGACACCGCCGCAGGCAATCGGAACGTTGACGGCATTGGGATAGATGCTGGTCTGCACATGATAGTTTGGCGTCCAGCCGCGCAGCCATAGGGGCAGGTCGAGCTTTTCGACATTGGGCCGGTCGCGCATGCACCCATCGATGACGATACCGGCCCCGCCCCTGCCCTTGAAATACGTCGACATCATATCGCCGAAGACGCCCGAGCTCATGTCGCCGCGCGCGTCGACCACGACCACATCGCCCTCCTGCGCGTGATAGAGCACGTGCCGGTGCAGCTGTGTCTCCGGATCGGCATATTCTCCTTCGGTGAAGAGGTCCGGCCGCTGCGGCAGGAACTGCAGCGTCAGCACCGGCCCGACGATCGACTTCCCGTGGTTTTGCGCCACCGGACCGACCATGTGCGGATTGCGGAAACCCATATGGCCAAGCGTGCCGGCAACCGTCGCGGCGCCGATCTCCCTGAGTGCGTCGATCAGGTCCTTAGGCGGCCGCATGATGTCGGAAGTATGTGTCATTGTGGACTCCGATTGAATGGAACTACCAGTTCGCAACAGAACCGTCGCGGCGCTTAAGGTGAGGCGCTTCCCAGAAACGCAAACTCTGCGCCTGGACCGCAACTTCGTTGACCTCGACGCCGAGCCCCGGCAGATCGCCGACCGGGTAATCGGTCCCGTCGAGCCGTGGTTGCACGGGGAAGAAGTCGGAATTGTCGAAGCCCAGCTTTGTTTCGGGTGCCCTGGTCTCGAGCCACGCGAAGTTGGGTACCGCGGCAGCGAGATGCACGGTCGCGGCCGTGCACACTGGACCAAGCGGATTGTGCGGCATCAGGTCCACATAATGCGCCTCGCTCCAGCCAGCGATTTTCATCGCCTCGGTGAGCCCGCCGACATTGCAAACATCGAGCCGGTTGAACTGATGGATGCCGCGCTCGATGTAGGGCAGGAACTGCCACTTGCTGGCAAATTCCTCGCCTATGGCAAAGGGGATTTCGGTCATCGTGCGCAGCGATTCATAGGCCTCCGGCGTTTCGGCCCGTATCGGCTCCTCGAGGAAATCAAGCACGCCGCGACCGAGCTTGTTGCAGAAGCTCGCGGCCTCTGCCACCGACAGCCGATGATGATAGTCGAGGCCGAGGACCACGTCGCTGCCCAGCGCCTCGCGCGCTTTGTTCAGCATACTTGCGGTAGCGCCGATGGACTCGCGCGGCTCGAAGATGTCCTTGCTGTTTTGCCCGAAGGGGAAGAAGCGGATCGCCTGCCACCCCTGCGCGCGAAGTTCGCGGGCCCGTTCGATGGCAACGTCGCCCTCGGCCTCGTCGCCGGTCGAGGCAAAGGTGGGAATGCGGTCGCGCTGCTTGCCGCCCAGCAGCTCGTAGACCGGCACGCCCAGCGCCTTGCCCTTGATATCGTGAAGGGCGATGTCGATGGCGGAAATCGCCGCCTGAAGGACTCGCCCGCCTTCGAAGTACTGGCTGCGGTAAACCTCCTGCCAGATCCGCCCGATCTGCATCGGGTCGCGGCCGATGAGAAACTCGCGATAGTGCTCAACCGCGCCGGCCACGGCCCTCTCGCGACCGCTCAAGCCGCTCTCGCCCCAGCCGAAGATGCCCTGGTCGGTCTCGACCTTGACGAGCATCTGGTTGCGCGTTCCTACCCACACCGGATAGGGCTTGATCGCGGTGATCTTAAGTTTCTCAGTCATCCACGCCCACGTTTCACGCGCATTCGCTCTATCTCAGTTGGCCTTGAGGGCCATTTCAGTTTCGCCATCGAACAGATGCATCCGCTCCTGGTCGAACTCGAGCCAGATCTGCTCGTCGGGCGCGACGGCAATGTTTGGCGGCACGCTGACGTTGACGATGGCGCCGGACAGGAACGCCTGGACGAAGGTGACGTCGCCGGTCGGTTCCACCGTGTAGGCCTTGGCCGGAATGGAACCAGGGACCGCACTCTTGTGGAGCTTGATCGTCGAGTGACGTGCGCCGAGCACGACTTTCCTGGTCGTCGCTTTCGCCACCTTCTGGGCATTGCGCGGTGAGAGCTCAAGGCGCCAGCCCTCGGCGCCGGTCAACACCGTGTTGCCGTTTGCCATCGAGGCCTCTAACGGAATAAGGCTCATCGCCGGGCTGCCGATGAAGCTGGCCACGAACATGTTCACCGGATGGGCGAAGACCTGCGCCGGTGAATCGTATTGCTGCAGGTAGCCGCCATTCATCACCGCCATCTTGTCAGCCATGGTCACGGCTTCGAGCTGGTCGTGCGTCACATAGATAATCGTCGCCTTGAGGTCCTGGTGGAAACGCTTGATCTCCGACCGCATCTGCACGCGCAGTTTGGCATCGAGGTTAGACAGTGGCTCGTCCATGAGGAACACGGCGGGGTCGCGAACGAGGGCACGGCCAAGGGCCACACGCTGCTGCTGCCCGCCCGAAAGTTCGCGCGGCTTGCGCTCGAGCAGGTGCGTCATGTCGAGCACTCGCGCCGCTTCCTTGACCTTCTTGTCGATCTCGTCCCTGGGGAGTTTGCGCATCTGAAGCGGGAACGCCAGGTTCTTGTAGACCGATTTCTGCGGGTAGAGCGCGTAGTTCTGGAACACCATTGCGATGTCCCGGTCCTTGGGGTCGAGGTCGTTGACCACCCGCTCGCCGATGATGATGTCGCCCGCTGTGATCGGGGTCAGCCCCGCGACAAGATTGAGCGTGGTTGTCTTGCCGCAGCCTGAAGGCCCGACGAGCGCAACGAACTCGCCGTCATTGACCGTCAGCGAAACGTGGTTGACAGCTTTGAAGCTGCCATAGCTCTTGACGAGATCTTGGAGGACCACGTGGGCCATCGGCAACTCCCTAGTGCTTGACCGCGCCTTCTGTAAGGGCGCGTACGAAGTATCGTTGCAGGACCAGGAACAGCACCACGACGGGCACACTCATCATGAAGCTGGCCGCCATCAGGCCCGGAAAGTCCGTCGTATTTTCCGAGAAGAAGCGTTGGATGCCGACCGGCAGGGTCAACTGCTCGTTCTTGGAGAGGAAGGTGTAGGCGTAGATGTACTCGTTCCACGCGCCGATGAAGGAATAGATTGCGGTGGCGATGATCCCCGGCGTCGAGAGCGGCATCACGATCATGATGAAGGCCTGGAACCGTGTTGCGCCATCGATGCGCGCCGCCTGCTCAAGCTGCACCGGGATATTGTCGTAAAAGCCCTTGAGCAGCCAGATCGCCAGCGGCAGGCCAAAGGTGAGATAGGTGAGTATCAGTGAGCCATGCGTGTTTATCAGACCGATGGCGCGCATCAGGATGAAGAGTGGCACGAGAAAGATCACCGCCGGGAACATGTTGCGCAGCAGCACGGCAAAGAACAGGAAATTCCGGCCGGGGAAACTGAAGCGCGAAAACGCGTAGGCCGCTGGGACAGCTACGATCACCGAAAGGATTGTCGTGACGGTCGACACGAAAAGACTGTTCCAGAAGAAGCGGAGGAAGTCCTGGCCGACGCTGTTCTGCGGATCGAGCAGTTTCTGATAGCTGGCGAGGGTAGGTTCGTCCGGCCACCATTGCGGCGGGAATTGCGTCGCCGCGAATCCGGACTTGATCGAGGTGATCAGCATCCAGATCATCGGCAACGCGGTATAAAGCAGCATAAACACGAGGAATATGCGGCCGGCCCACCGCCATCCGTCGACGCGCATGCGGCGACGGGTCTGGGCACGAGGTGCTGTCTCGGCAATCGTGCTCATCAGCTCCCCTCTTTCCGCTCGTTGCCGCTTAACGCACGGACGTAGAAGTAGCCCAGCGTCATCAGCGTGAGGAACAGGAGCACCGAATAGGCCGATGCCACGCCCCAGCGCTGCCGTCCGAAGGCGAGCTCATAAATGTGGGTTATCCAGATATGCGATGCGTTCGACGGCCCGCCGCCGGTCATGATCCAGGGGATGATGAAGGAATTGAAGTTGGCCACCGCGAGCAGCAGCATCGTCACCACCGAGACGTTGCGCAAGTGCGGGAAGGTGACGTGCCAAAAGCGCTGCCATGCATTGGCACCATCGACTTTTGCGGCGCGCAGCAACTGGTCGGGGACTGTCTGCAGGCCGGCCATCATCATGATCATGGCAAACGGAAACTCGCGCCAGATATTGACGACGATCAGCGAGGGCAGCACCGTGCTGACATTGTCGATGAAATTCGGCGGCTGGTCGGCCAATCCGAGGCCGACCAGCACCGCGCCGATGATCCCGAAGTCCGAATGGTAGATCCACTTCCAGATGTAGGAGGCGGCGACGGCGCTGATGACCCAAGGGATGATCAGGACGGCGCGCAGGACACCACGGCCGATGAAGTCGCGGTGGAGCGCCAGCGCTGTGGCAAACCCCAGGACAAAGGAGATGAAAGTTGACCCCAGAGTCCAGATCAGTGTGTTCCAGGTGACTTTCCAGAACACCTGACTGGTGAGGATGGTCGTGTAGTTGTCGAAGCCGATGAAGGTCTTGTCGCGGAGTTGCAGGCCAGGCGGTGTCTTAAAGAACGACAGCTCGACCGTGTAGTAGATCGGATAGGCGATGACGATGAGCATCACGGCGATCGCTGGGAGCACGTACGCGTAGTCCGCACGATGCTCCCAGACCTTCCGCAGCGCGCCGGACCAACCGGGTTGCAATCTTCGGCGAGCCTCGGCCTTGCCGGTCACGATCGTCACTTGTGGCGTGCCCTTTTTCTTCGGAACGCTGCGGCTGCGCCAGCGGCGCAGCCGGTCCAGGTCGTAGGTGTGGCTTGGACTAGAGTCCGCCCATCAGGTCTTTTACCTTCTTGGCCGCATCGTCCGCTGCCTCGTCGACGGTCATCGCTCCGGTCAGGGCATTCTGCAGCATGTCCGGGATGATGATGTTCATGATCTCGGGGGCCTGCGGCAGAGCTGGGAACGGGATGCCGTATGGCAGCATCGAGGTGGTGACGTCGAGGAACTTGATGTTGTCCAGACGTTCCTTCATCCACTTGGTCTTGAAGCCGTTGAGGTTGCCAGGGTTTGATCCGGCGTAGGCCATCTTCAGCGACCATTCAGGGCTCGTCCACATGCAGATGATAGCTTTCGCGGCCGGCTCGTCTACCTTGCCGCCCTCGACATATTCGGGTTTCAGGATGTGAATGTTCGAGCCGCCGAACACGACGGCGCGCTTGCCGTCGGGACCAGTCGGGATCAGGCCGTAGCGCATGTTGTCGATGACCGTCTGCGCCTTGTCCTTGTCGGTGCCCGTCGCCTTTTTCTGCAGGTCGAGCATGACGTTGTAATCGGACGGGTGCGAGATCATCATGCCGAGCTGGCCAGCGACGAACAGGGGCTGATTATCGGCCTGCTGATTGGTGAGTGCCGAAACCGGAACCGACTTGTCGCGAACATACATGTCGTAGGAGGCTTGCAGCGCTGCCTTGCTTTGCGGGCTATCGAGCTGGACCTGCTCATAGGTCGGGTTCGGCGTCGCTTCGTCGAAGACACCTCCGCCATAGGCCCACAGCTGTGGCATGAAGCGGTACGGCGTATTGCCGGCATTCTTGCGAGCCACGAGGCCATATCCGGCAATGCCGAGCTTGTCGTGGATCTGCTTGGAATACTTGACCACGTCGTCCCACGTTGCCGGCGGTTTGTCCGGATCGAGGCCGGCACGCTTGAAGATGTCGGCGTTCCAGATGAACGCCATCGTCTCGTTGTTGGTCGGAATGCCGTAGGTCACGCCCTCCCAGGTCACTGCCTTCATGGCGCCGGGCCAGAAATCCTCTGTCGAATACCCCACATCCTCTGGCTTGAGCGGCTGCAGATAGCCCTTTGAGGCGAACTCGGTACCACCCAGGATCTGCAGGCGGACCGCCATAGGCGCGGCATTGCCCAGGAGCGCGGTGCGGAACTTGTCGAGAAGGTCGTTATAGGTGAGGGCTTGTTCCTCGAGCTGGATGTTCGGATAGGTTTTGCGGAAGGTCTCGAAGAAATCCTTGTAGTACTGGCGCAGGAGGTCCGGGTCGCCCTCGAACACGCCCTGATACCAGAATGTCAGTCGCCCCTTGTAATCGAGCGGGGTGACCTTGGCGCAATCGGCCGCCGTGTCAAAATCCTGTGTGCCCGCAATCGAGCGCACATACTCCGGCGACCACTTGCTCAGGTCGACCGGCGGTGCACCCAGCGCCGATGTAGACGTCAGGGATGCCATCAAAGCAGTGGCGACAGTGCCGCGCAGGACGGCGCTGCCGAGCGCAATTCTCGTCATAGGTATCCTCCCTGGTTCTCCCATGCCGCCCTGAAGCGGTCCTTACTCGTTTCGATCGCGAGGATGCTTCTGCCAGCTCAGTGTATCCTCTCGATCGCTTGGTACGTTTTCAGATCATGAATTGCCTGTCAACGCGCAGAATCGTACATTGTTTGCGAAAGCCGTGTGTGATATCGGGCAAGGTATGTATTAAATTGGGGAGCCGGCCTTGGCCGAAATAAGCGATTTCAAAGCGATGCCACCGGTGGGGACCGATCCCATCGGGGCCTCCAGCGAGGGCGCCTCGCTTTATGAATTGATCAGGGAAGATATCATCGAGGGACGGCTCGCTGCCAACGAACGGCTTGTCGTGACCGATCTCGCCCGGCGTCACGGCACTTCGACCAATCCTGTGCGCGAGGCCCTGCAGTTGTTGCGCGGCGAAGGGTTTGTCACCTTTATCGCCAACCGCGGGGCGCGCGTGCGACCCATTGATCAAGATTTTGTCCGGGATATCTACGAGATCGGTGTTCTGATCGAGCCAGCCCTGACACGATGGTTTGTGAATATGGCTACCGGCGAGGACATCGCCGAACTCGAACGTCTCCAAGGCCTGATCGAAGAGAACAACTTCGCCGACACATTCAGGCACAGTGAGCTGGATACCGCTTTCCACACCGTGATGTACCAGCGGCACTACAACCGCCACGCCGCCGAGCTTTGGTGGAAGCACCGCGAAGTGCTGCGAGCCGTGAGCCGTCGTTTCAATTTCACGCTGGCGCGACGTGCCGCGATCATGCGCGAGCACCGCGAACTCATCGCGCTTGTGAAGGCGGGAGAGGCCGACAAGGCGGCCGAACTCGTTTCCCGCCATGTCGAGGGTTCGGGCCGGCATATTCTCGAACAGATGCGAGCGCGCAACGCCGCTCGGGCCGGATAGAATGTCCAGTCCAGAACATCGTTAGCTGACCATTTCCAGGCAAAGGTAGTTGAGATGAAAATCACGAGCATTCGGCCGTGGCTGATCAAGTCCGATGCTTCCTACTGGGGAGAGTTCCTGTTCGTCGAAGTGGCGACCGACGAGGGAGTGAGTGGCTGGGGAGAGATCACCACCACGACAAGGCTCGCCAACCGCGCTCTGTGCACGATCCTGCGGCAGATCGGCGTCGCCGCGACAGGCGAGGATCCGGCGCGTATCGAGCATCTCTGGCACAAGATCTTCCGCAGCTTCACCTACATGGGAAGCCGCGGCGCCGCCGTCGAATGCGTGAGCGCCATCGACATAGCCCTCTGGGACATCCAGGGCAAAGTCCTCGGCAAGCCGATTTACGAGCTGCTTGGCGGGCCGGTACGCGATGAAATCGCGCTCTACACCCATCCCAACCAGGCCAAATTCACCAGCAAGGAGGCCGTGGTCCGCGAAATTCTAGACATTGTCGAGTCCGGACACACTGCGCTCAAGTTCGATCCCTACCCCCACCAGGGCCGCAGCGCCGATGGCCTGCCCCGCGAACAGCGAGACGGCTACCTCGATGGCAGCATGACCCGCAAGGACGAGCGCGAGGCCGCCGAACTCACGGCTCTGATCCGCGAAACGGCAGGACCCGATGTCGACATTCTCATCGATGCGCACGGCCGCTTCGATGTCCCCACCGCCATTCGCCTCTGTCGGAGCCTCGAGGAGGCCGGCCAGATCGACTGGTTTGAGGAGCCCTGCCCGCCCGAGAGCCTTAACGCCCTCAAGCAGGTACGTGAGAAGGTCAATACCGCCATCTCGTGGGGCGAGCGCGGCCACACGAAATGGGATTTCGTGCCGGTACTCGAGAACAGGCTCGCTGATTACATCATGCCCGACGTTACCTGGACCGGCGGCATTACCGAACTCAAGAAGATTTCTGCGCTGTGCGAAGCCTACTACGTGCCGGTCTCGCCACATGACGCCGCGGGACCGATCAACGTGGTTGCGGGAGCGCAGGTGATGATGACCGTTCCCAATTTCTACAAACTCGAAACGTCGGAGTGGAACCTGGGCAAGTACGATCACCTGATCGACAGACCACTCGACATTTCGAACGGCAGCCTCAAGCTGTCGTCGAAGCCTGGTCTCGGTATTGAGATGGACCGCGACTACCTGCAGGCCCACGAGATTGAGTTGGGCTAGCAAGACTAAATGCCGGCCCAGGGTGGGGGACGACAAGCCGAAAACGAGGATAAGTCATGGCAAAGACAGGTGGCGCCGACGAAGCGCTCAATCGGGTAAACGCGAACTCCAAGCCATCCCAGCTTCGCATCACCGACATGCGGGTAGCCGAAATCGTCGGCGCGCCGTTCACCTCAACCCTGCTCAAGATTTACACCAACCAGGGTATCGTCGGGCTTGGCGAGGTGCGCGACGGCGCCAGTGCCACCTACGCGCTGATGCTGAAGAGCCGGCTGCTTGGCGAGAACCCTTGCGACATCGACCGCCTGTTTCGCCGGATCAAGCAGTTCGGTGGCCACGGCCGGCAAGGCGGCGGCGTCTCGGCGGTCGAGATCGCGTTGTGGGATCTCGCCGGCAAGGCCTATGGCGTTCCCATCTACCAGATGCTCGGCGGCCGGTTTCGGGAGAAGGTGCGCGTCTATTGCGACACCGACGCTACCGTGCCGAGCGGCACCGAGACCGGCAAGCGCCTCAAGCAGCGCATGGCGCTCGGCTTCACCTTCCTCAAGATGGATCTGGGGCTGATGCAGATCGCGGATGTACCCGGTGCGGTCGTCTCCCCTGCCGGCTCACTTGAAGGGTACCGCATCCATCCCGGCCGCGGCCCGGTCAAGACCATGGAGGAGCGCCGCGCCCGCAATGCCGCTTACGATTTGCATAACGTTCCCCATCCGTTTACCGGCCTCCACTTTTCCGACAAGGGCCTCGACCTGCTTGAACAGTACATTGCCGAGGTTCGCGATGTTATCGGCATGGATATTCCGCTCGCCATTGACCATGTCGGCCACATCTCGCTGCAGAACGGCATTCGGCTCGCCAGGCGGATTGAAAAATACGTGCCGGCCTGGCTCGAGGATGTGATCCCATGGCAGTACACCGAGCAGTTCCGGCAACTGCAGGCCGCCACCACGGTGCCGATCTGCACCGGCGAGGACATCTACCTTAAGGAAGGCTTCGAGCCTCTGCTCAAGAGCGGCGGCCTCTCCATTGTCCACCCGGACCTGCTCACAAGCGGGGGCATCCTCGAGACCAAGAAGATCGGCGACATGGCCCAGGACCATGGCGTCGCAATGGCCATCCATATGGCCGAAAGTCCAATCGCCGCAATGGCCGCGGCACATGTCGCGACCGCGACCGAAAACTTCATGGCGCTCGAATACCACTCTGCCGATGTCGACTGGTGGGACGATATCGTCACCGGCCTTCCCAAGCCGCTCGTGAAGGACGGCTTTATCACTGTTCCGGACAAACCTGGCCTGGGGATTGACGACGTCGTCGACGAGGTGATCTCGCAGCATCTGCAGCCGGGTGTCACCGGCATCTGGCAGCCCACGGATCACTGGGACGACGAGTATTCCTGGGACCGTATCTGGAGCTGAGGCGAAAAGAACCGAAGATGAAGATCACCGATCTCCGCTGCGCCGTCATCGGCAAACATCCCATCGTCCGCATCGTTACCGACGAGGGCCTCTATGGCCTTGGCGAAGTCGAGTTCACCAAGACCTATCTCAAGCCTTGGGTGCTGCATTTCCGTGAGGCGCTGATCGGCGAGGACCCTACCGACGTCGAGCGGGTGATGCTGAAGATCCGCCAACGCGGCTCTTTCAAGCCCTATGGCGCGGCGGTAAGCGCTATCGAGCATGCGCTGTGGGACATAGCCGGCAAGGCCGCAGGCGTGCCGGCCTACAAACTGCTCGGCGGCAAGGTGCGCGACAAGGTGCGCGTCTATAACGGCTCGATCCGCCAGAAGCGAACGGGGGACCGGCCGGAGGATTACGCCGCTGACGTGAAATGGATGATGGAGCAGCCGCAGAATTTCTTCATGATCAAGCAGGGAATCTCGTTCCACTCCAACATGAAGGATACCATCGAGGGCTTTCACTACGGCGTGACGCAGAAGAAGGCCGGCTATCACGGTGCCATGGACCAGGGCGTGATCAGCGAGCGCGGTTTCAACCATATGCTCGACTGCGTGATCGCGATGAAGGAAGTGCTGGGCGACAAGGTCAGCCTGGCGCTCGACTGCGGCCCGGGCTGGATGCTGCCCGATGCAATCAAGTTCGCTCGCGCGGTCGAGAAGTACAATTTGATGTGGCTCGAGGACATGCTGACCGGCGACTATGTGCCGTGGGTCAATCCGCAGGCCTATCGGGAGTTGACCACCTCCACCTCGACGCCAATCCATACCGGCGAGCAGATCTACCTGCGGCACAATTTCAAGGAGCTGATCGAAACGCAGGCGGTGCGCGTCATCGGCCCCGATCCAGCCGATATTGGCGGCATTGCCGAGCTCAAATGGGTCGCTGAGCACGCCTGCATGCACTCGATCCTGATGGCACCGCACGGCACCGCGAACGGCCTTCTCGGCCTCGGCGCGCTGATCAATGTCTGCGCCACCCTGCCCGCCAACTACATCGCGTTCGAATACCCGAGCGCCTCCGACCCCTGGTGGGAGGACCTCGTAATTGGCCTGCCGTCGCAGATCGTGAAGGACAGCATGGTGGACCTGCTGGAAGCGCCGGGGCTGGGCCTCGATATCGACGCCGAAACAGCCAGGAAGTATCTCCGGGACGAGGATGCAGGCTTCTTCGACTGAACCATCCTTCTTGCGCCACCCTGCACTGCGCGGACTGCTTCACGCAACCTGTCATCCGGAATGACCGTTTCGGGCCGTTAGCGGAATGTCAGCTTCTGGTGTTCGAACCTAGTTATAGAGACACCTGGGGCCAGCGCGAGCATCGTCGTGACATGACCCAAAGGCGACAAGTCGACCAAAAAGGTGGGAAGCTCAGCGAAACCCTCTATATCGACAGCCATGGATGCATCGAGCGACCACCCGCCGAACGACGAGCTTCTCTCGGACATCCAGCGCCTGTCCTTCGACTATTTTCTCAAAGAGGCCAACCCGGCGAATGGCCTGATCGCCGACCGCAACACCCCGGGGTCACCGGCCAGCATCGCCGCCGTCGGGCTCGCCCTGTCGGCCTATCCCGTCGGTGTCGAGCGCGGTTTCATGACGCGCGCCGCCGCCGCTGAACGGACGCTCGCCACGCTTCGCTTCTTCTGGAACGCGCCGCAAGGGCCCGAAGCCGACGCAACGGGCCACAAGGGCTTCTACTACCATTTCCTCGACATGGAGACCGGCCGCCGCGTCTGGAAGTGTGAGCTGTCCACGGTCGATACGGCGCTTCTGCTTGCCGGTGCGCTGGCCGCCGGCGCCTATTTTGGCGAGGACGATGAATCCGAACTGGAAATCCGGCGGCTTGCCGATGCGCTCTACCGGCGCACCGACTGGCGATGGGCGCAGAACGGCGGCGCTACCGTCACCCATGGCTGGCGGCCTGGAAAAGGCTTCCTGCGCTATCGCTGGCAAGGCTACGACGAAGCGGTGATCCTTTATGTGTTGGGCCTCGGCTCGCCAACCCATCCGCTGCCGCCCGAGAGCTATGCGGCCTGGCTATCCACCTACAAGTGGAAAAAGATCTATGGCCGGGAATTGGTTTACGCCGGTCCACTCTTCATCCACCAGCTCTCGCATATTTGGATCGATTTTCGCGGCATCCGCGATGCTTCCATGCGCAACCACGACTGCGACTATTTCGAGAACAGCCGCGAGGCAACCTACCTGCAACGCGACTACGCCATTCGCAATCCGAAGGGCTTCAGCGGTTATGGCGAGAATTGCTGGGGCATTACCGCCAGCGACGGCCCAAGCCCGACAAAACGTCAAATCATGGTCGGTGGCCGCCGTTTCTTCGGCTATCTGGCACGCGGTGCGCCATTCGGCCCTGATGATGGAACGTTGTCGCCGTGGGCAGCGATTACCTCATTGCCCTTTGCGCCAGAGATCGTTCTGCCGGCACTGCGCTATTTCCATGAGATCGACCTGCAAGAGGGCAACCCTTACGGCTTCACCGCAAGCTTCAATCCGACAATAGCAGCCGCCGACGGCCGGCCATGCGGTTGGGTATCGCCGGACCACGTCGGCATCAATCAGGGGCCGATCACTCTGATGATAGAGAACTACCGCTCGGGCTTCCTGTGGCGCCTGATGCGCCGCGTGCCGGCCATCATCGCGGGACTGCACCGAGCAGGTTTTTCGGGCGGTTGGCTATAAGAAGTCGAGATGACAAAGCTCCCCGATTGGTACCAGGACTTTTGACTGCTAGCGCATGCCGCATTTGCTGCGAATGTCGGTTAGCGGCGCATTGCTTCTCGGCAGAATAGGGCCGGAAGCGGACGATTCGGTTCTGGAATGAACTAGCCAGAAAACTGCCATTCCGCTGACGACCCACTAGCCGACCTCCAAGGCCGCCATTCGCGTTCCGAAAAGCTGCCGCTCGCACCACCAAAGCCCACAGTTTGCCGCCGCCATGTTCCGTTGCGGATCGATCGCAACGATGCTATTGGGGCTACGTCGGAAAAGGCAGACTTGGTTTGGTAAGCCCAAGTCCTTTCGGGAACGAAAGCTCTGGCCTTTGGCCTCGTGCATAAGGTCCCCACGACGAACGTCGGTCGCCGCGCAGGCGCCCAATTGTTCGTCCGTGTGGGTCTGAAGCTCAGGAACGCTCCGGTCGAACATCGACCAAGGAGTATCCTGTGCACATCCCTCACACCGCTCTTCATGATGTCGTAATTGCTGGTGCTGGTCCCGTTGGCCTGTTCCTCGCCTGTGAACTGCGCCACGCGGGCTGCTCGGTGCTGGTGCTGGAGCAGGCGCAAGAACCGCACTCGCCATTGAAGGCGCTGCCGTTCGGGCTGCGCGGCTTGTCTGTACCGACGATCGAGAGTCTCGATCGCCGCGATCTGCTGGACACCATCAAGGATCGCGCGGTCGGCCGCGACCTTACGGCGGCTGCGCACTGGATGCAGCAAAGGCGCCGCCTGGGCGGCCATTTTGCCGGCATCCAATTCTTCCACGATCAGGTCAACAGCACGGAATGGCGCGGCCGATATGGCGAGCATCGAAGCCGTTCTGGCTGCGCGCGACGGCGATAGGCGCCGAGATAAAGCGCGGCTGCGGCGTCGAAGATTTCGAGCAATCGGACGAGGAGGTTACCGTCCGCGCGGGCGCTGAGACGTTTCGAGGGCGCTGGCTCGTCGGCTGCGATGGCGGGCCCAGTATGGTGCGCAAGGCGGCCAGCATAGGCTTCACCGGCACCGATCCGGAATTTACCGGCTATTCGGTGCAGGTCGAACTGGCCGATCCGGACACGCTCAAGCCCGGCCGTCACTACACCCCCATGGGCATGTATACCTATGCGCTGCCCGGCACGATCGCGATGTCGATTTCGATGGCGGCACCTTCCACCGAACCCAGCCGGTCACCCTCGATCATATCGAGGCAGTGCTGCGCAAAGTCTCCGGCACCAATGTCAGAGTCAGGGCGCTGGAGCTTGCCACCACCTGGACGGACCGCGCCTATCAGGCAATCGATTATCGCAAGCACCGCGTGTTGCTGGCGGGCGACGCCGCGCACATCCATTCGCCGTTGGGGGGCCAGGGCCTCAACCTTGGGCTTGGCGACGCGATGAACCTTGGCTGGAAGCTCGCTGCCACTATCCGCGGTGACGCGCCGCCCGGACTGCTCGACAGCTATACGCTAGAGCGGCACCCGGAGGGCGCCCGAATTCTCGACTGGTCGCGCGCGCAGGTCGCGCTCATGCGACCGAGCCCTAGTTCGCGCGTGCTCGAAACCATCATCCGCGATCTGATCGAGACACGCGATGGTGCGACAACTTCCCGAAGCGGCTTGCAAAACATGCCCAGTGCTCCTTTGCCGCGCGTTGGATAGTCCTACGCAGCACTTTGGCGAGCGCGCCGCCACCCAGTCAATCGACACACGACGGTCGGGCGAACGCGACAAAAAGTGTACTGTCACCGAAATTCCGGAGGACTAAGGTCTGCCCTCAGGTTTATGCTTTGTGATTTCGATTCAACGGCCCGCGAGCGACTAGTTTGAGCAAGCCTCAACGCTGGGCCACTCGATGTCCGCTCCTTGCCGCAATCACGCTGTTCCGACAGGCCGCGCCATGCGGCAACTTTCTATTCAACCAAGCCGTTTGACCCACGCTGGCAGCTGCCGAGTAGGCGAAGTCCGCATCGCCTCGATCGCGCCACTTTCCGACCTCAGCACCTCTAAGCGCGACGTCTGGTGTGATGCCCGATGCGCACGTTCGTAGGCATCTCGCTGTTACATGGCGGTGACAAAAGCACCGCCACGGTGGCGTCAACCGGTTACCAAGGGCAGTAAATATCTCCGGCCTTCTGGGAGTGGCGTGTCAGCGTCCCCAGAGGCTGCGTGGGCGTGTCGCCGGTTGGCTGTTAGCGCGGCGACTGGAATGCTCCACGCCTCGCAAGCGGGATAGCGAAATCTCGTGAAGGCAAGGTCGAGCTGCGTTTTCCGTTCTCTATCGGCGACGGGCGGCGACTGGGAGAGACGGATACCATGCACACGGGGAGTCAGGAAGTTGGCAGGACATGGACGCGGGGCGGCCCGCGTGCAGGCGCTTGGCCGAGCGGTGCAATGAACACGCAGCGCCACCTCGCAGCGATCATGGTTTGCGACGTGGTCGGCTATTCGCGCCTGACGGAGCGCGACGAGCGCGGCACGCTCGAGCGGCTGAAGATCTACCGCAAGAACCTGCTCGAACCGCTGGTCTCTGAGCACCGGGGTCGGATCGTCAAGCTCACCGGCGACGGCATGCTGTGTGAGTTCGCTAGCGTCGTCAACGCGGTGGCCTCGGCGATGGCGATCCAGCAGGCCCTGGCAGAACACGAGGCGCAGATGCCCGAGGAAGAGCGGATTCGCTTCCGCATCGGCGTCAATCTCGGCGACGTGGTCTGCGAGGAGGACGGCGACCTCTACGGCGACGGGGTCAACATCGCAGCCCGCCTCGACAGCATCGCCGACCCCGGCACCGTGGTCGTCTCAGGCACCGCCTACGACCACCTTCAGGGCAAGCTCGACTGCGGCTTCACGTCGCTCGGCAACCTGCGCCTCAAGAACATCGAGCGGCCTGTGCGCGCCTACCGCGTCGAGACCGACGCCGGCGCCTCGGTGGCTGCATCGCCTCCGCTGCCCGCGAAACCCTCGATCGCGGTTCTGCCTTTTACCAACATGAGCGGCGATCCCGACCAGGAATACTTCGCCGACGGGCTGGTGGAGGACATCATCACGGGATTGAGCCGGGTGAACTCCTTCTTCGTGATCGCCCGCAACTCGTCCTTCACCTACAAGGGCCGGGCGGTGGACCTGCGCCAGGTCGGGCGCGAGCTGGGCGTCCGCTACGTGCTCGAAGGCAGCATCCGCAGAGCAGGATCGCGGGTGCGCATCAGTGGGCAGTTGGTGGACGCGATCAGCGGACACCATGTCTGGGCCGACCGCTTCGAGGGCGACGTGAGCGACATCTTCGACCTGCAGGACAAGGTGACCGAGAGCGTCGTCGGCGCTGTCGAACCGAGCATCCGGCTGCAGGAGATCAAGCAGGCGCGCATGAAGCCGACCGACTACATCGGTGCCTACGACCTCTACCTTCGTGCGCTGCCGCGCTTCTACAGCATGACGCGCGAAGGCTTCGCCGACGTGCGCCGGCTCACCAACGAGGCGCTCAGCATCGACCCAGACTTCACCCTGGCGAAGGCACTCGGTGCCTATATCCGCAGCCTGTCGGTGAGTCAGTGCTGGCACGAGCCCGACGATATCCGCGTCGCCGTGCGCATGGCCCGCGAGGTGCTGGCGGACGCGCGAGACGACCCGACAAGCTTGCGTTTCGCCGCGCAGGTGATCGCCTACAGCGCCAAGGATTACGAGACGGCGCTGGACACGATCGAACGGTCCCTGCTCCTCAACCCCAATTCGGCGCAGGGCCATACGGGCAGCGGCTGGGTGAACGCCCATTCCGGCCACGCCCTCGTCGCGATCGAGCACTTCCACAGGGCGATGCGGCTGAGTCCGGTCGACCCCGAAAAGGGCATCGCGCTCTCCGGCATCGGGATGACCTACCTGATGCTAGAACGCTACGAGGAAGCGCTGGCTTGGGGAGAACGAGCGCTGCGCGAGATGCCGAATTACGGCTCCTCGCACCGGGTGGTGATCATGGCGCTGGTCAAACTCAACCGGCCGGACGAAGCGCAGGCGGCGGCGCGGCGGCTGATGGAGGCGTTCCCGACCTACACGCTCGGCCTGCAGAGGCAGATCAACCCGTGGCGGGACAAGGTGTTCGCCGAGCACTACGTCGAAGCGTTGGGTATTGCCGGCGTGCCGGAGTGATCGTCGCGGCTGCAAAGATGCCCTCTCCTGCGCGTCACGTCCGGCCAGGCGACGCGCCCCTTGATCCCGCGTCGCTTCTGGAAGGATAGTTCTCTGGCCGGCTTGTCCGAGGACCGAGCCCGTAGAGCAGCTGTGAACAGCCGGCGAGCTCTCTGTTGGGTTCGCGTCGAACTTCCGGTTTCCACCGATACCGATATTGTTCAAAAAAGTCCGCGTCGCGGTCGCCCGTGGCACTTTCGTAGGATGGCGTTTCGTAGAGACCCCAAAATTGAATCCTGATTCCATGCAATGCGCCAGGGTGGAACTGGATTCTAAGATCGGTGGCGATTTGCGGTGCGCCGGACTTTTTCACAGTATCCACCCCAGCCAGTCCTTCGCCGTCGAATTCGGTCGTTCGGCAGCTTAGGGTTCTTGAACGAATGGACGCGCTCAAAGCGACTTTCATGGCGCTCATTCAAGCTGCCTTTCGCGCATCGGCCGGAATCAACCTTGTTGGAAATTCGAACCAAGACACTACCGCCGCGGTGCGTCCGTCTGGCGGACGCGGGTAACGCCGAAGCATTTTCGTCGCCGCCTATCTGTTGGTGTAGATCGGCCCCCGCGTCGTCACGCCGGGAAAAGACGATGCGCCGAGGCTTATCATCATTTGGAAGTTCTTCGATGCACAGCGAATCGCTTGCAGTTCTGCGAAGCGATTCGCAATTGTCGCCGCAATCCACGTCCCACCTGGAGGCTCCCATGGCCGAGGTCCTGCTGTTCCACCACGCACAAGGGTTGACTCCCGGCGTGCGCGCGTTCGCTGACGACCTGCGGCAGCCGGGCACACCGTGCATACGCCGGACCTGTTCGACGGACGCACATTCCAGAGTATTGACGAGGGTCTCGCCTACATCGGTGAGATCGGGTTCGACGACATGCGGGAGCGCGGCGTCCGCGTCGCCGGCGAACTGACCCCCGAGCTCGTTTACGCCGGATTCTCGTTCGGCGTACTACCGGCGCAGAAGCTCACACCGACACGACCCGGTGCCTGCGGAGCCCTGCTCGTCCACTCCTGTCTGCCGATTAGCGGCGAGTGGGCCTTCGGATCCTGGCCGGACGACGTCCCGGTCCAGATCCACGGTATGGATAACGACCCGATCTTCATCGGCGAGGGCGACATCGACGCCGCTCGCGAGATCGTGGAGAAGGTCGAGGACGCGGAGCTGTTCCTCTATCCCGGCGACCAGCACCACTTCGCCGACAGCTCGCTCCCGTCGTACGACGCGGCTGCCAGCGCACTGCTCACGCGGCGGGTGCTCGAGTTCCTGGACCGTGTCTAACCATGTCGGCGAGGGCCTTATTGAGTGCGGTCGTCCTGTCCATCGGGAGGAGCAAGGAGCGCCACAAGCAGTCATCAAAGGGCTGTATTTCAAAATGACCGAATCGGGGCCCGAGAACAGACCGTCGACTATTAGTTCGGCGGTAGGCAATTGCTGCCGTCCGCCCCGCTGAGACTAAGCGGAGATTTTACTGTGGGGGTTCTTCACAGGTGAAAGCAATACGGCCTCAACGCTTCTGCGCCGCGTGCTGACTGGACGGTGGGGGCAGAGTGCGGCCTTCAACTGCCCCGCGGTGCGGTGCCCATTCAAACTGCGGTGGCCCCCGACTGCTTCTCTTCACCGGCTAGGGACAGCATACTCCAGCCAAGGTTAGGGTGCCGGCCTGCAAAGCCGCGCGTTAGGCCCGGTGCCGTTGGGCCGAAAGCCGCTCCGGGGAGCGCAGGGGGAGCGCCGGCCAAATTTCGGCACTAGTGTGATCGCACGATGACCGCTTAGACCCTGAAGCGCAGAAAGTCTGTGCGCTCTTATTGAGAGCTCAGAGCATCGGGCTCGCATTCCGGCAATGACCTCCCCTCCCCGGTCAAAAAACGCTGGCACCGGTTTCTTCAGGGTCCCCTCTCGCGGCAACCGCGAGGCGATGCGGGCCAGTCCGCCCGCTTCCTCCTATCCATTGTGCGTGTGCAGATCTACCTGGCATAGCCGTGCCAGATCACGCCGATCCTTGTCCCGCTTGATTGGGAAGGCGCATAGAAACCAGTCCAAGATGTCCTTCAGAGCCGGTGCTCCAGGTCCTGCCCAGGCTGCAGCAATGGAAGCGCGCAATTGCATCAGCGCCGCACGAGCTTCATCCGTTCTGCCTAACTTGCGCAGGGCGGCAGTTTTCCAACCGGCGGTGTCGACGATTGCGTTCTTGGATCGATCGGCCGCCTCGACTGCGCCTTCGAAATCTCCAGCAAAATAGCGGATTACCGCGATGTGTGACCACTGGTAGTCCAAAAACATGGATGTTAAATCCATTGCGCGCTCTAGCAGAAGCGACGCAGATTCCACGCGGCCCATGAACGCCATTCCCAAGGCAGCCGACACCAGTGTCTTCGGACTATTGGGGTTGAGTTCGGCGGCCAGTTCGTAGTGCACTTCCGACTGTTCGAAGTGTCGGGTCATCGCTGTCGACCAGGCGACGACCAGATGATTGCGTGCATCCAAGGGATCGAGGGTCACAGCGCGTTGGGCCAGCTCAGCAGCCCTTTCCGTTATGGAAGGGTCGGCAGCAATTCCCGGTCGGATGAATTGTCGCGCATTGTGGATGCTGGCCAAGCTGGCGTAGGCAGGAGCGAAGTTCGGGTCAGCAACGATAGCGCCTTCGAACAGCCGTTGGGCCTCGTCGTCTGCATCTGGCGTCCAGCGCGTCAGCAAGTCCTCGCCGCGCAACCAAGCATCATAGATATTGAGATTTTGCGGGACGCCCCTGACCTGGCGCGACAGCCTGTCATGCGAAAGGTAGACTTCCAAAGTGGAAGCAATCTTTCCGACTAACTGCTTCTGCAAAGCGAGCCAGTTTCCAAACGCAAATCTAAACGAATCGCTCCAAATGATCTGGTTTGTACTGGAGTCGCTTACGGAGACGATTAACTGCATGTCGTCTTGGCTGTCTACGCACTGGGCCGTCAGCAGATAGTCCGTGTCGGGGCTTTCGATTGCAGGATCTTTCAACTCGATGACTGTGAACTCCCGAAATTTGGATAAATTGGCGATCAATTCGGACCGGAATCCCCAGACCAAAAGAGAGATTTTCTTTGTTCGAGCCTCAAATCTCTCAACCGCGAGTGTTGGCGCGGGCCCGCTCGGCCGAGGTGGTTTCTTTCTGTTCAACAATAGCGGTTCCGGACCCTTAAGTGCCTCGGCCAAAGCCGTCGTTTCCATGCTAGGCAGCAACTGATATCGTTCGCGCAGAAGGTCGCGCAGATTTTCGTAGACGCGCATTGCGGCGGCGACATTCTGCAGTTCCGCATGGTGGCGGATGAGACATCGCGCAGCGCGCTCATGGCTGGGCTCGAGTACTAAGAGGGCATTTGCTGCCCTGCGCATTGCAGGTTCGGATATCTCGAAGCGTTCCAGCATGGCCTCCAAGGCCTCCAGTGCGTGATCACGCCAGTTGTGCCTCGTGACGCTCAGCCACGCGCTGAATAGGTCGCTGGTGTCTTCCAAGCCAAATAGGATCGCCTCGGACCAATCCGATCGTCTGAGCAGCAAGTCGTCAATCTTGCCCTCTCCAAGATCCTTCAACATGCGAACGACATCGACGCTTATGCGCGAGGGGCTCAACCCAATAATATTTCCGCGCCTGAGAATTCCTGCCGCCGAGTCGCCCGCAATTGATCGCTCGGCGATCTGCAGGCAGTTCACCATTGCACGCCGGGCGGCTATCTGGCTTCGTTCTGGCCAAATCAAGGCAGCCACCCGGTCATGCACCTCCTGATAATTCCTGGACAGTGCGAGATATCCGATCAGCGCCTGCGCTTTCGGGGAACGCAATGCGATTGCTTCGCCATCTTCCCTGTAAAGGCCAAGCCCATCGATGACCGAAATCAGTCGCTGGTCGCCGTTGTCCGGGCCATCGGCAAGGTTAGAGGCAACCACGCTGTAGAGCGTCAGTGGCTCAGGCATGTTCTTCAAAGCGGGCCGCCCGGCGAACTGAAAACGCCACCGCCCGGTGTTGCGGGCCGCCCAATAGACGTCCTGGGTCACACACACACCGCCTGGCTCGGCCATAGCTTGCACCCGGGCAGCAACGTTTATCGCATGGCCGAACACGTCGCCGTCGCGACGATGAAACTCTCCGATATGCAATCCGATCCGGAACCGACTGTAAAACGCTCTCTTGTCCAGGAGATCAGCCAGAGTACCCTGCATAAAGATCGCGTAGTCGATGGCGCTCGATACCCCGTCAAACAAGATCAAGACCCCGTCGCCGGTCGTCTTAATGAACTCTGCGCCGAATTCCTCGCAATGGGTTTGGAAGAGTTGGAAACAGAGCGAAACGAGATCCAGAGTTCCAACTTCATCGGCAGCGGTCAGCCGGCTATATTGAGCCAGGTCCGCAAACAGAATTGTTCTAAGGGTCGCTCGCTCCGATCTCGTTTGCATGGCCGCCGCTGCTTGCCCTGTCGAATGTGCTATTCTGCTCCCCAACGCGAGCCTAGTCGACGGCACAATGACACTCATGGCAAATGCTTTCATGGATGGTTGCGAACACGCCAGGGTCGGCGAACTGTTCAACGTGATTAACTTACCTGTGACAGACGTTCCGGTTCGCTTTGCGATCGCGATTCCTAATAATGCCTTGTTGCAATTGCCAATGATTCCGCGCGCAGCAATGCCACAAACAGGGAGACTGGCCAGCGGTCGAGGGTTGAGCATCGACGACTGCCGAGCGAGTTGTCTTGGCGAGGCAGCAGAACTCTTCAGTTGCTGCTCGTGGGGTGACGAGCCGGCGATCACCGCTACGGTCGACGAGATCGGACCGGCGGCAATCACACCTGAAAGCCTGAACGGCTTCAGTGCAGATCAGATCATAGCCCGCGTTGCGTGGAATAGAGAAAACACTGGCTTCGACTGGCGACCGCCGATCAGGCATCAATCTGCGGTGCTGGATTGGCTTAGGGTTGAGGATGCATTTGGCGGCGATGAGGCGTTCATACCGGCAGACTTCGCCTTCATAGGACGTCGAGAGGCTGGCGATGAGGAGGCGATAGCCGTCGGCGATAGCAGTGGTTGCGCAGCAGGGATCACCGCAGAAGCTGCGAAGCTTGCGGCTGTCTTGGAACTAATCGAGAGGGATGCGACCGGTAGGTGGTGGTATGGCAGAAGGGAGCGCCAAACCATTGATTTGTCCTGTCTCTTGGGCATCGAAACGCTTGTCGACTGGCTGTTGGATCGCGGACGTCGAACTTGGCTCTTCGATATTACCTCAGATATCGATATCCCAGTCGTGGCTGCCGCTTCAGCAGAACCGGACGGCAAGGATGTCTCGCTAGGCTTTTCTGCTGGCCAAAGCCTCCAATCAGCAGCCACAGCCGCCTTGACGGAAATGCTTCAGATGGAGATTTCGCTCGGCGCTGCGCGTGCGCTTGGTAACAACGTTGGCGGTTGGGAGCGATGGCGAGAGAAAGTCTCAATGATGACCCGGCCTCTGAAAATGGCCTCGATCCAACAGGTCGCGTCAAATCGATCTCCTCCTGCGGGTGAGCGAGACCTGTCAGACGTACTTAACGCCTTGGCGCACAGAGGAATCGATTTGTGGTTTGCCGAAATGACACGAGCGGAATTCGGCATTCCCGTGTTTCGCGCTTTATCGACCCGGCTTTGTCACTGCAAACCACGGTTCGCAAGAGCCCGTCTCCTTGCTCCCGATGGCCGCGATTTAAGCTACGACGCCGGTTCGCCAGCGGACCAGCCGCTGCTTTTGATTTAGTGTTTTTGGCGGCATGAGCTGATCGTCGCATTCCCACAGATCTTTCATCAACACGCGTGTTGGCGAGAGCGCGCCGCCCATGGTGGCGATGCTAGTCTAAGTTCCAGGGGCATCCCGCCCAAGTCGCCCCGCGAAGAGCGGTTCCTGACTGAACAGGTGGACCGATTTGACATAGAAGTTTCTGGGGGGTCTGGGCCGTGAGCGGTCGGTCCGCTATCAGAACGCGTTTAGCGGCTAGCTGCCCATCGAGGTATCAGTTTTTTAAGTCCTCGTGGTCCAGCCCAAGGGGTTCACTCAACATCGTCTCACTTGCGAGATCCGTTGATCTGTCGCATAGAATGGGAGGCTAGGCTAGGAGGCACGTTTATGGCACGGCTATACATCAAGGACAACGATGATCGAGCGCGCCCGAGCAAAGATGGATATTGCAATTTCACCCTGAACGCGATCTTAAACAATGGCAACTTTAAGAGGTTCGTCGGCGCTCAAGACGACGAGCGGGCTGATCTGGTGCAGCAACATGCGGGCACAGATCCGAAGGGTCGAAAATGCGATGTTACTCACCTATTGATTGATGGAAGCGAGGAATCTATTAACGATGGAAATTGTCTGGTTGAAATAAAAGAAGACTTGCAGAAGAAGAGTTCAAAGTCGAAGCACAACATTTCATTGCCTAAGCAATGGACAAGCGGGAATGAGGTGCCAGACATCGCCTATCTGGATAAATACGTCACTGCGATTGTTGAGATCGTGAAGGACGAGAAAGACCCAGTCAAGGCAAGAAACTTCCTTTTCGGGCTGATGCTTCTCACACGTTGCAGATAGCACGTGCGCCCGCGCTGGAAGCGGCACACTGGTGCAACTTCCGCCGTTGCGGAGCCTTTGACCTGGTCATCGAAGGTGGGGCGATGAGAAGGCGGAGCAGTATTGCCGGCGCATTGGCCGCGCTTTTGTTCGGTAGTGTCTCTTCTGAAACGGTTGCTCGCGCAAGACAATGCCCTGCGAGCCTCGATCAAGTTGTTGCCAAACAATCCTTGATCGTGACATTGGGAGATTGGCCAACCTTCTTCTCGAAGGCCGATTTTAGTTTCGCGCGCACCATCGATGCCATTCTAGCGAGCCTCAAAGTTGACCCAGATGCCAATCGCATCGGCCTCGTGCAAACTCTCCTCGACACCTACGACGTTGACCGGCAGAAGAATCCCGATCCCCACAGTATGCTGCCCATGGCGATCGAGAAGCAGCGGGATAACAATATCCCGAGTGCTGACATGCTCTTGGATGCCAATTCCGGGCTACAACCCGTTGCTCTGCTCAATCGCCTCGACCGCGCCCCGCGCGACGGGGCGAACTGCGGCGAATACCGGATCGTATACGCGATGAAGTACCCGTTGCAGACAGGGGAGTCGGGGCGCTTCTTCCTCAACTTTGAGGCAGTGCTACCCAATCCTGAACGCGAGCGCGGGATCGCCGGCTGTATGCCGGTTGCCGAATTCTGGAGCGGTCTGTCTGGAAAAGCCGAGCAGCAAATGGCGGCGGATCTTGAAACATTTTACTACAAAGGCTTAGGTTCAGGCTTTGTCGCAGCGGTGCTGGCCAAGAACTACGGCATACCGGACGGGCAAGTTCGCGGCAATGCTACGCTTAACGGCCCAGAGCACTGGCAATTGCGTGAATGGAAGATTGTGCCTCCTTCCAACACCTCTGACACGGCCTTCCGAATCGAGACCGTGAAGAAAAATGCCTTGGCAGAATTTTACCGCGACGACAGTAAAGGCGCGATAGACGGAAAAGCGCAGGAGCAGCAACGCATAGCCTATCAGCAGGCCTTTGTTGATCAGTACCTCCCTCAACTTTTCAATCCCGAGCTTACATTATCGCCTGTGCCAGGCGACGATCCAGCGATAGCGGCCTACATGCTTAGTCTGTTGAACGAGTTCGGTGCCGACATCGATAACCGGTTCAACGAATTCCAGAACATATCTTCGAACTCTGAGGACGATCCTGAGCTGGAAGCCTCAGGGCTCAAGCCGAGAATTGTTGCAGCACTTTCCCAGTTGGACCTCTTGTCGAAAGGCGTCTCATCAAACGAGGCCCTGGCAAGGGCGGGAGCGATTACATGCGGGGGTTGCCACGAGTTCTCGAATGGCAAGACGGTGGGGCACGTCGCCGGTAGGGAGATTAAGTGGCCCAACAGCCTCGGTTTCGTTCATATCGACGAAAATGGTAACACCTCTCCGGCGCTCCGGGAATGGAACCTGCCATGGAGGCGGCAAAAGCTATATGAAATGCTTTGCACTGAGCCAAAGTTGCCGGAGCCCGGACTCGAGGAGGAGCTTGTCTTGCGGAATGAGTTGGCAGAGTTGCTCACCGCGCTGATCGAGAGGAAAACGTCGTTAGACGGCCAAAAAACGGACAACCGATTCCGTTCGTTGGTCGATAGGTTGACGAGTATTGATCTCGAAAAGGAGGGTTACTTCGTCCGTTACCGCCGCACGCACTAGCAGTGACGATGGCCCGGCGGCGACAATCGAACTGGGAATTTGTTCAGCTGCGTTGATCTCAAGACCCCAATCCTGGTGTTCTCGGGTCGCCCTTTAGGCCACGATACTCCTGGCGCCACCGGCAATATGCAACCTCCGTCACTGCTTCGGGTCACAAGCAGAACAGCAGCCCCCTACGGCTCGTCCCTCACATCGCGCAAATTAGACACAACGCGGCGGTTCTGCGACCTGCAGGCGGTGTCGGGGCACTCGCGGACGAGCCTGTCCTTGCCGTAGCCCTTGGCCCACATGCGGTTGCGGTCTATGCCGCCGGCGGCGAGGTAGTCCATCACCGCATCGGCGCGCTGCTGCGACAGCGCCGTTTCCTTCGCGCCGGGATCGTCGGCGAAACCCTGCAGCTTGAGCAGCCAGCGCGGATGCTTTGCCAACCAAGCGATCTGGGTGTCGAGGGTGGCCTTGGCGACCGAATCGAGCGCGGCCGAACCTTGCGTGAAATAGGTGCGGCGGCCGACATTGAGGATAAAATCCTCCTCGCTGCCCGGCTGCACGTTCTGGAAGCCGGCAACCTCGGTGTTGGTGACGTCGGGTGTGGGAGGGGCCAGCGTGTTGCTGGTCGAGCAGGATGCGGCCAGCAGTAGCAGGCCGGCGGCGAGCAGCCGGCGCGTGTTTTCAATGATGCGGTTCATGAGGCGCCAATCATTCGACAGTGGTGGAAGCGGGCGCCTGGTCGGCGATGTGCGGCAGGACCTGCACCGCGGTGCCGATCGGGCAGCGCTGGTAGAGGTCGATGATGTCTTCCGGGAACATGCGGATGCAGCCGCTGGAAGCGTCGGTGCCGATGCTCCATGGCTCCAGCGTGCCATGCAGGCGGTAGCCGGTGTCGGCGCCGTCGCGGTGCAGATAGAGCGCGCGCGGCCCGAGCGGATTGTTGGACGCGCCGCCTGCGATCATGTCCGGTAGCTCCGGCCTGCGCTTGCGCATTTCGGGAGGCGGGACCCAGTCCGGCCACAGCGCGCGGCGGTCGATCGTCGCGCGGCCGTACCATTTGAAGCCGTCCTTGCCGACGCCGACGCCGTAGCGGATGGCAGTCTTGTTTTCCATGATGACGTAGAGGAAATGGTGGCGGGTATCGACCACGACGGTGCCGACCGGCTCGCTACTGAAATACTTGACGATCTGGCGATGCCATCTCTTGTCGATCTTGGCGAAGTTGGTCTTGCGATACACAAAATTGTTGTCGCTGGCGGTACCGGCGAAAAAGGATTTTGCCGCCGCTGCTTGAGCAATATTGCCGGTTGCACCCATCGCGACCAGCGCCAGGCCGCCGAGCACGACACCCCTGCGTGATAAAACCATCGGCAATATTCCCCCTCATGCCAAAAGCCTGGCGGACCATAGTTGAGAATTACTTCGCCTCAAAGTGGAAAATGCTGCGTTGCTTCAGTCCGCCGTGTCCGGACATTCGTCATTGCCGGGTTCGGGTGGGTAGACCGGGTGATCGGCAGATTGCTCGACGAGCGTGGATACAGGTGGGTTGCGGTCGACCTCGACGCCAAAAATGTAGAGCGGTCCCGGAAAGAACGTCTACCGGTCTTTTCGGCAACGCTTCGCAGGAGGAGATGGTGGCCGCCGCGAAAATTGACAGCGCAAAGCCCTGGTGATCACTCTGGACGACCCCCGAGGTAGCCAGATCGGGCCTTGCGGCGCTGAGACGCAAACTGCCCGACCTCCCGTCAGATGCGATGGCGGAGCGCCTCAACGATCACCGCCATCGCAGGCGAGAGCTGTCGCCTGCTCGGGTAGTAGAGGTGATAGCCCGCAAACGGCGGACTCCAGTCGTCAAGCACGAGCCTAAGGCATCCCTTGGCGATGTGCTGGCTGACGAGGTTTTCCGGGACATAGGCGATCCCGAAACCGCTTATCGCAGCCTCGATCATGGGAATGGACGAATTGAAGGTGAGTTGGCCTTCCACCCGCACACGAAGGTCGCGGCCATCCCTGGCGAATTCCCAGGCATATAATCCGCCGAACGTCGCCTGCCGCATATTGATGCAGTCATGGTCGACCAGATCCTGGGGTGCGGTCGGAACCGGATGGCGAGAAAAGTACTCGGGAGAAGCCACGGCCACGAGCCGCCAATCCGGCCCGATGCGCACTGCGATCATATCCCTGTCGATGCTCTCACCAAGCCGCACGCCTGCGTCGAAGCGCTCTTCCACAATGTTCTTCAAGCCGTTGTCGCTGTAGAGCTCGACGCACACGTCAGGATAGTCGCCGAGCAAGGGCTGCAGCTTCGGCCAGACGGTCGTCTGGAGCGCATGGTCGGACAGCGTGATACGGACCGTTCCGGAGGGTTTGTCGCGAAAGGCCACCAGGCTTGCGAGGTCGGCTTCGATTTCCTCGAAGCGGGGAACAAGAGATTGGAAAAGTCGCTCGCCGGCCTCGGTCGGAGCGACGCTCCGCGTCGTACGCGTCAGCAGGCGGACGCCAAGACGAGCTTCAAGCTCCTTGATTGTCGAACTCAGGGTCGACTGCGAGGTTCCGAGCTTGGCCGCCGCCTTGGTGAAGCTGCGCTCCCGCGCGACCGCCACGAACCAGAGCAGATCCTTCATGCCATCGCGCTGCATAGGGCACCTCCGGTCGGACATTTATATCATGAGCAGATAAGTCCATGCGAATTACTCAGTCTAATAGAATGGGTTCCTCTGCAATATCTTCCGGCATGGCGACGGGGATGGGCGGCTGATCCGCCCCAGTCGCCTTGCAAGGATGCCAATCATGGAGACGACCTACGACACAAGGCTTGTCGAAGACCGCGCCGCATGGGGCGCGGTGTTGTCGATGGCGCTGTGTGTTTTCGTGCTCATCGCGTCGGAATTCATGCCGGTCAGCCTGCTGTCGCCGCTAGCGGCCGATCTCGGCATCACCGAGGGCCGCACGGGACAGGCGATCTCGATTTCGGGCGCTTTCGCCGTCGTGACCAGCCTGCTGGTCGCGGGCCTCACACGCCGGATCGACCGCCGCCTGGTTGTGACCGGCTTCACCCTTCTCCTGATCGTATCCGGGCTCGCTGTCACTTTCGCGCCGAACTACGCGTTCCTCATGGTCGGCCGGGCGCTGCTCGGCATCGCGATCGGCGGGTTCTGGTCGATGTCGACCGCGATCGTCATGCGCCTCGTGCCGCAAGACATGGTTCCGAAGGGTCTCGCCATGCTAAACGCTGGCAATGCCATTGCGGCCACCGTCGCCGCGCCGCTGGGCAGTTTTCTTGGCGCCTATGTCGGCTGGCGCGGCGCTTTCTTCCTCGTCGTGCCGCTTGGGGTCCTGGCGCTGGTCTGGCAGTGGACAAGCCTGCCGGCGCTGCCCCCGCGCCGGAGGAAGCGTCCAGGCAATCCGCTGGCGCTCCTCGGCGGTCTTCCTGTCGCCACCGGCATGGCGTCAATCATGATGCTGTTCATGGGTCAGTTCGCGCTCTTCACCTATCTGCGGCCCTTCCTCGAGAGCGTCACTCGGCTCGACATCGCCGAGCTTTCGGCGATCCTGCTGGCGATGGGGCTGGCAGGGGTGCTCGGCACATGGTGCGTCGGCCGGCTTTTGCGCACGCGCCTGTTCAGCATCCTCATCGTCATCCCGCTGGTCATGGCCGCGCTGGCAGCTGTGCTCATCGCCGTCGGTGCCTTGCCGGTTCCCACAGCGCTGCTGCTCGTTGCCTGGGGCTTCTTCGGCACGGCCGCGCCGGTTGGCTGGGGCACGTGGCTCAGCCGAACGTTGCCGGACGACGCAGAGGCCGGCGGCGGGTTGCAGGTAGCCGTCATCCAGCTCGCCATTACAGGCGGTGCCGCGATCGGCGGCACGCTCTTCGATACGGTCGGCTGGTGGGGAGCATTCACTTTCGGCGCGGTGCTGCTCTGCGGATCGGCGCTCGCCGCCTTTGCCGCATCGCATATGGCCCGGAGGTCTTTGCCATGACCATCGAGCGTGCGCCGCTCAGCCGCCGGACATTGCTCGGCGCCGCGCTCGCGGTGGCGGCCCTGCCTCGCGCAGCCGCCGGCCAAGACCGCGAAGCCTCAGTCAGCCAGGAGCCCACCGACATGAAGATCAGGATGGTTTTCAACGGCCGCACCATGACCGCCACGCTCTACGACAATCCGTCGGCGCGCGACTTCTTCTCCATGCTGCCGCTCGACCTCAAGATCGAGGACTACGCGCATAACGAGAAGATCGCCTATCTGCCGCGCAAGCTGACTGAAGAGGGAAGCGGTCCGTTCGCCAACGAGCAGCCCTATGACCTTTGTTATTTCATGCCCTGGGGCAACCTGGCCATGTTCTACGCCGACTATCGCCATCCCGGGCTGATCAGGCTCGGCCGCTTCGATGAGGGCGAGCAGGCCCTGCACATTCGCGGCGCGTTCCCGCTTCGCATCGAACGCATTTGAGGACACAAGGACATCACCATGGACATTCTTCGCGCAGGCACGAGGCCTTCCGCCAAGGGGTCGCCTGACTGGTTCACTGGCACGGTGCGGATCGATCCGCTCTTCAATCCCTTCGATGCCGGGCGGGTCCAAGGCGCACAGGTGACCTTCGAGCCCGGCGCCCGCACCGCCTGGCATACGCATCCGCTCGGCCAGACGCTGATCGTCGTCTCGGGCCTTGGCCGCGTGCAGCGCGAGGGTGGCCTGGTCGAAGAAATCCGTCCGGGTGACGTCGTCTGGTTCGCGCCCGGCGAAAAGCACTGGCACGGCGCGTCGCCTCAGACCGCCATGACCCACATTGCCCTCCAGGAGGTCAAAGACGGCAAGGTCGTGGACTGGCTGGAACATGTCAGCGACGCCGACTACGGCGCCTGATCTTCTCCACTCGAAAGGAACCAAAATGCTCGCAACTGTTCTTCACAAACCGGGCGACATCCGCTGCGAGGAAATCGCCGATCCGAAAATCATGCAGCCAACGGACGCCATCATCAAGCTCTCGGCAAGCTGCATCTGCGGCTCGGACCTGTGGCCCTATCGCGGGCTGCAGCCGGTCGACGGCCCGATGCATATGGGCCACGAATATTGTGGCATCGTCGTCGAGGTCGGCGCAGAGGTGCGCACGGTCCGTCCCGGCCAGTTCGTCGTCGGCTCGTTCTGTCTCTCCGACAATACCTGCCCGCACTGCCGCTTCGGCTTCCAGTCGTCCTGCGTGCAACGCGAATTCATGTCGGGCGCGCAGGCGCCTTATGCCCGCGTGCCGTTGGCGGATGGCACACTGGTCGCCACCGCCGAGGTGCCGCCGGCCGAACTCATCCCCGACCTGCTGGCCGTGTCCGATGTGCTAGGCACCGGCTGGTATGCGGCCGACGCAGCCGAGGTCCGAGAAGGATCGACGGTGGTGGTGGTCGGCGACGGTGCGGTCGGCCTGATGGGCGTGCTTGCGGCCAAGGAGATGGGCGCCGAGCGCATCATCGCCATGAGCCGGCACGTCAGCCGCCAAAAACTTGCCCGCGAGTTTGGCGCCACCGACATCGTCGCTCAGCGCGGCGAGGAAGGTGTGGCTCGGATCAAAGAGCTCACCAAGGACGTCGGCGCGGACTCGGTGCTGGAATGCGTCGGCACGGCGGAATCCTTCGACCAGGCGCTGGCCTGCTCTCGCCCCGGCGGCACCATCGGCTATGTCGGGGTGCCGCACGGCGTGAGCTTCGACGGCCAAAAACTATTCTTCGGCCAGAAGCGCATGTTGGGCGGCCCGGCGCCAGTGCGCCGCTTCCTGCCCGACCTTATGGACCGTGTGCTGCAAGGTCGGATCAAGCCCGGCAAGGTCTTCGACCTCAAGCTGCCGTTGGCCGAGGTCGCTGAAGGCTACCGCGCCATGGACGAGCGGCGCGCCATCAAGGTCATGCTTTCGGTGTGAGGGAAGATTGGACGGACGGCCTGTCCGCACCCACAACAATCAGAAAAGGAACAACGCATATGACGATGAGATTGAAGATCGCCGCCCTTGCGCTTTCAGTTATCACGCCGGCTTTCTCCCAAGAGTCCCCGATCATTGGCGCATGGCGCATGAGGTCGCTCGAGGCCGGTGCCGATGGAAACCTCAAGCCCGTGCCATATTCCGGCCAGGTCATCTTCACCGAGGCCGGCACCCTCTCGGTGCAGGCCCAGAACCCCGACGCCAAGGCGCCGGACACGCCTTATACAGCCAATGGCTACGAAGCCTATTACGGGCCGGTCGCCATCAACGACCAGGACAAGACCTTCGTCATCACGATCGAGTCCTCCGTGGTCCGCAATCTTGTCGGGAAGAGCATGAAACGCAAATTCGAAGTCTCGGACAACAAACTGGTCCTCACCCCGGACAATCCGGCCGAAGGCTGGCGCGTGACCTACGAACGTTACTGATCGGAACAGCCCGACTGTCAACATGTCATCGATGGCCACAATGGCGCGGACTTCTGACCGAAATGGCGCGATGGCGGAACTGGTGCCAATCATGGCGGCTGTCTTCGCCGGCTTCCTCCTGATCGGCTTGGTGCTACCCGTCCTGCCGCTGCATCTTCACCAGCAGCTCGGCTTCGGCCCCTTCGCAGTCGGGCTGGTGACGGGCAGCCAGTTTGTCGCCTCGATGCTGTCGCGCATTGGAGCCGGAAATTATGCCGATGGGCGCGGCGGCAAGCGGGCCGTCATCGTCGGCCTCATTGCCGCTGCCCTGGCGGGGTTCATTTACCTCGGCTCGCTGGCATTGCTCGACCGGCCGATAGCGTCCGCATCGGCGCTCTTCGCCGGCCGGGCGGTACTGGGCGCGTCTGAGAGCTTCATCATCACCGGCGGCGTCGCCTGGGGTCTCTCCCTTGCAGGCGGACAGAACTCCGGAAAGGTCATAGCCTGGGTGGGCATGGCGATGTTCGCGGCGCTCGCGCTAGGCGCGCCGATCGGATCTGCGCTTTACGCGGCGAGCGGCTTCGCCGCGATCGCACTCGCGACGGTCGGCCTGCCGCTTGCGACGCTGCTTGCCATACTGCCTATGCGTGGCACCAGCCTCGCCGCGAGCGCCGCGCGACAGTCATGGACGAGCGTGGCGCAAGCGGTCTGGCTTCCCGGCGTCGGAGCTGCTTTCAGCAGCCTTGGCTATGGCGCGATCCTGTCCTTTGGCGCGCTGCTCTTTGCCGAACGCGGCTGGCAGCCGGTCTGGCTTCCCTTCACCGCTTATGCCGCGTCGCTGATCGCGGCAAGGCTGTGCTTCGGCCACCTGCCTGACAGGTTGGGGGGCGCGCGCGTCGCTGTGATCTTCGTGGCGGTCGAGGCGGCAGGGCTGATGCTGACCTGGCTTGCGCCCGGGCCTGTTCTCGCCGCCATCGGAGCGGGCCTGACTGGCCTTGGCTACTCGCTGGTCTATCCCGGTTTCGGTGCCGAGGCCGTAAGCCATCTTCCGCAACGCAGCCGCGGCCTGGCCATGGGACTGTACACCGTCTTCCTCGACGTGGCGCTCGGCTTCGGCAGCCCGGCGCTCGGCTTGGTCGCCGCGTCGGCCGGCCTGCAATTCGTCTTCCTCGTCGTCGCGACGGCGACGCTTCCGGCGTTGGGCATCGCTCTGCTGCTGGGTCGCCGTAACGCTCCACTATAGCTAGTCTGTGCTCGAGATGTCGCGCAACCACGATCGCTCCCGCTTTGGGCGACGTCTGCTTCCGGGCAATGGCAAGACCGACGTCTACGGCCGACATTGGCGCAGAGCAGACGGTCGGGTCTCCAACCCGGAGCGACAAGAGCTGACCTTTGGTCGGCGCAAGTGTCGTCCTGACGTGACCCAATGCGGTCTTCCGTTGCGAGCGTCGCTTGCTGGAGCTGCGTTAAGTCGGTCGGGGCCAATGGTATTTTCAATGGAAAGCTAATATACATGGAAACCCAACGAGCAGCGCCTGCCAGATACTTGAGGAATGCCATGCGAAGGCTCATCTTCACGGCGATGTGTATCGCCGCCGCAACAGCCGCTAACGCCCATGATTGGTACCAAGATAAGATTGACCCACAGACCAAATTCAAGTGCTGCGGCGGTTCAGATTGCCGCGCCGTACCCCGGTCTTCGGTGCGGTCCAGGGTGGACGGCGGGTACACTTATTTGCCGCATAATTTCACCATCCCACGGGACCGGGTACAGGAATCCCCGGACGGGCAATACCATATCTGCGAAAATAAATATGTTGTAACCAACCAGCTGTATTGGCGTTGCTTCTTCGCACCTCGTGTCGATGTATCTATACTTCTAAAGCATTAACCGCGCGTCGCTTCCGCAACTTACATAAGCAATGTGCTAGTCCAATTAATTCTGTTGGACTTTCTTCAAAATTGCCGAAGCTAAAGCGGTGCGCGACTGCCCCAGCGATTTCATTGGATACGTCGCGGCTATCGAGAGCCTGCGCGCCCTGGGCGTAATTCCATGGAGCGCTGCCGCAGGTGACTTCTGGGCGCGCTCCGCAATTCGGTGACAGTCCAGATTTGATCGTGTCGGCGCGCCGTGGTTGTGTAGATTGGCTGCGTGGCCCGCCTTGCCCGCATTGTCGTTCCAAGTCCACTCGCCACGTGACGCAAACGCGGTAACGGCTGGCGACTTCGACCACGATGGACAGCCAAGCGATAGGGGGTAACTGGCGCGGGATCATCAGCACGGTTCATGCGGGAGCGGCATTCGCCGGATGAGGCAGCTGCGGCTGCAGTCTCGAATTTGACGCATCAGCACTTGCAAATCGTCAGCCGAGGTCTTTTGCTCGCGCGATAGTTGCCCTTGACCGTTGAATGGTTGGCGAACAGATGAACAAAATCGATCGACGGCGGCCAGAATCAGAAACGGACGCCACCGTAAATGCCGCAAGACTTGGAACTCGGCTGCGCCTCGCCCGCCAGACACGCGGCATGACGCTGAAGACGCTGGCCGCGGCTGCGAATTGCTCGGAAAGCCTGCTGTCCAAGATCGAGAACGGCAAGGCTTCGCCGTCCCTGCCCATGCTTCACCGTCTGGTCGAGGTTCTCGACACCAACATCGGCTGGATGTTCGAGCAAGTCGACGACGACGAGGCGATCGTATTCCGGGCGGGCGCAAGGCCTTTGATCGCGCTCGACGCGCTACGGCGTGGCGAAGGAATTTCGCTCGAACGCATCATCCCGTATTCGCCTGGCCACCTCTTACAATGCAACATCCATCACATCGAGGCAGAGGGCTCGAGCGAAGGTCCGATCCAGCATGCCGGCGAGGAAGTCGGCTACGTGCTCGCCGGGCGGATCGAACTGATCGTCGACGGCAAGAGCCATGCTCTCGCCACGGGTGATGCCTTCGTGTTCAGGTCGGAGCTGCCGCATCATTACCGCAACATCGGCGAGGAACGCGCTAGCATTTTCTGGGTCAACACGCCGGCGACTTTCTGAGCAACGCTCTGCGTTCATTTGGATTGACAAATATTCAAGTCTCTTGAATGCTTGCCTCGTGCCTGTAGCACCAACGGGACCAGCCGAGGTCTGGTCCGCAAGCAAGGGGAACCGAAATGCGTCTGTTCAAACTTCTCGCCGGCTGTGCCGCCGCCATCGCCATGGGCTCGGCAGCCATGGGATCGGCGCTTGCCGATACGTTCGCTCTCGTTAACATCAACCAGCAGGCCCTGTTCTTCAACCAGATCAACGAAGGCGCGCAAAAGGCTGCCGACGCCGCTGGCGCCAAGCTGGTCATTTTCAACGCCAACAATGTGCCGAGCGCGCAGAACGACGCGATCGAGAACTACATCACGCAGAAAGTCGACGGCATCATTCTGGTCGCCATCGACGTCAACGGCGTCAAGCCTGCGATTACTGCAGCCAAGGCGGCCGGCATTCCCGTCATAGCCATCGACGCGCAGATCCCCGACGGCGACAATATTTCGTTCATCGGCGTCGACAACACCAAGGCCGGCGAGGACATCGGCAAATTCTACGCCGACTATGTGAAGACCGATATGGCCGGCAAGGCCAAGATCGGCATCGTCGGCGCACTCAATTCATTCATCCAGAACCAGCGGCTCGACGGCTTCAAGAAGGCGGTGACCGAAAGCGGCCAGGGCGTCACCTTCCTCGACACAGTCGACGGCCAGAACGTTCAGGAGACCGCGTTGAGCGCTTCGGAAAACCTGATGACGGCCAATCCCGACATGAACTCGCTCTATGCGACCGGAGAGCCGGCCTTGCTCGGCGCCGTTTCGGCGGTGACCAGCCAGGGCCGCACCGGCGACGTCAAGGTGTTCGGCTGGGACCTGACCAAGCAGGCCGTTCAGGGCATCGATGACGGCTGGGTGGTGGCGGTCGTGCAGCAGGATCCGGCCGGCGAAGGCAAGGCCGCGGTCGAAGCGCTGGGCAAGATCAAGAAGGGCGAGAAAATCGACCCGATCATCAATATCCCGGTGACGATCGTGACCAAGAAGAATGTCGACCAATATCGCGCGATGTTCAAGTAAACTGCGTCGGCGACCGAGCCGCGGCGCCGCCCGAGGCTGCGCCGCGGATCCCTTGCAATCGCGTGGAATTCCAGATGAGCAGTGGCCAGACCTATCGGGTGCGGATGAGCGGCATCTCAAAGCGCTACAACGCCATCCAGACGCTCGATGACGTGTCGCTGACGCTGAAGCCGGGCGAGGTGCTGGGGCTGGTCGGCGACAATGGCGCCGGCAAGTCGACATTGAGCAAGGTGCTGTCGGGGGCAGTGGTTCCCGACGCCGGCACCATCGAGATCGACGGCAAGCCGGTGATCTTCAGCTCGCCGGCGGACGCACGTGCGGCGCGCGTCGAGATGGTCTACCAGGACCTGTCGCTGTGCGACACGGTCGATGTTGCCGGCAATCTGTTTCTCGGCCGCGAGCCGCGCCGCCGCATCGCAGGCATTTCCTTTCTCGACAAGAAGCGCATGCATGACGAGACGCGCCAGATGCTCGATCGGCTCGGTATCGTCATTGCAGACACGCGGCTCAAGGTCGAAAACCTCTCCGGCGGGCAGCGCCAATCGATCGCGATCGGCCGCGCCGCCTCGTTCGAGCCGGCCGTGCTGATCATGGACGAGCCGACGGCAGCGCTTGCCGTGGCCGAAGTCGAGGCGGTGCTCGAACTGATCCGCGCGGTCAGTGCGCGCGGTGTCAGCGTCATCCTGATCACCCACCGGCTGCAGGATCTGTTCCTCGTCTGCGATCGCATCCAGGTCATGTATGAAGGGCGCAATGTCGCCGAGCGGCTGATCGGCGAGACCAATATCGAAGACGTGGTCAATCTGATCGTCGGCCGCAAGTTCAGTGCGCGTTCCGCCACCAACGGCTATCGCGGTGGAGCGCCGGCATGAGCGACGCGATCCACACCGCCCAGCCCTCACGAGTACGCAGGGGCACCTGGCGCGATGCGCTGCTCGCCAATGGCAGCGTCGTCTCGATCGCGCTGTTCTTTCTGGTCGTCTGCATCATCTTCTCGGTTGCGACCGACGCGTTTCTGACATCGCCCAATCTGTTGAACATCCTGCGGCAGTCGGCGCCGCTGCTGATCGTCGCCGCGGCAATGACTTTCGTCATCACCACTGGCGGCATCGATCTTTCGGTCGGCTCCGTGCTGGCGCTGGTGGCGACGCTGTCGGCGACGGTTTTGCAGTTTGGCCTGCCGTGGCCAGTCGTTATCCTCGCCATGTTGGCGCTCGGTGCCCTGCTTGGGGCGGTACAGGGCTATTTCATTGCCTATGAGGGCATCCCGTCCTTCATCGTCACGCTTGCCGGGCTTTCGGTGATCCGTGGCGTGGCGCTGCTGATCACCGGCGGCTATTCCATCCCCATCGAGCCAGGAAGCGCTTTCACCGTGCTGGGCCGCGCCTGGTTTCTTGGCGTGCCGGTGCCGGCGCTGATCGCGCTGGCGATCCTGGCCATCGCCTATCTCGCCTTCAACGAGACGCCATTCGGCCGCTATGTCACCGGTATCGGCGCCAATGCCGAGGCGGTGCGGCGCGCCGGCGTCAACACGCGGCAGACGACGCTCTTCGTCTATGTGATTTCCGCCACCGCGGCAGCCCTTGCCGGGATCATTATTGCTGCCCGGCTTGGATCGGGATCTTCGAATGCCGGCCAGGGTTTCGAGCTGGAAGTCATCGCCGCCGTCGTGCTCGGCGGCACCAGCCTGTTCGGCGGCCGCGGAACGATCATCGGCACGGTGCTCGGCGCGCTGACCGTGGCCGTCATCGGCAACGGCCTGATCCTGGCGCATCTGTCGCCTTTCCTGACGCCGATAGTCACTGGAACGATCATCCTGATCGCCATCTGGCTGAACTTCCGCCTGTTTCGCGGCGCCGTGCGGAGCCGTTGAGCCGATGAGCGGTCTGTTCGATGACGCAGTGCCGGGCCAGCGGCTGGCGATCGGGGTCGAAACAGGCCATGTGATGACCGTGCTCGGCCCGGTTCCGGTCGACGACATGGGCATCACGCTGATGCACGAGCACATCTTGCTCGATGGCGCGCGCAGCTGGAAATGCCCCTGCCATCCCGACGACATGGCGATCGCCGAGCAGCCGGTGAACATCGAGATCATCGGCGAGTTGCGCATGAACCCTTACGTCAACCGCGACAACGTTTCGCTCGACGACGCCGACCTGGCGCTGTCGGAGCTGCAGCGCTATCGCGCGCTGGGCGGCCACACCGTCGTCGATGCCACCAATATCGGCATCGGCCGCGACCCCGAAAAGCTCGCCCGCATCAGCCGCATGTCCGGCCTGAAGATCGTCATGGGCACCGGCTTCTATCTCGAGCACACCCATCCCGAATGGCTGAAGGCGATGGAGGTGGACGCCGTGACCGAGTTCATCGTCAACGATGTCGGCGGCGGCGAGACGCAGCCGCCGATCATGGCCGGGCTGATCGGCGAAGTCGGCGTCAGCAAGGATTTCACCGCCGAGGAACGCAAGTCGCTGCGGGCTTCGGCGCGCGCCTCGCGCATAACCGGCGTGCCGCTGTCGATCCATCTGCCTGGCTGGGAGCGGCTGGCGCACGACGTGCTCGATATCGTCGAGGCCGAGGGCGCCGATCTTCGCCACACCGTGCTCTGCCACATGAACCCGAGCCACGACGATCCCGATTACCAGAAAAGCCTCGCCCGGCGCGGCGCGTTCCTCGAATACGACATGATCGGCATGGACTATTATTATGCCGACCAGGACGCGCAATCGCCCTCCGACGAAGAGAACGCACGCGCCATCGCCGCCCTTGTCGAGGCGGGCTTCGGCGACCGCCTGCTGTTGTCGCAGGATGTGTTCCTCAAGATCATGCTGACGCGCTTCGGCGGCTTCGGCTATGGCTATATCCTGAAGCATTTCATACCGCGCCTGAAACGCCACGGCGTCGAGCAGCCGGCCATCGACCGCATGCTGATCGCCAATCCGAAAAGCGTATTCGCGCGGCTCTAAGCGGCCTGGAATTACACTGGAGTTCAAATGTCCAAGAAGAAGATCCTGCTTGCCGGCGAATCCTGGGTGTCGACCGCGACCCATATCAAGGGTTTCGACCAGTTTCCGACCGTTACCTACCACACCGGCGCAGACGAGTTGCTGGGCGCACTGAAGGCGACCGACTTCGACGTCATGTTCATGCCGGCGCATGAGGCGCAGCGCGGCTTTCCACAGACCATGGAGGCGCTGTCGGCCTATGACGCGGTCGTGCTCTCCGACATCGGCGCCAACACGCTGCTGCTGCATCCCGACACCTGGGTCCACTCCAAGCCGACGCCGAACCGCCTGCGCCTGCTCCGCGATTACGTCAGCGGCGGCGGCGGTCTATTGATGTTCGGCGGTTACTACAGCTTCCAGGGCATCAATGGCGGCGCGCGCTACCACAAGACCCCGGTCGAGGACGTGCTACCGGTGAACTGCCTGGCCTACGACGACCGCGTCGAGGTTCCCGAAGGTTTTGCGCCGGTGCCAAAACCAGGGTCGAGCCATCCCATCCTCAGGGGCCTCGGCTCGGACTGGCCGATCCTGCTCGGTTTTAACGAGGTGACGCTGAACGACGGGGCCGAGGTCCTGGCCAGCGTGTCGTCGGACTATGGCTCGCTGCCGCTGCTTGTCACCGGCCATTACGGCAAGGGCCGCACCGTGGCCTGGACATCCGATGTCGGGCCGCATTGGCTGCCGCCGCAATTCATCGCCTGGCCAGGCTACAAGACCCTGTTCGAACAGATGCTGGGCTGGGCGACCGGTGAGAGCTGAGTCATGCATGTCCACGTCGTCGGCAATGCCTGCGTCGACACCATGTTTCGTGTCGGCCGCTTCCCTGCCGCGGGCGAGACTTTGAATGCCGTGAGCTACGCCGACGGTCTCGGCGGCAAAGGCGCCAACCAGGCGGTCGCAGCAGCACGGACTGGTGCAGAGGTGACGTTCTGGACGGCGCTCGGCAAGGACCCCGCAGGCGCATGGATCAGGAGCCGCCTCGACAGCGAGCTGTCAGACCTTGAGGTGAGCGAATTCGAGCTGCCGAGCGACCGCTCGACCATCGTCGTCGATAAAGGCGGAGAGAATTTCATCGTCAGCGGCGTCGCTTGCAGCGAAGCCTTCGATCCGGTGACGCAGACAGCACTTGTCCGCTGGATCGCCCCCGGCGACACCCTCGTCTGCCAGGGAAATTTGCGGACTGCCGTGACCAATGCCTGCCTCAGAGCAGCAAAGGAAAACGGTGCGCGCACCGTTCTCAACGCCAGCCCGATCGACACGGCCTCGCTGCCCGATCTCGGCCTGGCGGAGGTTCTGGTGGTCAACCAATCCGAAGCGCAAATCTTGACCGGCCGGGATGACATGACAGCAGCCGCTGGCGCGCTGGTGGCCAAAGGCGCAGGCACCGTCGTCATCACCCTCGGTGCCGCAGGCTGTATCGTGCTTGGCACGGACCGGACGGAACCGCTTCGCTTGCCGGTGCCGCAGGTCGAGGCGCTCGACACCAGCGGCGCGGGCGATGTGTTCTGCGGCTGTCTGGCCGGTGGGCTTGCCCGTGGCATGCCGGTCATCTCGGCGCTGAAGCTGGCGCTCGCCGCCGCCGCAATCGCCGTGACACGGCCGGGTACGCTGGCATCCTGTCCTTCCGCCTCCGAGATGGCGGCGCTCATCGATCAAATGGAGCTCTCATGACCCAGCTCGGCCAATCTGGCGGCGACGCGCTCGTGGACCTTTTCGGCCGCACAAAGGTGGTGATCGGCGTCGTTCATCTGGCGCCGCTGCCCGGCGCGCCGCGCTATGACGGCGAGGCTATCGAGGCGATCTACCAGCGCGGGCTCGACGACGCCAAGGCCTATCTCGACGGCGGCTGCGACGGCGTCATCGTCGAGAACCATGGCGACATCCCCTTCGCCAAGCCTGATGATATCGGCCCGGAGACGGCGGCCTACATGGCAGTGGTTTCCGACCGCATCCGCCGCGAACTCGGCAGGCCGATCGGCATCAATGTGCTGGCCAATGCCGCGATCCCGGCCCTGGCGATCGCCAGCGCAGCCGGCGCCGGCTTCGTGCGAGTCAATCAATGGGCAAATGCCTACGTCGCCAATGAGGGCTTTGTCGAAGGCGAATCGGGCCGCGCGGCACGCTACCGCGCCAGGCTGCGCGCCAACGGCATTCGCATTTTCGCCGATGCCCATGTCAAGCACGGCGCACACGCCATCGTCGCCGACCGCCCGGTGGAGGAACTGGTCAAGGACCTGGTCTTCTTCGACGCCGACGCCATCATCGCCACTGGCCAGCGCACCGGCCACGCCGCGGATTTGGGCTACATAAGTATGATCAAGCAGGCCGCCGGCCTGCCGACGCTGGTCGGCAGCGGTGTCACGCCGGACAATGCCAAGGATATCCTCGCCATTGTCGACGGGGTCATCATCGCCAGCGCGCTGAAGCACGACGGCGTCTGGTGGAACCAAGTCGACTCTGCTCGAGTAAAGGCGTTCATGGGTGGTCTGAAGCGATAGCTGGACTACCCTACCGAGGGGCTTGGGGCCTAGCTTGATCAGAGACGACGGACGGGCCCAGGATACTGCGCGACCAGATCGTCGACGGTCAGCAAAGTAATGCCTTCCACAATCGATTGAGCAATCAGGATCCGACCGAAGGGGTCCTTGTCGATGGGTGGAAGCCCATCCACCGCAATGGCATACTCGCCGGTGATTGGCAGCTCATGATAGGCATTGTCTATCAGGCCCCGACGTAAAAGACGCGCATCGACCCTGAAGTCGGGGCGCCCCAGACCGCGTTTAAAGGCAATCTCCCAGAGACTTGCGGCGCTGAATGTCAAGTGGTTATCGGCATTCTCGATCTCAGCGAGGGCTGCGGGCGGGAGCTTTTCGGGCTCGCCCGCCGCCCAGAGCAGAAGATGGGTATCGAGAAGAAGTTTCATGGCCGCCAAACAGCTTCTCGATTTCGTCATCGGCCATGCGATCAAAATCGTCCGGAACTGAAAACCGCCCGGCCATAAAACCCACCCGACGCATTTCGCCGGCCGCAGGTGCGTCTATGGCAACGACCTTGACCATCGGCTTGCCGGATTTGGCGATAATGAAGGATTCGCCTTTGGCCCCCTGTCGACAAGACGAGACAGATGTCTTGGCCTCGTGGATATTGACGGTGCGCATTGCGGGCCTCTGACTTAGTCCATGGAACTTAGTCTACTCGGGCCCGATTTTTTTAAGCGTGTTTCAGTCAGTGAAGGTGAAGGATGCCGGATGCGGCCGATCCTTTCGGATCGGCCGCATGGCACGACTTCAACAAAGACGCGTAATCGATTGTCTGAACTGCATGTTTGTTGGGACTACGTCTCACCTGATGTTGGCCGAACCTGTTGGTCCGCCATACGAGGTCGGAGTTCACAGGAGCGATTTTTACCGAGCAAATGCTCTACGTCGCACTAGGGGCCGAAAGCGAAACGTCCGCTTAGGGCACTGCACCACGGCGGCGACGGGCCCGACCGAAGGCGATCGACGCGACGGGCGCCAAGGGCCTTACCGGACTCTATGTTCCCTTCACGATTCTCGGTTTAGTCGGTCGGCGGGATTGAGCCGCGCTGTCGAGGGCCAGGGCCAACCGCTTCTCGTCTTCGATAGCGCGATCGACTGCCTCAATTTCCTCTTGGAGCACCTTCAGCTCGGCTCCGTAGCTGGAGCCGTCGCTGTCCCCGATCTGAAAGCCACTTGCCCGCATTGCGTCGCGAGTGTGGTGCACGTTACGGACTCCTTCGCGTCGAGTCGCGACCAAGATTTCCCTAAACTCTCCAAGACGTTCAACGTGATTGCGAGCCATTGCGTTCTCCTATTTCGTCGTCATCGTCGCCGACGGCGATTCAGAACGGCTAAAACCTACGGAGATACCCTCGACAAAGCATGAGTGCGGAAGCTCAAATTTGAATGTCTTGCAATAGCGTGAAGCGCGGCAGGCGGAAATTGGCTTCGACCCGATCGATTTCAGACCAAATGCCAGACACTTTCGGCCGAGCGCGTCTGCGGCTCCCCCAACGGGGCCATCCGCTCATGTAATCGGTAAAAGTCGGGTGCGAGAATGGCCCGGGCCATGGACGCCCCGCCATTCCTGGTCGAGTTTGACCTGCGGCGGAGGCAGGGCAGGCTTCGGCGTGTTGGTTGTGTAAGGCATCTCAAGCAACTGCTCTCCGTCGATCAGCTCCAGATGCAGCCTTGACTTCGTCTCTCGGGCCTTCCTCGGTAGCGCTCGCTCTACTTTCGAGAACGAGAGGCGGTGGTGACAAATATCCCCTGCCCGGCACTCGCGAAGACCTTGCTCCTACGAAGTTTCGCACCGCTTTGACGGATTCCGCATCGGTCGTGATGTTGCACTGCCCTCTGGATGACGCGGTTGTCACGCAAAGGCAGGAAACGGCGTAACGAAAGCGAACGCGAAATTTCAAACTGAGACACACAACCGGGATAGAACCGGGTAGACAGCATGCCGAAACGGAACGCAAGAACGGGTGCATAAGATGACGCCTCAGCACCTTTTTGTTAGCTAATGCTAATAAAGGCGTGTAATTGCTTCAACATGTGGCCGAAGCGGCAATCGGAAAAGGGAATGCCGCGGCGCCAAGCCCTGCCGCGGTCGTCCTTGCGGCCCTTTCGTCGTCAGGATTCTTGGTTCCCTCGAGCGCACATGATGCCCCGTCCGGATGGAGCTATCCGCCGGCCTGCTGTCACGGCGACGCCGAACATGGCGAGTGTCAGCGAATCCCAAACGGCGCGGTTCATGTTCGTCTCGGTGGCTGGGTTGTGATCCTGAGGACCGGGGATCATCGGAAGATCACGCGGCAACAGCGATATTTCATCCCATATGGTGATGAGATTCCGTCGCAGGACGGCGACTATCATATATGCCTCCATCCGACCCAAGAGCATGAGAACTGTTTTCTTGTCCCGCCGGACTCGATATGATCCGGGAGCCAGCGCGAGCTGCGGCTGAGATGCGGATAGCGCCGCGCCCAGTGCCGCCCGACGGCTTCGATGATGCGTGTAAGCGAAAATCCAAATTTCCCGAATCTTGCGGATCTTCGCTGGGGTGCCGCCTCAGTTCGTACCAAACATGCGCGCCACCCCGCGAAACGTCGCCTCAGTCGAGGCTGGCCGGCGACGAGAACGGCCGATTGGCGTCCACCATGAAGATGGCCAGCTCATCAAGAGCGGTTGTGCCGGCGCTGAACACCTCCATCGGCATGTCGACCCCCTGTCCGACCATGGTCGTGCCGGCTTCGGCATAGCTCACTCCGGGGGGCGTTCTTTGGCCGAGCTTGCCGCCCAGCACATAGAAGGCCTCCGGTCCCGGATGTGTATGGATCGGCATCTTGGCACCGGGCGCTCCACCGGCACGGTTGACGCGCAGCAAATATTCGCTCGCACAGATCGGCGGAACAGGCCCGATCTCGACACCTTGGTCCCGGCAGGAGTGGTGCCATCCTTCGGCCGAGCGTGAACAGCCAGGCCTTGCAAAATCATGGTTCTGATGCGTTGTCGCAGTAATGGAAGGTGGCGAGATAGCCGGGGAGTACGCGCATGAACTCCTGTTGATGGGTCCAAGCTCTGCACTCCGCCATGGAGGTCATGGGTTTCACGTCGGGGAGCCTGATTAGCTCCCCCTGGTTGGTCAGAAGGATTGTGACAGCGATGGCGGTGAACATGGCCCGGTTATCCATCGATTTAAGGCTGGCGACACAATAACCGCCGGGGTTGGGACGGACGTCGTCTGAGGCAACCTCGTTGACATGGTTAGGACCACAGAATCTCGCGATGCGGGGATCCGGTTTTGCAGCCGTTTGCGTTGCCAAAAGAAGAGCGAGAGCGATGATGATCTTGGTGCGATTCATGTCGTCCTCCGTTTCATCCGGTGCTGCTGGGATCGCTTGGAGGCGAAGGCCGAATGGGCTAAACTAGAAAGCGCGCCAGGAAGGTGAAATGTCCCGAACGGCCCCTGAAATTGACCTGAAATCTGCTGAAACGATCACGTTTCGCGGTTTTGCCTTCCTGACGAAAAGCAAAGAACTCCGAACCGTCGAAGGCAAAGCGGTCAATCTTCGCAGCCAGTCCGCCGAGGTGCTCTCGGTGCTCGCGGCGCGACCGGGCGAAATCGTGTCCAAGGATGCGCTGATGCAGGCGGTTTGGCCCGAGACCTTCGTGACCGACGACAGCCTCACTCAATGCATTGCCGATATTCGCCGCGCATTGAGGGACGACGCGCACGTGATCGTGGAAACCCTCCCAAAGAGAGGCTACCGGCTGAATGCCAATCCGTCGGACGCGGCGGACGCAAACGCCGCAGCCGACACGGAACGTGCCAAGACACGATTCTCGCAGCGCGGCTTCATTCTTGCTGCAATCGTTCTCGCTCCGGCAGCGATCGGCGCATACTACGGCGCGGAAATATGGCGAGCCGCTCCAGTTCCTTCGAGCGACATGCCGAGGATTGCGATCCTTCCCTTCGACGACTTCAGTACCGGCGCGGATAAGGGATATCTCAGCGATGCCGTCGCCGAGGGGATCATCACCGAGCTTTCGCGGAGCAAGACTTATGCCGTCATCGCCCGAAACTCGAGCTTCAGGTACCGCGACCAGCCGGTCGACACCAGGAAGATCGGAGATGAACTCGGCGTCGACTACCTGCTCGAAGGCAGCCAGCAGAAGGTCGGAGACCGGCTGAAAGTGACCGCCCAGTTGCTGAATGCGCATGACGGATCGCATGTCTGGGCCAACACCTACAACCGGGAGATTGGCAATTTTTTCGTCGTCCAGGAGGAAATCATCCGCACGCTTGCGGATCGGGTCGGGCAGAGAATCCAGCGCCCGCTGCCAAGGAGTGACGCCGCGCAGGTCAGCGCGCTCCGCTACTACCTGATGGGAAGGGCCGAGTTGATGGGAAGGGCCGAGATCAATTTCTCTGCCGCGGGGAACGATCTGCTAAGGCAGTTCAGCCTCAAGGCGATCGAAGCGGATCCGAACGCCCAGTTCGGCTATATTGGGCTGGCCTGGTCCTATCGCAATGACGCGGTATTCTGGCACAAGCAGGAAAATAACCCCGACGAGGCGTTGAAGCGGGCCGCCGAATACGCCGACAAGGCTATTCTACTCGCTCCCGACGATTCCGAGGCGCATAACATCCGCGCCAGCATCCACACCGAAGCCGGCGAGATGGAGCAGGCCCTTGCCCGGTACGATCAGGCGATTGTCCTGAACCCCAGCGACTCGAATATCCTCGTCATGAGTGCAGGCGTGCTGCTGAACGTTGGCCGCACGGACGAAGCGATTGATCGGATCGAGCAGGCCAAGGGCATCGATCCCTTCCACCCTGACTGGTTCCACTGGCAGATGGGCTGGGCGCTCTACGAAAAGAACGATTGCGGGGCTGCGCTGACGGCGATGCGGAAAATGTCTAGAATCCCGAGCGGCGCACAGCGCATGCTTGCCGGGATCCACGCTTGTCTGGGAAACAAGCGGGAAGCAAAGGAAGCACTTGCGGTTTTCCTCAAAGACTCGCCCGGCGACTCCATCAGCAAACAACGCAGGCAATGGGAGAAAAACTACCTCGCCCCCGGGGCCCTCGATCGCTGGATCGGACACATGCGGTTCGCGGGGTTGCCGGAGTGAACGGCTGTCCGGTTGTGGCCCGGCAGAAGTCCGATTGGCCGCATAAAAACCGTTGAAGCCTTTGTGTTGTGGACGGTGGTTGCCCTCAAAGCAAGATCATCCTTCATAGGAATATTGGGTGCGGGAAAGTCGGCAATGGGGCCGACTTGCGCCATAGTGCGCTCGCACCCCAACTTCTGCGACGGGCCCGATGGCTGCCGTTCATCGGCGATGCCTCGAACTTCCGCAGATGGCGCATTTGGTCCTTATCGGCTGCCGCAGAGCCAATCGCTCTCGAGTGCAGGCACTCCAGTGGAGTCCAGACGTTGGATTGGACCCTCGACCTCTACAAAAGCACACTGAGCTTCCAGTCGGGCTACGAAGCGATCGCTTCGGCGAGAAGTCGTCGTTCTCAATCGGGCGACGGGGGGATACATCGGCGAAGACGGCATAAGGGAGGATGCGCCAGACCGAGCCGACGGAATGGTCGTAGCCAAGGCCTTGGAGCGCATAGCGCCTGGCCGGGAGGCCGCCGCCAGTCAGACTTACGCAGCGCGTCGTTGAGCGAGGTGGAGACCCGAACGGGCTCGACGAGGGTCCACGGCGGTCACAATGTTGTGGTGGTGATCGCAGTAGACGCGATCCGGCGAAGTTGGCCCAGCACAAAAACGATAACCACCGGGTACTGACGGGTCTTCGCTCACCGGGAAGCGGCATTGATAGAGGCCTAGCTGAATGAGGGGGACATCTCTCGAAGTTAGTCTGATATTTTCAGGCATGATGGTTTCCTAGTTCACAGCAATTGCCGGGTGACGGCCGCAGTGCGACCCGTCAGGGGCGAGCTTCTCTCGTTTGGGAGGCTATGGATCACCATATGGTATTGGCAGCACCGTCAATGAAGCCCGACGCCCTGCTTCTGAAGCCAATAGTTTGCGACTTAAGGCCACACCCGCAAACGCATTGGCAATCTACCATCTTGTCCCCAAGGCACCCGCCCGCCGCGGTTTGCCGGCTAATTCGTGCCGTGTTCGCTGGAGGTATCACTCCTCTCTGAATCCTGCAGTGAGGCGTGGCGAAATCCGAACTCGCCCCGTAGATGCTTGACGTGGGCTTTCAGCCCGGCCTGACCCATGGTCGCCGGCCGTTTTTGCCCTTCGGCGGTGGCCCGGCGTGCTCTTGGACACGCTTCCACAGCCGTTCGCGCATCTCCTGGTTCAAGGTGATGAAAGCCGAACCGGCATATTTTCCGGTACCGGGCTTCGCCAGCAAGGCGAATGCCGCCTTGCCCGGCTCGCGCTCGACGCCCAATAGTTCGTATTCCTGGACTGTGAAGCTCTTCGTCTTCAGCCAATTCGTCGTCGGGCCGCTTCGATACGGGCTGTCGGCGCGCTTCGAGACGATGCCCTCAAGGCCCGCTTGGTCGGCAACATACGCGGCGGTAAGTGCAAAGAGGCTCGCAATCCAAACACCACGCATCACACGCTCGGCGGTCTGCGCATTGTAAACACCGAGAACGCGTTGGCTTAAGCGCAAATCCTAGGGAACATGCTAGAATGTGCGGCTTCGCTCAACTTGAGCAAATGTCCCCAACGACATCTAGGACGCGCTGATTTCCGCTTCTTGAAAGCTTGTTATCATGATAATTTTCAGTCTCCTCGCTTAAGAATATATAGACATTTCAGTCAAACCGGCGGGGGATGGGGAGGATAGGATGAAACTGTTATCGCTTGTTGTCGTAGCTACGTTTTCACTTGCTATGTCCGCTTGGGCCGAGGATCTACCAAGTAGCGCGAAGAAAGCATCGATGGAAGAATTTAAGACTTTTGCTAATGGGAAAAAGGTAAATGTAATTATATACGACGCTGGAGCTGCCATAACTGCCACTCTTGTCTGGAACTGGAAGAAAAAACAGATCATTGGCGAAGCTTTGGTGAACAACAAAACTAAGATAAAGGTCAAAGTTCCATTGACTTTCGACGGCGACAAGGCCTGTTCACAAGACCAAGGTAAACCAGTTTGTCATCTTATCTACATTGACAACGACAAATTTTACGAGGTGCGCGACGACGGCAAAGTCCACGCGACTTCAACGTTGGTTCAATGAGACGGACCACGTCCGAATGGTTTGGTCGGCGTTTGCACGGACCCGCAAATGCCGGCCCTATTCAGTACGCTTGTCAAGTCTTACGACACCTGCACACTCGCCTCCGACTCGAGAAAACTCACCGCTGCCTTTCGCACCTTGAAGCCTGCCGATGATATGGTTTTGCCTTGGCGCACCATCGTCATCGACGAAACTTAAATAGATGTCGAATGCCCCGTCGGCGGTGATTGTTCCGGCCAAAGGCACCATCGCGGAAATTTCCGTTCCATCGATAAAGATTGTCGTTGACTGTTCGGTGTAATCGCAGGCGGAATTACCTGCGCGCCGCGTCAGTGCCCACGCGCCATCAAAAGCCTTTACCTTGACCGGAGCGCAGACACGTTCTGGGATATTCTTGATTGCGCGCAACACCTCTTTCGTCGGCTCCAGGCTGGCAAGCTTCAATCCCCGCTGCTCGGCAAAGGCTTGAAGAGCTTTCCGACTTCCCGGTCCCCATTTGCCGTCTGCCTGTCCGACAAGGCAGCCGACTCGCGTTAGCTCTGTTTGCGTTGCCTTTGTCAACGCGCGCGGATCAGCCAAAGCTTGCGTCACATCTAAATCAGGATGAGCTTCTGCAACCGCCACGCCCGCGATGGAAATCGAGGGGGCTTTGCCACGATCTGTTGCTGCCTGTTCGATCTCGTCGATCTTCAAGCTGGCTAACGCCGCAAAGGCGCCGCTTGGATACTGTCTGAGATAGGCCTCAAAGAAGCGCTTGTCCGTTTTTTCCTTGATGGTCTCCCAATAGGCGACTTCTACGTCCCCTCCTTTCGCACCCGCCGTGACAGCGGTGTTTCCGGACAACGGTTGCAAAATGACGTCGCCCGTCAGCGAGGAGTTGTCCCATGGCACTTGCTTGCCGTCGGTTGCTTCAAGCACATCCCTACGGACGTTGATGAGGTCGCGGGAGATGTCCTGGCCAGGCGTACCAAGATTCTTCAGCAGCGCAGATGTGAACGGCGAGTTCCTTCCCTCGCCGTCCAGCGCAACGTTCCCGGGCTGCGTTGCAAAGGCTATGAGCGATCCAACGCCCGTGCCTAGCTTTGCCAAGCCCCGACCGACCGACCCTGATCGCGTACCCATCGAGCGCCCAAGGTTCTGTGAGAAAGGACTGTCCCGGCAAGCATCCAAAAATACCAGGTTGACCTTCGTGGTTCGCTCCATGGCCGACAAGACGAGGTCCATGGGCACGGCTTCGAAGTCGAGGTCGTTATAGGTGGATAGCCGCGCATCAACGGGAGCCATGTAGTTGGTGCCGTTCACCTGGACGCCATGGCCGGCATAGAAGAGAAGCGCCATGTCGGCACCATCCAGCTTGCCGATGAAATCTCGAACCGTGCCGCGCATCCCGCTCAGATCGAGGTCCTCGCCTGCAACCACCTCAAAGCCCAACGCCTGCAGTTTTGCGGTCATATCCACCGCATCATTTTTTGGATTGGAAAGTGGAACCGCGTATCTATAGGCAGAATTACCGATGACCAGCGCGACGCGCCGTTCTGCCCACGCTTGGGCGCTCAGCGAAACTAGAAGAAGCGCAATGGCGAAGCGAAGCGCCATCATGGCTGTATATCCTTAGTCTCGGCTCATTCAGCGGGTTCACCAGTCGATAGACTGGACAAAACCGGAGCAATCTTGCGAGACTGAGCCCGGTGCTTCGCAGTGTCAAGTCCAACGGATAGTCGGTAGTGGATCAGTTTGAAATCTGACGCTGCGCTTTTTACCGGGCGCCGTTCTTCCTCAGCTCTGGGCATATTTGTCAGTTCTTCGGCATTTGGGGTGGCACAAGTTGAACATATGGCGTCGTCGGTTCCTTATCAGGGCGAATGCGGCTGGGGGCCGGCTTCCCGTGTTTGCCGAGCGACCTAATGTATTGATAGAGCGATTGCATATCGCTCTCCTCCATCGCTCGAAGATTGTACCAAGGCATCGGTGGAGACGTTCTAATGCGCTTCAGCATCCCTACGAATCCACGCTCGCTCATTACCGAAGCATCTATCCGAAGATTGGTCGCATAGGTCGTGCCCCAAGGACCGCGCCAACCGACCGAGTTGCCCATTAAAGCCTTTCAGGATCAATCTTGCCTTCTGTTTCGCTGTAGCCTTCGGTATGGCAATCGTGACACCCGCCGATGATTGATACCTGCAACCCTCGTTCGACCGATACTTCGCCTTGAGCGAAGGCTGCAATTGGCATCGTGAGACCGGTTAATAGGAAAAACAGGCTTGTGACACGCATCCTTCCCTCCCATGCGTTCCGCTAAGCATATATGAGCCAACGTCCGAAGGCGACGGCCGCGTCGAGGCCCTCAAATTTCAAACTGACCCACTACTGGACAATCCAACGGACTTAGCGAAGGGCCTACCGCTAGCCCTCACTTCGCCGGCGGTCTATGCTGTGTAAACTCACGCCGATAGACACCGAAACGGATTGCACGCAGCTTGGCCGTCTTCACGCCGATCGGAAAGGTTCAAAAAGGGCGCCTTCTCGCATCGCTCGGATTCTTTTTCATTCTGGGAGCCTGCATTGCCACATTCTCTCCCTCGGGCGAGAAACTGCTGCGCGACGTCTTGATGACGACCATCTCGCCCTTCGTTGCGCCCCCGACAGACATCGTGATCGTGACGATCACAGAGCAGACCTTGGAAAGATTTCCCTATAGATCGCCGCTGGATCGGGGTGCCTTGGCCGACCTCGTGCAGAAAATCGATAAAGCTCATCCGAGAACAATAGGCATTGACTTGCTTTTCGATCAGCCAACCGAGGCGGAGAAGGATCGGCGCCTGGCTGAGGTTATCGAGGCGGCCGAAAGTCCCGTAATTGTCGCATCTGCATCACACGAGGACGACCTTACCGACAAGCAACTGTCGTACCTTAGTCGCTTCGCGCCAAGCGCCATCCGCGGACTAGCGGCCCTGTCTCATGATAGGGTCGACGGGGTTGTGCGGGAAGAATTTCCAGGGCGCCTGGTGAATGGCAACTGGCAACGTAGCTTTGCATCAGCGCTCGCGCAGACCGCCGGCATATCGGCATCGCAGGCTGCGGAGAAGATGGTCTACTATCGGGCTACAGGCATTCATCCGGCACGATTTACAATATATCCGGCGCACGCCGCCGCTTTCGCGCCCCCGGCCTGGTTCGCCGGGAAGTTCGTTTTGATCGGCGTTGACCTCCCGCTGCAGGATCGTCATGCAACCCCCTTTGCCGTGCTGAACGGCTCTGTTGCCGGAGCGCTGCCGGGTGTCGTTATTCATGCCAATGCGCTGGCGAGATTGATCAAGGGCGACAAAATCATTACGCCAGAGGCGGTGGCGGCGTTTGCGCCCTTCGTTCTCGCGACGGCGCTCTGCATCTGGGTCGCTTGGCTCCGCATATCAGTGTTGGTGAAACCTGTGGTCATCATCGGCGCAGTCGTTTCGGTTTTGATCTTAGAAGCAACCGCGTTTGCCAAGGCCGGAATTCTGTTACCTATGGTCGCGCCGTCGATGCTGCTGCTAGGGCTCTCCGGATTCGTCGCAATTCTGGCATGGCACCGGGACTCGAAAGAAAGGCGTTTCGTCCAGAACGCGTTCTCTCAGTATCTCAGCCCGGCAGTCGTGGCAGAGCTAGTCAGCAAGCCGGCGTCACTGCGCCTCGGCGGATCCGAACGCTTGATAACGTGCGTGTTCACCGACCTTGAGGGATTCACCAGTTTGGGCGAACGGACGGAACCAGAGGTATTTGCTACGGTTCTGAATGAATACCTCGAGGCGGTTTGTGGTCTCTTCATTGAACATGGCGCCACGATAGACAAACTAATAGGCGATGCAGTCATTGGTTTTTTTGGCGCACCGGGTGTGCAGGAGGACCAAGCCGAAAGGGCCCTAAAACTAACGCTTGCTACCGTCGCGATGTCTCGAAGATTTCGGACAGATCTAAAGTCTAGAGGCCATGACGTTGGCGTCACTCGTATCGGCGTCCATCGAGGACCTGCAGTTGTCGGAAATTTTGGGGGCAATCGATTCTTCAACTACACGGCCATGGGCGATACGGTGAACACCGCTGCCAGGCTCGAAGGCGCGAACAAGTTTCTAGGTACCGTGAACTGCATCAGCGAGGAGGTGGCGAACTCTTCCGATGACTACCTGCTTCGGCCGTCCGGTGTGTTGTGTCTGAAAGGCAAGACTGAGTGGATCTCAGCCTTCGAGTTGCTGGAAGACGGGCGTATGAATCGCGAGATGGTGGAGGCTTACTCGCAAGCTTACTTGCTGATGTCCGCGCGCGACAAGACTGCCGCTGCTGCCTTTGCATCGCTGGCCATTCAATATCCCAACGATGGCCTCGTTGCTTATCACCTTGGGAGACTGAAGCAGGGTGAGGCTGGCGATAGGATCTATCTTGAAGGCAAGTAAAACAAGCGTATGGTTGAACGTGCGTCATGTATCGGCAACCCAAAATCATTTTCCTACTGGCTGCGGCCATCGCAGCAGTTGGTTCCTGCTCGAGCGCTCTTGCGGCCAGCGAGTATGTCGTTGTCGCTGTCGATCCTCCCGCGGACAGCCCTCAGCTCGGCAAACTGTTCAGACTGGGCGACCTCGTGCATATCGAGGGTGGATCGACTGTCACTTTGATGGGTGACGATGGCTCGGTCACTGCGTTGCCGGGACCCGCGGATATTGTGGTGACCGACGACGCATCGGATTCTGGATCAACGTCTAACGGGGCGGCAGGCGCTTCTTCGAGTTTGACTGCGATTTCGGATCTATTGGGGAATGCCACTGGTCAGCTCCAAACCATAGGTGGATCTCGTGGCGTTTCCGACACGACGGCCGCCACCTTGGAACCTTGGATGGTGCCGGTCGAAAATGGTCTGACAGGCTGCGTTTATGACCTCAAACTGGAGCTTTGGCGCCCAGCGGGGCACAGGGCGGATGTTTCGGTTGCCTATAATGAAGAGTCGCTGGCGACAAGCTTGGTCTGGGACAAGGATACCCCAATTTTGGCAATTCCCGGAAACGTGCCACCGGATCTTCGATCCGTTGGGTTGGTGATCGACGATAAGTCATTTCGAATGCCTATCGTGCATTTGCCCACCGGCTTCAGCCCGTCGGATCATGTGGGACTGTATGCCTGGATGATAGGAAGCGGTTGTCTTCTTCAGGCATCCGCCCTGATCCGGAACTTGGCTAACCGATAGACCACCAGGGGTGGTCACTTCACGGCACACTGGAAGCGGTAGAGGCGCGCCTTCGCGTCAACCACCGCCATATCGAGCCAACTTCTCGATGGCGCGCTAAGGAAAGCGATCGCCTTGTGCCCAGCGGGTACGCCGACTGAAAGTTTGCGGCGCACGAATTTAACGCTTTAGTTGACGTAGACTTGGACGGTTGCCGAATAGCGGCTGAAGTAGATATGCAGGTGGCAAAACGTCGTGCTCTGTTGCGAGGCTATGCTGGATCAGGGGGTCCGTCCAGAAGAGTTCTTCCTGCAGAACCGGCGATCTCGAGATGCCACCGACCCTCCGCATGCCCCCTCGGAACGCTGGAAGAGGGATGGTGCGTCGCACAAAAATATTGCAATGCACTATAAATGCCGTAACGTCAGTTTCGTAAATGAACGAGACGGCTTTTGTGAAAGGCCGTCCACCGGACAGGATGGAAACTATGGCCAAGACTGCTGACACCGTTGAAAATACCGCATTCCCCACCTTCGACGCGTCGAAGGCTGCCGACCAGGTCCGCGCTGTCGCCGAAAAGGGCGTCGAGCAGTCGAAAGAAGCCTATGCGAAATTTGCGTCAGGCACCGAGACGACCCAGAAGGCTCTGCAGTCGAGCTTCGAAACCGCCAAGACCGTCGGCAACGAGTTGTCGCTGAAGACAATTGCTGCTCTGCGCGCCAATGCCGAAGCCGGCTTCTCGCACCTCGAAGCCCTGGTTGCCGTGAAGTCGCCGTCCGAGTTCATCGAACTGCAGACTGCCTTCTTGCGCACGCAGCTCGAAAAGACCGTCGAGCAGGCCAAGGAATTTCAGGCCGTGACGACCAGGGCTGCCGAAGATGTATCAAGGCCGATCAAGGATGTCGTTGAAAAGGCGATGAAAGATCTCAAAGTCGCCTAATTGAGTCTAAGCGATCGGAAATAACCGCGAAACAACACCTTCTCCAGCCGGTCTTTTTCCTTTTGGCTGGATGCTCTTTGGTGCCTGCGTTGCCATGGCGGTGCGGGCATGGCTCTCTCGGCTGCGATCATCCGCACAATCTGACGGCGGCGAGCGACGAGCCCGGCCAGGGCCTCGGCTTCGGTGCCGCGCAACGGGCACTTGCCGCTTGCTCGACCCAACGAAGGCAGCGTTACAGCAGCATCGGTGGTGTCGGTCCTGGCCCGCTTGCCGAGCGCATTGGCGTAGGCTGTCACCTGCCCCGGATTGACCACGACAACCGCCAGGCTAGACTAACACCCTGTCCAAAGCGGCAACGGCTAACCGCGATATCCTGCCCCATTCTTGGCACGTCGAGCCTTGACATTCGCCTGCGGCAAATTCAGCTGGGCCTTCGTTGCACGGATGGCGGTGCGATGCGCCTTTCGTCTGTGAGCGGCTGCGCGGACGCCGTCAAACGGCAGAAACTTCAAATCCATCATGTTGGCTCATTGCCAAAGCACCGCTTCAAGACAACAATGACCTCGACGCCGGCGCGCCAGACGCGCACAAAAAGAGCGTTGGAGGAAATGGAGGAGGAAGCCGCTGGCCAAGTCACGGACGCGCTATGCATGCGGCGTTTCGGTGCTCACGACCGACGAATCTGACGCGGATGCGTTCGCCCGGGCGGTGGCAGCGGAAGCAGCGGCCATTGACGCCGGGTTTGCCCTCCTGTTTTTCTCGCAGAGCCTCATAGAGGCCGTCGCCCTGTCGGAAGCGCTGAAGACCCACGCGCCGGCGCTCCACTATGCCGGCTGCTCGACAGCCGGTGAGATAACGCCCAAGGGGCTGGAGGAAGGCCAGATCCTGGCTATGCTGCTTCCCTCCGTATCGTTTTCGGCAGCCAGCACCATGATCGAAAATCTGTCCTCATCAGGCATGGACGGGATTACCGGCGAAGTCGAGGCGCTGAGGCGTTCGTTACACGAGCGCCTCGGGCACGAGCGGGCCGACACCACTTTCGCGCTCTGCTTGATCGACGGCCTGTCTTATGCCGAAGAAGCGGTGACCTCCGCCATCCATTGGGGGCTCGACGACATCCCACTGATCGGTGGGTCGGCTGGCGATGATTTGAAATTCGAGACAACACGGCTGATCTCGAACGGCAAAGTGACCTCCGACAGCGCCATCATCGTGCTGGTCACCACGGAAATTCCTTTCCACGTGTTCAAGACCGACAATTTCGTTCCCACCGACGAGAAGCTGGTGGTGACGGCATCCGATCCCGACCATCGCATCGTGCGCGAATTCAACGCCACCGTTGCCGCCGAGGAATATGCCGCCTCGGTCGGCGTTGTCGCGCAGATGCTGACGCCATTGAGTTTTGCCTCGCATCCGGTGGTGGTGAAAGTCGGCGGCGAATTTTACTGCCGTTCAATCCAGAAGATGCACGCGGACGGCTCGCTGTCGTTCTTCTGCGCCATCGACGATGGTGTCGTGCTTGCCGTCGCCCAGCCTAAGGACATGGTCGAGGCGACCCGCGCCGCGCTCAGCGACGTCAGCGAAAGGCTTGGCGGCATTGACCTGATCCTCGGTTTCGACTGCGTGCTGCGCCGGCTCGACGCGCGCAATCGGCAGGTCTATCGCGAGATTTCGGAACTCTACAAGGTCAACAACGTCCTCGGCTTCGGCACCTATGGCGAACAGTACCGTTCGATGCATCTGAACCAGACCTTCACCGGCATCGCCTTCGGTGAACGCAATGCGGCCGAAGCGGCGGAGTAGGAAATCCGGGATGCCGCTCAGGAACATCGACGACCTGGAAAGGCTGAAGAAGATCAACGCCGCGCTGATCAGCCGCGTCGAGCGTTCCATGGACCAGCAAGGCAATGCCTTTTCGCTGTTCCAGACCGCCATTTCGCTTGAGAGCCGGGTGCGCAGCCGCACCGAAGAGCTGCATTCGACCTTGCGCCGGCTGGAGCAGTCGAACATCGACTTGAGCGCAGCCAAGGAAAACGCCGAGCTGGCGAACCTGTCCAAGACCAGGTTCCTGGCGGCCGCCAGCCATGACGTGCTGCAGCCGCTGAACGCCGCGCATCTGTCGGTCTCGGCGCTTGCTGAAGTACAGACCAGCCAGGAAGGCAGAAAGCTGGTCCGCCAGGTCGAGCGATCGCTGGAGACGATGGAGGACCTGCTCCGCACCTTGCTCGACATTTCCAAGCTCGATGCCGGCGTCGTGCAGCCCGACATCACCGATGTCAGCCTGGAGACGCTGTTTTCGTCTCTGCGCTCGGATTTTCAGCCGGTCGCGGAGATGAAGGGGCTGACGCTGAAGTTCCGGCCGGTCGATGCGCTCGTTCGTTCGGACCGAACCTTGCTGCGCCGCGTCCTGCAGAACATCCTGTCCAATGCACTGCGCTATACCCGCTCGGGCGGCGTGTTGGTCGGCACCAGGCATCGCGGCGACACGATCCGCATCGACGTCGCCGATACCGGCTGCGGCATCCCCGACGACCAGCGCGAGGCGGTGTTCGAGGAATTCCATCGCGGCGTGATCCCGACCGATGCCGGGCTTGCCGCCGGCGGGCTGGGGTTGGGGCTGGCCATCGTGCGCCGCATCGCCGCGGCACTCGGCCATCCCGTCACGTTTTCGTCGAAGGTCGGACATGGCACGATTTTCCATATCGACGTTCCGGTCGGGATCGGCGACACGGCCGATCCAATCGCCAGCACCGTCGACATGGAGCGGCCGCGCGGCTACGGTCTGTTCGGCACAAGGGTGCTGCTGGTCGAGAACGACATCGACGTGCTGCAGGCGATGACCTCCCTGCTCGAGCGCTGGCAATGCCTGGTGCGCCCCGCCACCTCGACCGGTGACGCGCTCGACATGCTTGGCGACACCGACTGGTTGCCAGATATTGTCATAGCCGACCAACATCTCGACGGCGGCGACCTCGGCACCACCACAATCGCCAAAGTCCGTGATTGTCTCGGCCGCGCCGTGCCGGCGCTGATCGTCACCGCCGACGGCTCGGAAAGTGTCGCCAAGGCCGCCCGCGCCGCCGGCATCGAGCTGATGCGCAAGCCTCTGAAGCCGGCCCAACTGAGGGCGTTGCTGGCGCATCTGCTGGCTTAGAGAATGGCTAACGCGATCCTCGATTACTTGGGAAAACCGGCGTCATCTCTTTTGACGTCACCGCCTTTTGAATCCTGGAAATTCAAACGAACTGTAGATCATGATCTTCCGGAAATCCGCATAGATTACGTTTCTGCGCGTCACAAATTTTCCTTCATCTGCGATCGCGATGAAAAAATAGACACCATATTCATAGAAGCTGACAATTTGGATCGAGACCTCCTTGATATCCCCTTTTCATCCAGTCGCAACGACGTGCTGAATATCTTTGGCGTGCCCTCAAAAAGCGGCGCGGCACGGAGAGATCCTTTTTTGGGTGAATACGGCCCTTGGGACCGCTTCGACGAGGCGCATCATTCAATACATATCTCATATCACGCTCATGCAAACCGGATAACAAGGGTGACGCTTATGCGCGCCGACGCGGTGCGGTGACTATGCCGGGCATGCCCATGCGCGACTGAGGGGGCCCCGGGAAACCCACAATGACAGTGCAGTTCTACGGCACCTTTGACTTGCCCGTCGGATGGGAAGACATAACTGACAACCTCCCCGAGGGATCGCCGCCTACCTTAGTTTAAAGAATCAGATGCCGGCGGCACCCTTCAATTCTCTATTGCGAAATATCGAAGCGGGAAAAGCCAAATGCAGATTTCGATGTTCTTAGAACGTTTATGGTCGAGTTTTGTCGAAACAATTTCATAGATGTCGAGCGGATTTTTGAGAGAAAATTTGGCGACGTAATGTGTGTTGGCGTTTCGTCGCGGACTACAGATCAACCCTTATTGGCCTGGTATTTGTCGAATGGAAACGATTTTGCGTTCGTGACCTACCTCGCGCAAGGCGAGGAATACGATCTCATCGATGAGGTAGGCGAAACGAGAGAAATCATTTCGTCTATATCATTCGGATAGGGAGCAGCAGATCAAACGCCTTTGAGACATTCACCTGATCGCAGCGCCTTGCTGCTTCGTTTGCAGGGGCATCGGCACCGACCCCTCAAAACCCCGCCGGATCGCGAAACAGCTCGGCATTGTCGAGCTTCGAGACCTCGATCACCGCCTGGGTACGGCTGTAGACGTTGAGCTTGCGCAGGATTTCCGAGACATGCGCCTTGACGGTGGTCTCGCCGACCTGCAGCTCGTAGGCGATCTGCTTGTTGAGCAGGCCCTGGCGCAGCATCTGCAGCACCTTGAGCTGCTGCGGCGTCAGCGTGGCCAGGCGCTGCACCATCTCGGCGCGGTCGGTGCTGTCGGCATCGCGCGGCCGGCCTTCATAAGTCTCGGGAACATAGATCGCGCCTTCCATCACCGAGCGGATGGCGGCCGCAAGGTCGCTCTTGCGCGCCGATTTCGGGATGAAGCCGGCCGCACCGTAGGACAGCGCCTCGGAAATGATCTTCGGTTCCTCATAGCCGGAGACGATGACCACCGGCAGGCGCGGATAACGCGTCCTGAGCTGCAGCAGCCCGTCAAACCCATGCACGTCGGGCATACTGAGATCGAGCAGCGCCAGGTCGAACGGCTTGGCATCCGTCAGAAGCTCGAGCGCCTCGGCAATCGAGCGCGCCTCCACCGTGTCGACTTCCGGATAGGCCATCTGCACGGCACTATGCAGCGCCTCCCGAAACAGCGGATGGTCGTCAATGATCAGGAACCTGGCGCGATCGGTCATCAGCTTCATTTCGGTTTGGTCTGGCCTAGAATAGTCCTGCAACCATGGCCAGCTTATTGGCAAATAGTACATTGCCATCTTGGCCGGCTAAAGCAGAATGTGGCCATGATTTCCGCCGCGCCACGCGGCAGATGTGGCCGTTCTGAAATGCATTGCCTTGCCCGGTGGCCCAAATCGGCCGAATGTGCCGGCGACGGATCCATTGAAACAGAGACAGGTCGTGACCGCCTTCCGACTTCGCGTGACAGCCAGTGACCGCTGGCTTTCGCACTGTTGCCGGCCGCCACACGACGCTTCCCCGACGCCCGCCTTGTTCGCGGCCGCACCGATGGTATCGGCTGGTCTGGCGTCGCCTGGTATACGGGCTGGTTTCCTGGACAAAACGCAGCAAGCTGATGGTGCCGCCGTTCACGCCAGGCGCTCGATAATCGTGCTGGTAAGGAGCACCACCTTGCCGCCATCGCGCTTTGGGCGCGACTTTGCCCGCGATATCCAAGCTAGTCGACGATCTGGGCCGCGCCAAGCCAGAACCAACTGATCGCAGTCGCTGATCTTGAAGAGCCATACGATCCGGTTGGACCAATTTCAGCGTATTCCCGTTGAGCCCAGCGCCCCCCGAGGCTGACAGCACGTCAGCAATGACTTACGAAGCGTGTCCGTCTACACGCTCGCCTGCGTTCGTTCCAACGCCTGGGACCGGGCGATTTCGTCCGGCCCCCAAAGATAGTGTCTGATCACTCGTTAGGCCGGCAACGCGCCGGATCTCTTGGCCGTCCAGGTGGCGATATAGTCCATCAGTCCTGGATTGAGGCAATCATAAGGTTCGAGCCCGATCGACTTCAGCTGTGAC